>CAIJYD010000098.1 GCA_903824785.1 uncultured Bacteroidota bacterium
GATCTAATGGCAATAAAAAGCAGGCTGTTCATTATAACTATCAGCCTGTTGCGGAACCATAGCGCCATGGAAACAACCAGGAGGCTCTGAACCGAAAGAAGCAGATAAACCTGAGGGATTCCGAATAATCCGTAAAGAGCTATACTCATTGCCATAAAACCATATAAGGCATAAAACGCTGAAGCAAAGTTCCAGTCAGACTGTGAGTAGAGAATTGTTGAATAGATAAGACAGCAGATAGTTATTACTGAGAAAAGAAAAACATAATCCGTACTGAAGAACCTCAATACAATCAGCAGAAGAAGAAAAGTAAAAAGTGTCCCATTGGTAAACGTAAGTCCAGTCAAAAAAACATCATGCGATTCATCTTTCTTTCTTAACAATAACAGGCTTGAATAGCAAGCTCCAAGTGCAAAAAGATAAATAACACCGGAATGCTGATCTGTAATAAGTTGCATTTGATGACCCATAACCGGATTGCCAAACATCCAGATAAAAAAAGAGATGTAGGTGAAAAATATTGTTACAACAAGCAGTGGGCTCCATTTAAATCTGTAATAAAAATAAGTTACCCCAGCAGCAGTAATTGTCACAAAAGAAAGGAGAATATGAGTTGAGTCAGATACGATACCTGTTGTCAGAGCAAATAGCACAGCCAGTACAGCAAAAGCCTGCGATTTATTCCGGATTGATAAATATGTCTGAAATGCAACGATCAGCGCCAGAATAATAAGAGACAGTGTTTTATTTGTAAGCACAGGAGATTCTGAAAAGAAGTGTAACCTGAGTGTTACATAATAGAGAAGGATCTGTGCATTCAGCTTAAACATAAAAGCCAGATGACTATTGGCTTTCTTTAAATAATTTGCCAGGAAGAGGATTCCTGCAGCTGCTGAATATCCAAGAATACCTGATAAAAAAAGGTAACCCAGATTCATTAAGTATTGAGTAAGAAATGTGATACCGAACAGGAGGACTATATTCCCCATCCATGCAAGACCAAACCGTCCAATCTGCGATTCAAGCCCTTTTTCCTCTTCATCAGCCAATACTGTATGCAGAACTGGTTCCGTGACCTGAACTTCAGTTTCCGGTTGGAGTCTTCCTTCGTTCTCAGTAATTACAATACCAGCTTCCAGGCAGCTCAGCCTGAGTTCAATAGATTGAAGACGCTTGCTAATTTTTTCCAGTTCACTGTCCTGATCTGCCATTGCATATAATATTTATTGGAAAAAACCAAGAATACAAATCCAAAAGCTTAGCTGTTCAGGAGAACTCTATTCCTCCTCCTCCTCAGGTACCATTTTCCATGGAGGCAAAAGCCACAGAAGAAATGAAAGAATCCCAATAGGCAGCAGAAGCCAGAATGCGGCCATAATAGTTCCGTCAAGGCCAATCAAACCAACTTTAAAACTTGTAAAGCCGGAGAAACTCTTTGAGAATAATTGTCCGCCAATCACAACATTCCACCTCATTGAGTATACTCCAATAAGAACAAGAATACTTACAATGAAATACATAGTTTTTCGCACTTTTATCCTGTGA
>CAIJYD010000099.1 GCA_903824785.1 uncultured Bacteroidota bacterium
TCCGCAATTGACTTAAAATGAGATGTGATGAAAGATTAGCTTCAAAATGAGGGGAGAATTTTTTTATCGGACTTTAGCCTGGTGTTTAATCTAAATCAAAGTTAAATGGAAGTTTCCCCTCCTTTTGAAGGAGGGGTGGACGCAATACAAAATAATAAGGTCATTGCAGATTTTTATTTGCGGCCGGGGTGGTTGATTATTCTGCCATATCGCTGGTTCTTTCCTGGTTTAATATTTTACTGATCTCACCATTTAAACATTCAGGATTCCGGAATACAAATCTGTTTTCAAACCGTAATTGTTTCAGACATTTTTAATGTGAAAAGACTTAAACCATTTTTTAAATGATTTCTATCCTTTATCTTGCGCTATTAAACAATACATTTTTTTATCAATGAATACTTTTGTAAAATCAGTGTTGCTGGTTAAACTAATTTTTGTATTATCTTCATATTCAGGATATTCACAGATACTTCAAGGTGTTGGAATTTTAAATAAGCCGGGTCTCGCAGTCAGTTCGCTGGTTCTGTCTGACAGCAGCTCTATCTTACTTCCTGAAAGCAAACCGGCATTCAGTTTTCTGCTTAACAATAAAATCCGGAATTCAGGAGAGGTTAATGCTGTAAAAAAGGATAGTCTCTACCTACAAACCTTTGATAACAATCTTAAGGTAACCTACATTTCATCAGCTCCCTCTGTTTTCGGCATGGAGAGTGAAATTATATTCGAAAATTCAGGCGATGACACTATCTCCATAGCAAATGTTGTTCCCTTCGGCGAAAATGCCGGATCGGTATATATAACCGGAAGCGGTCCTGCTGATCTTGCCCGTGCATTCTTATTCCGCCCGGGGTTCCGTCCGGTCAGGATTATACTTCCTGATAACAGCTGGGAATCAGGATATTCATCATTCTTTGCAAGAAAAGAGATCTCGGTGTGCGCCCTGGCTCGTCGTACAAACACCGAAGGAGGAATAAAGCAGAGATACCAGACCTTGCTACCTCCAAAAGCAAAAGTGTTTTATACCGTTCATACTGATGTATTTACAGGGGAATGGCAAAACGGACTTCGTATGATGTTCAGAGACAGATATATGTATGATATAAAGGAGTTTGATAACTCTCTGTTTAAAAGAGAAGATCTGGCATGGATAAAAGAGAGCTACCTGATAATTCTTCAAATGGCATGGGACCGGGAATTCTATGACAGGCTTACCGGGAAATATACTTTTCCAGATTTATTGAGACGTGGTTTAGAACTTTTCGGTAACATCGATGTTCTTGGAATCTGGACTACCTGGCCACGCCTCGGTCTTGATCAGAGTAACCAGTGGGATCTGTACAGGAATCTTCCGGGTGGAACAGATCAGCTCCGGAACTTCACAAGAATGGCGCGGCAATCGGGTACCAGAACCTTTATAGCTTATAATCCGTGGGATAACAGTACGTCGAAGGAAGATCATTATAAAGGGATGGCAAAGCTGATAGCTGAGACTGAAGCTGACGGAGTAATACTTGATACCAGAGGCAGTTCAAGTTTTGAGCTGCAGGCTGCCGCAGATACCGTAAGGAAGGGAGTAGTTATGTACTCTGAGGGGATGGCAATTCCAAAAGATATGCCGGGAATTATTTCAGGCCGTGTTCATAATGCGATCTTTTACAGCCCCGAACTGAATCTTAATAAGCTGATTAAACCCGATTTTTCAATTTTCAGAGTTTGTGATGTGGGAGAAGATCGGATCCATCGCGAAATAGCAATATCATTCTTTAATGGCTACGGTACCGAATTAAATATGTTTCGCCCCGGCGGAAGAGATGAAAACTATAAGGAGGATCTTAATTTCCTTGCACGCACAACATTTGTCCTCAGACAGAATAATGATGCATTCCTCGATTACGGATGGACACCTCTGCTCGAAACGACAATTGATAATGTTTTTGTAAACAGGTGGAAATCGGGTGATAAATCAGTTTATACAATTCTTAACATGCGACCCGAGGGGATAAATGGAAAACTCTTTAAAGCCGACACTTCTGCAGGAAAACATTGGGTCTCTTTATGGAACCATGAAAACCTTAAGCCTGTCTTTGAAAAAGGCTCACCATTTATCTCAGCAAATGCGGAAGGATGGCAGTCGTCATTCTCAGCCACACGCAGGGAAGGATCGGTCGACTGTATCGCAGAACTGCCTGATCTGATCAAATCGCAGTTGGTTGGTGATTCCATAAAAATCAAATCTGCCGGAAAGGGCAGGATAACTGTATGGAAGGGAAATCCGTCATATCAGACAGTAAAGTCAGAGTTCAGGATATTAAATGACACAACCATAAGAGTAAAAGACCTTTTTGGTTACTATGAGGGCAAGATAGTTATACAACTTATTGATAATAAGCATTTAATAGATGAAAATGTACTAATTATGAAAGGAGGAAAGCCATGGATAATCAGTAATGTGAAACCAACAAAAAAAGCTTCAGATATTCCATCCGATATGGTTCTTGTGCCCGGGGCTCTCTTCTCTTTTGATGTTACTTCAAATGATGAATTTATTCCATGCCCTGAAGTTAGCGGCAAGGTTGTTAGAATTGACAGTTTTCTTATCGACAGATACCCCGTTACCAATGCTCAGTATTATGAATTTTTAACAAGTTCAGGATACAGGCCTGCTGATACGACCAGGTATTTAAGACACTGGCAGTCAGGAATGATTACCCAGGGTCAGGAGAAATATCCGGTTGTATATGTCTGCTACGAAGATATGCAAGCCTATTCCAGATGGGCGGGAAAACGACTGCCAACAGAGGCAGAATGGCAGCTCGCTGCACAGGGGCCTGAAAAAAGAAAATGGCCATGGGGAGAAGAATTTCACGGGACTTACTGTAACAATTCTTTTAACAGGCTCACACCGGTAGATGCTTTCCTGAAAGGAGTGAGTCAGTATGGTGTTGCTGATCTGGTTGGAAATGTATGGCAGATGACAAATGATATGTATTTTAACGGCACAAACTATTTTACCGTTATCAGGGGAGGAAGTTATTACAAACCTGACTCAAGCTGGTGGTATCTTCAGGGAGGGCCTCAGTCGCTCGATAAAACCCAGATTCAGCTTTTAGTCTCACCGGGCTTTGACAGGAATGCAACTGTCGGATTCAGGTGTGTAAGAGATATTGAGAGTCAGAAATTTAAGGATAAAAAGTAAAAGCCGAAGATGCTTACAGTTTTAATTATGAAGGTTTTAGAGTAGAAATATTTAAAGGCTGAAGTCTGATTTCTCTGCTCCGTTGCCAATTTCAGGCAGATAAAAGTCAGGTGTTACCCCGATTTTTTGCTGATAAATCTCTGATAGACGGGTCATAAAATCAGCAGAATCAGCTTTTCTGACAATACTAACCGTACAACCGCCAAACCCGGCACCTGTCATCCTTGAACCAATAACTCCGGGAAGTTTTCTTCCTTCATAAACAAGAGTATCAAGTTCGATGCCCGTAACTTCATAGTCATAACTGAGTGAGTCGTGCGACAGGTTCATCAGTTCACCGAAGCGGATCAGATTATTCTCTTTTAAGACTTTTACAGCTTCAATAACCCGTCCGTTCTCACTTATTACATGTTTAGCCCTATTCCTGACAACACTGTCCTCAATATATTTTTCGAGCTGATCGATCTCCCCTGTATTAAGCTCACTTAAATTCCGTATTGGTTTGTAAGCCTGAAGCAATTCAACTGCTTTATCGCATTCTCCACGGCGTTCATTATATTTTGAATCGGTCAGTCCCCGTTTTTTGTTGGTATTTGATATTATGAGCGAATAGTCATTTAAAATGAGAGGAACATTTTCAAAAGAGAGGGTGTCGCAATTAAGAAAAATTGCATGGTCTTTTTTTCCGAATCCGACAGCAAACTGATCCATGATGCCACAGTTCATCCCTACAAATTCGTTTTCAGCTTTCTGACTCATTTTAACAAGGTCAAGAGTGGTGAAACCGGTGTTAAAAAAGTCATTCAGGGCAACAGCAGTTACCATTTCAATGGAAGCGGAGGAGGAGAGGCCTGCTCCGTTTGGTACATTACCGTAATAAAGGAACTCAAGGCCCGATAATTTTATACCACGTTTTAGAAACTCGTTTATGACTCCCAGCGGATAGTTAATCCATTTCTTACCTGTGTTGATGAACAGATCTGAGAGAGGGGTTTTGAAATCGTCACTGAAATTTATTGTGCTGAAATTAAGGTTGTTGTCTTCGGTTTTTCTGATAAGCAGATATGTTCCGTAGTTTAAAGCACAAGGAAATACAAATCCTCCGTTATAATCGGTATGTTCTCCTATTAGGTTAACCCTGCCGGGTGAGAAAAAAAGAACAGGATTATTGTTCCTGTTACCGTATTTTTCAAAGAATTTTTCAGCAAAGTCTTTTTTATCCATTATTAAACTTTAAGTTTCTTCTCTATTTCGGTTATCTGGTTTCTGAAATGTTTATCAGTATCAATAAGATTATTAACAGTTTTGCAGGCATGCAGGACAGTAGCATGATCCTTTCCACCGATATGCGATCCGATACTGGCCAATGATGCCTTTGTAAGGCTTTTTGAAAAGTACATGGATACCTGTCTTGCCTGAACAATCTCCCTTTTTCTGGTCTTTCCCTGGATGAAATCGATTGGGATTTTATAATAATCGCAGACTATTTTCTGAATGTATTCTATAGTTATCTCGCGTCTTGAAGTGCTGATAAGTTTTTCAACCATCATTCTTGCAAGATCAAGTGTTATCTCTTTTCTGTTCAGTGTGGACTGTGCGTAAAGAGAAATCAGCACTGCTTCAAGTTCTCTGATATTATTGGAGATGTTTACTGCAAGAAATTCAAAGATCTCTTCAGGCAGTTCAATACCGTCATTATATGCTTTTTTCTTTAAGATAGCCAGTCTAGTCTCATAATCGGGTCTTTGAAGGTCAGCCTGCAGGCCCCATTTGAACCTTGAAAGAAGTCTCTGCTCCATTCCCTGGAGTTCAACAGGTGGTCTGTCGCAAGTAAGTATCAGCTGTTTGCCGGACTGGTGCAGATGGTTGAATATGTGGAAGAATGTGTCTTGCGTTTTTTCCTTTCCTGCAAATTCATGAACATCATCAAGAATAAGGACATCAATCATCTGGTAGAAATGGAGAAAATCGTTTTTATTGTTGTTTCTCACAGATTCAACAAATTGAGTCTGAAACTTATTCGCATTAACATAAAGAACAGTTTTATCTGCATGCTTCTCTTTAACCAGTATTCCGATAGCCTGTGCAAGATGTGTCTTACCGAGCCCGGAATCGCCATATATCATAAGCGGGTTAAAAGCGGTACCTCCGGGGTTATTACCAACAGCAATGCCTGCTGATCTGGCAAGTCTGTTGCACTCTCCCTCTACATAATTGCTGAAATTGTAATCAGGATTCAGTTTTGGATCAAAATGAACTTTTTTAATACCCGGAATAACAAATGGATTTTTTATAGAAGGCTGAGTTATATCGAATGGAACCTGAACCGGCTTATTGTTAAGGTCCATTTTATTTCTTGAAGGATATCTTACAGTATAGGGTTTACCATCGGAATAATTATTGTTTTCCATAACAACGTTATACTCAAGCTTAGCATCAGCACCGATCTCGCGTCGAAGTGTCTTCCTCAGGATATCTATATACTGCTCTTCAAGATATTCATAGAAAAACGGACTTGGAACCTGAATGGTTAAAACATTGTTCTCAAGTTTTAACGGGATAATAGGTTCGAACCATGTCTTGTAGCTGATGGATGGAATAATATCCTTAATGATCAGAAGACAGTTATTCCAAACGTCATTATGTGACTTATTCATGCAGGTTGTTTTTAAAAAAATATTTTGGTTTGGAATCAATCTGATTCCCGTAGCAATATTTGTAAAAAAAAAACTAATAAAAAAAAATTTATTTGCTTGCCTTTCTCAATAAAAGTATATGGTTTTAAACATCAGCTACTTATGAATTCATTTTTTTTAAAATTTTTATAACGCTGAATATGAGATACATAGCATTAATGTTTTTGGTTTCACAGTGTATTCCAACTCTTTACATATAGTTGCTCAAAATTTAACAAACAATGAAAAAAATAAGTACTTTTTTGTCAAAGATTCCAGCCTGTTTTTTAAGATAAAGATATTCTGAATTTTAGTTCATAAAAAGGAGGAAAAAGTAAAAATTCTTCATTCAAAGATCGGTGCTTAACTTTTGACGCATTTTTCAGTTTAAGTAATAAATATTTTTAAAGATCGGATTTTTATTTTGGAAAATGCATGAAAAATGAGATAACTTCAGATTATTTTCTGAATTATTTTAAAAAGGTACCCTATAAGTTGAAAACAATACCTAACAGAATGTTATTCAATTAGATATCCGTGAGATTGACTTGATTTGGGCAATTATTAGTTTGCAGGGGTACTTTTTTTCCCGAAAACAGAAAAGTGAACATATCTTTTTGGATTGGCTTTCAGATCCTGTAATAGTCCGTTTAAATTGCCAAGGCTGTTTGTCAGGTTAGTATAAAGTGTATCATTTGTGAGAAATTTGCCGGCAGATCCTTTTCCATTATTCATATTATCCATTAGGGTGGCAGCTTTCTCAAGACTTGTTTTCAGATTTGATACAGTTTTAAATATATCAGCAGCAGCAAGTGTATCGGAGATTGCTTCCATATTGGTGAATGTATTGTTCATTTTTCCGGAATTCTCTGAAAGCATACGGGTAAACTTATTGATATTTTCCAATGTGGCTTTAAGTTCCTTTTCCTTTGATCCGATAATATTGTCGAGACTTTTTGTAGTACTGTTAAGGTTGGCAAGTGATCCGTCAAGATTTTTTATGAAATCATCATTCATTACATCATTTACTGAAATGATTACAGTATCGAGAACGGAAATGAGGTTCATAATTTTATTTTTAACAGGTATCAGCTCCGTTTCCATTTTATCAATAATGGATTCAGCCAGTCGACCAGGTATGGTATCGCCGTCGGCATATGTCCCCGGACCATTTCCAAAAACAAACTGAACTTTCATTCCTCCCAGGAGTGAAATGGGAACTATTTCAGCAACTGTATTCTTAGGGAGGCTGAAATCCTTGCTTACGGAGAAGGCAACCAGCAGTTTCCCACTTTCAGGAGTGACAAAGTCGATTGACTGAACCACTCCGACTTTATAACCATTAATTTCAACCGGACTTGATTCAGCAAGTCCGCCTATCTCATTATAAACTGTATAATAATAAGCAGAATTTGAGAAAAAATCTTTTCCCTTAAGAAAATTGTACAGCCAGATAAATATAAGGATTGTTAATAATGTCGTTGCCCCAACTTTAACTTCATTTGAGATCTTTTTCATTTATATCTTGTTTTATTTCTTTTTTTTCTGGTCCAGCGCTTGCTGCAAAGGTAATACTTTGTTGTCTTTTACAGCTATAACAAAGGCATCAGGGTAATATACTTTAAGTTTTTTTCTGTAATTAACTGCAGATGAGTACTCAGCAAAACTGCCGGTTACATATCTGAAACGATCTTCAGTATTTATTTCAACAACATCTTTCAGACCTTTGAAGTGTTCAGGTGTAATATCTATTTTAAAGTTGGAGGAAGCTATCTGTACCATAAATGCCATTTCTCCGGTAGGGGAGGCTTTCTGTTCCGGCAGGCTGGCCACAGGATCGGTTATCTGACTCTTGTCAGGGAATATATTACTCTTGCTGTTAATTGCATTGATATAGTCGCGGCAGGCTCTGAAAATAGCTGATGCGATAAAATCCTGTCCCTGCATCGAATTCAGATACTTTTCTTCTACTGGATGAGTTATAAAACCGGTCTCTGTTAGCACGCTTGGCATAGTTGTCATGAATAAAACCCAGAATCCGGCCTGTTTTACTCCTCTGTCGATCCTGTTGATCTTCTGCTTGTACTGACTCTGGATTTTTGATGCAAGATCAGTGCTCTGTTCCTGAAAAATGTTTTGCATCAAAGTAAACATAACATACGATTCAGGTGATTTGGGATCAAAGCCTTCATATTTTGTGGAGTGGTCATTTTCGAGGAGTATTACTTCATTCTCTTTAATAGCCACTTCAAGATTCTGTTCGTCCTTAGCAAGTCCCATTACAAAAGTTTCAGTTCCCTGAATATTTTTTGAATCACCCCAGTTGGCATGAATTGAAATAAAGAGATCTGCGTTATTCTTATTGGCAATATTGGCACGTTCGCGGACCTCCACGAAAGTATCTTTTTCCCTGGTGTAAATTACAGTTGTATTGCTGATATTCTTTTCAATATATTCCCCTGTTTTAAGAGCAATAGCCAACGTGATATTTTTTTCAGAACTGAAAGAACCGAGAGCTCCGGGGTCTTTCCCTCCATGTCCGGCATCAATTACAATTACCCGTCCTTTGACATTATCAATTGCAGATGCTATCGATGAAGCGAGGGTGAAGGTAATTATGAGGACAATCAGTTTTAGTATATATATATTATTGGATGGAAGCGTGCCATTATCAATTTCTTTTGCCATATTTAATACATCTATTTTAAGTGGTTTTTGCTGTAATTAAGGTTTTCCACAAAAACTATACAAAAATAGTATTAAAGTAGAGAAAAGAGATGCCTTTTCTTTACAATTGTTGATGAAGGCAATAATCACAGATTCATACAGCATCAGGAATGGATGACTCAATGGTATTCCAATTGGAATTCCGAGACAATTCTGGCAGGTTTCAGCACATTTGTGGTCAAATGTCGGCTTAAACCTACGGATCTTTTTCTTGATAAGTTTATGATCCGTTTGCCGAATAAGAATGAGATGAGGCAGAATCTGAAAATGGATCAAGAATAGTATAACCGATAAAGAGGCAAATAATAATCACTGCGGCGGTTAATAGTATTTTTTTTACAAGCGTCATTTTTTCAATAGATCTTATTTCATCAGGATGCATCTCTTCTGCTCCTGCTTTTAATAAGAGTTCTCTCATTTCCGGTTTTTTCTTCATCCTGGCAAAATAGAGAGGGTTTATTTTGTTTCCGGCTTTATGGTTTATGTCAGCACCTCGATCTATTAAAACTTTTGCAATCGCTGTTGTTCCATACTCAATAGCATAAAATAGAGCAGTAAATCCCCTCTTGTCTTCGAGATTTATGGAGGCACCATAGCTGAGTAATAGTTTTACCATTCTTGTTGTACCAAAGCCAGCAGTATTATGTAAAGGATAAATATCTCTCTTCTGATTAGTATTGCACCATATTTCATTGGGATTTATCCCTGCAATTAAAAGCAGCTCAGCCTTCTTGTAATCATTGATCAGTGAGTCGATTGTGTAAAAGATAAGGTTTTTTTGCTCATACCGGATATCCATATTCCCAAGCAATTTCAAAGCCTCCATCCTGGTAAGTTCCAGCTTCAGACCCGAATCATTATCAGCCCCATACATATTATCAATGACGGAAATTACTTTTTCCGGCATTTCAGCTTCTTGTTTCTCCACAACTTTTTTAAGCTGTGGTTTAAACAGATAAAATTTCTGTCTGGTAAATGATCCTGATTGATACGAATCGAATAATCCGGATAGTTCTTTTGAAATTGTTAAGTCATTCATATTCAAACTATTTTGTGAGTATTTAAATCCTGATAATAAAGTTTTCTGAAGATTAAACCTTTTTACTCCTAACCGAAAACTCAAAAGCAGTATTGACAAAACTACTTCCGTCAGATTTAAAAAGCCGGTCATAGAAGCTGCAACTGATTTAAGTTCCCGCCATTAAGTTATAAAAAAATCAATCCTATCCTAGAAAAAATTTAAACGGGCGGTATTTCAGGATGAACGGTAACATCTGGTTAGTTAACGGGAAATGGAGGTAATATATTTCAGTATAATATCTCCTCATTTTTTCCGGATAGGCAATCATTTTCCTTACGCAAGAGAAAATGATTCTCCGAAAAAATGATTTTTAACCATAATTTTCATCCGGCTTGAAATATAAATGCCCGGTTGTTTGAAGTATTTCCCTGATAATTGTGGAAGGGAATTACTACAAGGATTGAATTATTATTATTTAATGATTTCAAAGAGCACAAAATTACTAACCAAAACTTATGCCAGATTCATCAGATTTATACAAACTAATTGATGACCGTTGGTTAATCTACAGAAAATATGTTTATTAACAGAAAATATTATTTCCCCGGAAGAAAGACAAATAATATTTCCCTGCTCAGATTGTACTTTTCTTAGTGAAAAAATCGCACATGTGTGCGGAAATGAGGTTGGAATTATAACATTGCAGCTGATGAAGATCGATGGCAAAGCCTGAAACCCGTTATTCGCTATCGCTCATGTTCTCCCTCATCTCGCAAACAGCGAACAGAATAACCCTCTTGCCTAGGGAGGTTGTTGAAGTTGTTTATTTTGGTGGCTTACAGGTTTTGCATAAAAACAAATATTAATGCATAAATTTAGATATTCTAAGAGGTTTCAGCGTAATATTAAATATGTGCCTATAATGTGCTCCACCTATTTACCTAAAGTAAAGACATCCTGAAAAATAGAGTGAAGTGCTTCAATTTCATCATCCTTTAGCATATGATGGAAATTATTTTCCATTTATTTTATTTTGCTGGTAATTAATTGTGCATCCGGGACAGACTATTACTTTAACTGGAAATTATTTGCTGCAAATTATCTAATATGGAAATTAATTACCATAATATGCCTCTTAATGGAATTTATTATCTATTTTTACAATATAATGCGCTTATAATGGAAAATATTTTACCTATCCACCTTCAGGAGATAATATTTGGTTCTTCAGATCCGAGAATCTCAAAACAAATTTCCAAACTTGAAAAAGGTGGTAAAATAAGGAAGATTGCTCCACGCGTATATTCTTCTAACCTTACTGAACCAATTGAAGGAATAATAAGGAGAAACATTTTCCTGATACTTGGAAATCTTTATCCGGGAGCAGTACTGAGTCATCGTTCGGCATTTGAATTTCAACCCACAGAGGAAGGTCATATCTTTTTAACTTATTCCTATACTAAGAAGATCAGCTTGCCTGGGATTATATTTCGTTTCCTTTCTGGCCCCAAACCTATAAAAGGCGATAATGCAATTTCAGGTGAGTTGTATGCTTCTCAAAAGGAAAGGGCATTTTTGGAGAATCTTCAACCCTCTAAAAATATAAGTGGAAGTGCAAAGTGTCTGAAAATATCTCAGATAGAGGGTAAATTAGAGCAAATTATCAGAGTAAATGGGGAAGATGAAATAAACAAAGTAAGAGATCATGCAAAGATAATTGCAACAGAACTAGGAATGGAAAAGGAGTTCGAAAAATTAAATAAAATAATAAGCGCTTTGCTTTCGACTCATTCGTCAAAAATACTTTCCTCGCCGATTGCCCTGGCTAGAGCTTTCGGTTTTCCTTATGATCCCGCCAGGATGAAATTGTTCGAAGAGCTGTTCCGTAAATTGAAATCAAGTGAATTTAAGAACAGACCAGACAAAAACAGATCTGCTAAGTCCTTTCATAATTTTGCTTTTTTTGAGAGTTATTTTTCCAACTACATTGAGGGAACAGTTTTTGAAATAGATGAAGCAAAAAAAATTATTGAAACAAATAAGCCTTTGCCAACAAGGAATGAGGACAGCCATGATGTATTAGGCACTTTTCATATTGTCTCCAATACCAGGGAAATGTCAGTAACACCACAGTCTCCTGATGAGTTTCTGAGTATTCTTGTGTACCGGCATAAAATTCTACTTATTGCACGACCGGAAAAAAGTCCTGGTCTTTTTAAAGACAAAAACAATTTTGCAGGAAATACCTCCTTTGTAGACTTTAATTTTGTAAAAGGGACTTTGATACAATGTTATGATTTTTACAAATCTTTGGAACATCCATTCTCAAGAGCCGCTTTTATAATGTTTATTTTAAGTGAAGTGCATCCATTTCTTGATGGTAACGGGAGAATTGCCAGAATAATGATGAATGCAGAGTTGACTTGTGCACATCAGTCAAAGATTATCATTCCAACAGTTTTCAGAGATGATTACCTTGGAGCTTTAAGAAAATTAACAAGACAAGGAGATTGTGATCCATATATTAAAATGTTGCAAAGGGCGCATGAATTCAGCGAAAATATTTTCGGAGATAACCTGAACGAAATGCAGGACTATCTTAAACAATGCAATGCATTCTCAGAGCATACTGAAGCCAGATTAATGATTATTCCAAGGTAGTTTTAGCCCCGTTAGCACCGAATTAAGACCTCATAATTAGAAAAAACGCCAGCACAGACCAGCTTTCTCCGGTACCGCCTGGCCATCTCACTTAATTGATTGATAATAGTCGATTTATAACCCTCGGATTAAGAACAAAAGGAGGATTTGTCGGGGAGCACGATCGCCAAACAGGTGAACCTATTCCTGAACATATTTCTGCTCGGGGGCAGGATCTGGAGACGCTATTGAATGGTTTAATTGAGACTTCTCTATTGTTGGAAAAAATTCAGTTTAATCCAGTCCTGACTGCTAGTAATATTGCATTTGGCTTTGTTTTTATTCATCCCTTTGAGGACGGTAATGGAAGAATTCATCGCTATTTGATACATCACTTGTTAGCGATAATGAAATATGCACCACAAGGAATAATCTTCCCGGTATCAGCAGCCATATTAGAAAAGTTAGACGATTATCGCAAAGTGCTGGAAATTTATTCACGACCCTTACTTGAATTTATTGAATGGAAAAAAACACAGGACAATAATGTTGAAGTTCTCAACGAGACTATAGACTATTATCGATACTTTGACGCTACATCGCAAGCTGAATTCCTGTTTGATTGTGTTAATTTTACCATAAATAGGATAATTCCTCAGGAGGTTGAGTACCTGCAAAAGTACGATACATTGAAAGTCTGGTTGGATGATCGCTTTGAAATGCCAGACAAAATGGTAGCTATGTTAATTCGATTTCTTGAACAAAACAATGGGACATTATCAAAAATGGCACAGGAAAAGGAGTTTAAGGATTTAACATCCGAAGAAATAAAGAAGATTGAAAAGAAGTATAAAATTATTTTCGAGAAGGAATAAGAACCAATAATGATGCTATGAGTTAATATTAAGGTGTTTATGGCATATTCGATTGCTGCCCTTCAATCAACACTTTTCCTCAAAATTGTGAAAAAGTTTTTATTCGCTTGATATCAATACTTTCTAAATCACCGAAAATCCGGCCTTCTGAAAGGAGCTCAATAACTGTGGCTGCTAATAGAATGGCTGCTGTGATCGTGAATATTTTTTTCACGGTCTTTACTGTTTTACTTCTCTGAGCTCGCAATCCCGTTTTTGAATTTGATCAATCATTTAAGTTTCAAAATTGTCGATTATGAACTTTTAATATCCTGAGAACTCAATACCTTTCACATTATAAGATGTAGTTGTTTGATACCCGCCCCCTAACCAATAATTTCCAACCATCTCAAATTTCCATTCTTTTGCATTGATTGGTGAAAATTCAATTTTATATGAATCTGACATTGGACAACTCAGATCTGATCTTACAGTTTGCAATTTCGGACAAGTATATGCACTGATCCATTGGCCGGTTCCATTCTTGTAGTATAAGTTACCCAGACAATTATAAGCAATGTCACCAGGATAGTTACTGCATTTACCCTGCTTACAATTTGGAAATTCGTATGAAAACCTGAAGCCATCGATGGTTTTAGAAGTTCCAAAATCAAGATACATTACCTTTGTATAAGTAGTAGAATAATATGACATTGATATTCCACCATTAGTTAAGAGGTTGTTATCCAATAAATTTTCAGGGGATGCAATCGTATTAGTTTCTGACGAATTTAACCATGATGTTTGACTTACTAACCAACCGGATGCCGTCGAATTGGTGATAAAACTTATTTCAGCTCCATAAGCTGTACCAACACTGATTGCGGCATAAGGCATCTCTGATGTCAGCTGTTGTGTCTTTGGTGCATCCATTAAATGTTGCTGTTGCAAGCAGCAGTAATGCGAGGAGAGTAGTGTTTTTCATATCTGTATCTGTTAATAAACCTGAAAAAATAGATTAATGAACCCTTCTGTTGGGTTATGATAAAATCAAAATATTCAAAAAGAAAATTATTGTATGTAAATTGCCCCTTTATAAATGTTATCACGAAGTCCCCTGTTTATTCAAAACCATAATTGTCAAAACAAGTATGGTCAGTTTTTAAGTTTTCAGTCAATAAAACTGCAAATGATTTAAATTCCCGCTATTAAGGTATTCAGAAAATCCATCAAACAAAAAAAAAAATAAACGGGCGGTATTTGATGATTAACGGTAACATCTGGTGAGTTAACGGGAAATGGAGTTTACAGTTTTCAGCAAAATATTTTTTCATTCTGTCCGGAAAAATCCACATTTCTCTTCAGTAATCGGAATTGTTTCTCTGAAAAAACGAAAAATAATCGATGGGATTATGCTTTAATATTTTAAAAACCGCACAAGTGTGCTGGAACAGCATGAAAGGAAAAAATCAACAGTTTTACCAATTCCGTAACAAGGACCGAAGTATCTTAGCGCAACTTTTTTATCTTTGCCTTCATTTTAAAACTTCAATGTGTACTTTTTAATTGGTTTCATAGTTCTATGTGTAGAGATTTAAAATGCAGGTTAAGTGTTAAGTATTTTAGCAAAACTATCGGAATAAACAGTTTATTTACATTATAATAACCAAGCATAAAACATAAAGCATTGATAGTTAGTTGTAACGCAAATTTTAAAATTATTATTATCATCCATTTTTAACAGTATCCAATTTGTATTTTATCACAGAAAAGCGGTTGATTGTAGTATTCCTGGTGATGGTTCAATATTTTTCATTGTTCGCACAGGAAGGAACAGTTGCAATGGATACTTTGGTTATTCAGAAAGATTCCGTGTCAACCGATACCATTCTGACCAGATATCGCCGCTCTTCACCCAATGCAATTTCACAGAAGGTTTCCTATTCTGCCGCCGGCCATATTAAAAGGGATATTATCAACAAGAAAGTTGTTCTTATCGAATCAGCAGTTGTCAATTACGGTGAGATTGAGATCAAAGCCGACTCGATTGTTTTTGATATGACTACTAATCTGCTTTTTGCAGCTGGAAGAAGAGATACCACTGGCAAAAATATCGGAACACCTGCTTTTAAAGAGGGCTCACAGGAATTTGAGGCTGAGGAGCTTACATATAATTTCAAAACACGGAAAGCTCTTATAAAAAATATTATCACCAAGCAGGCAGATGGTCTCCTTCACAGTGCTTTTACAAAGCTTCTTGAAGATGGTACTTCCAATATTTCAAAAAGCACCTATTCTACCTGCGATGCCGATACTCCGCATTTTTATATTAATCTTCCAAAAGCAAAAGTCTATCCCGGCGAAAAGATAATTTCAGGTCCGGGAAATCTTGTTATTGAAGGTATTCCGTTGCCTCTGGTTATCCCGTTTGGCTATTTCCCCGTAAATACTAAAAAAGCTGCTTCGGGTATAATGTTTCCTCGGATTGGCGAAGAGCGTGAACGTGGATATTCGCTGACTGAAGGGGGGTATTATTTCGCAATAAGCGATTATTTTGATCTTGCCCTGAGTGGAAACATGTATTCAAATGGTACATGGATGGGTACGGCACAAACAAATTATAACAGACTATATAAATACAGCGGGAATTTTAATTTCAGTTATGCCAAGAATGTAACAGGTCATAAAGGATTATCTGATTTCAGCGAATCGACCAACTACCGGCTCGGATGGAATTATAACCAGGATGCAAAAGCCTCACCGGGATCCAGATTTTCTGCAAGCGTAAATATGAGCTCAAGCGAGTTCGATCGGAATAACAGCTATAGTGTTGCCGACCATGTAACAACTCAGAGGCAATCAAGCATAAGTTATTCCAAATCGTGGGATGGAACTCCTTTCAACCTTTCGGCAAGTATGAATCATAGCCAGAACGTCAAGAATAAAACCGTCAGCTTAAACCTTCCGAAGGTCAATTTTAATGTTGGAAGAATTTATCCGCTTAAGTCCAGGAAAAGCTCCGGATCGACAAAATGGTACCAGGAGCTTCAGTTTCAATATACTGCATCACTTGATAACCAGATAAATACAACTGATACCCTTCTGTTTACAAAAGATGTCTTCAAGAATATGAAAAATGGATTTAAGCATGAGGCCCCTTTGAGTTTGCAGCTGCGACCTTTCAGAAATTTCTCGATCTCCCCTTCCTTAACCTATTCAGGGGTTTTGTATTCTCAAAAGATTGAAAAAGTATGGAACTCTGAAAACCGGACTGTTGTTAACGATACCACTATGGGAGCATTCTATGGACAAGCCATTAAACCAACAATCAGTGCAAGTTACGCCCCCCAGATCTTCGGAACCTATGCATTCACTAATCCTGATTCCAGGATTCAGGCAATTCGTCATGTTATAAAACCATCAATCGGTTTCAATTATGTTCCGGCTGTGCCTGGCCTCAGCTCTGACATGTACAGAACCGTTAAGACCGATACAATGGGAGGTTTCCGTGAATATTCTATTTATGAAGGCAATATATTCGGAACACCTTCATTGTCAAATAAAAGCGGCAGCGTTTCCTTTGGTCTCATAAATATTATCGAAGCAAAGGTTTTCGAAAAAAATGATACAACAGGAAAGGCCAAAAAAGTAAAAATCCTTGATAATTTCGGAATCAATACATCTTATAATATTTTTGCCGACTCCTTGAAATGGGCACCGGTTACCATGACATTCAGAACTATGATCCTGAATAACATTAATATCTCGGCAAATGGCAGCTTTTCACTTTATGGTATGGATAAAGACGGCAGAATGATCAACACGTTTGCTTATGAACAAGATAAAAAGCTGATGCGGCTGAGCAGTTTTACCACAAGTTTCAATTTCAGTGTGAGTGATTTATTAAAGGGGAAAAAAGACAAGAATAGCAATAATGCTGCCCCGGTGGCCCCAACTCAGGGCATTGGGAAAAATAACATTATGGGCGGACCGAATTTAACAGGGCCTCAGGATCCGGCCGGCTCGTTAACTGATGCATACGGATATCCTGCATTCGATGTACCCTGGGGTCTTAATCTGAGTTACAGTCTTAATTACAGCAAACCCGGGCTTAAATCGAATATCTCACAGACACTTTCAATAGATGGCAATATGGCATTTACAAAAAAAATGTCAATGACCTATACAAGCGGATATGACTTCAAAAACAAGGAGATAACAATGACCCAGATCGGAATGAAGCGCGATCTTCATTGCTGGGAGATGAATTTTAACTGGATCCCCAACGGTACAATGAAAGGGTGGAATTTTACTCTTAGAGTTAAAGCTTCTGTGCTTGGCGATCTGAAATATGAGAGAAGAAAAGATTTTCACGATACCTACTAATGTGGAAAATGCTTATCCTAACACCATAATAATAAAGCTATTACCAGTATGAATAAAAGAATTATAAGTACAGCAAAAGCACCTGCGGCAATCGGCCCATACAGCCAGGCAGTTGAAATGAATCAGACGCTTTTTGTTTCAGGCCAGATTCCGATAAACCCTGAAACAGGTAAACTGGTTGAGGGCGATATCTCGGTGCAGACAGAACAGGTATTCAGAAATATTGCAGCAATTCTTGATGAAGCAGGTTATACTTTTTCCGATGTGGTTAAATCAACCTGCCTCTTAAGCGATATGGCCAATTTTAAAGCCATGAATGAAGTTTATGCCGGATATTATCCTGAGAAGCAGCCGGCAAGGGCAGCATTTGCCGTAAAAGAACTGCCACTGGGTTCATTGATTGAAATAGAAACCATTGCAATGAAATAAAAAAAAGAGGCTGCCTCTTTTGAGACAGCCCCTTTTTATAATATTGAAAGGATATTTTATTCTCCTTTTATTTCAAAGTCAACTTCAACTCTTACATCTCTGTGAAGTTTTACAATAGCTTTGTAATTACCTACCTCCTTAATCTGATCTTCAGGCAGAGTAATATTTCTGCGGTCAATATCAAATCCTTTTTCTTTAAGCGATTCAGCTATCTGAATTGTATTGACTGATCCGAATATTTTTCCGGAAGTACTTGTTTTGGCGCCTACAATAATTTTCACTTCTGCAAGCCTGCCTGCTATCTCCTGAGCTGCAACTTTTATCTTCTCCTCTTTATGAGCTCTCTGTCTGAGATTCTCGGTATGCATCTTTTTTGCTGATGAAGAAGCAGCTACGGCAAAACCATTCGGGATCAGAAAATTTCTTCCGTATCCGTCTTTAACATTTACTATGTCGTCCTTCTGCCCTAGCTTGTTGACGTCCTGTATTAGTATAATTTCCATAATTAATCCTCCTTATTTTAAAAGGTCAGTAACATAAGGAAGAAGAGCTACGTGTCGGGCTCTTTTAACGGCTTTAGCCACTTTCCTTTGATATTTAAGTGAAGTACCTGTGATTCTGCGTGGAAGAATCTTACCCTGGTCATTCAGGAATTTTTTAAGAAATTCAGGGTCTTTATAATCGATATAACGGATCCTGTTCTTCTTGAATCTGCAGTATTTCTTTTTTTTGATCTCAACCGTTGGGGGAGTCAAATATCTGATTTCTGATTCGTTCTGTGCCATATCTTATTCCTCCTTCGATTTACCTGATTCTTTCTGTCTTCTCTTCTTCTCTGCATATTCGACGGCAAATTTTTCCATCCTGAAAGTTAAAAACCTGATTATCCTTTCATCTCTGCGATACTGGACTTCAAGTTTCTCGATTAGATCACCAGTGCCTTTAAATTCTAACAGATAATAGAAGCCGGTTGACTTCTTCTGTATGGGGTAGGCAAGTTTTTTTAAACCCCAGTTCTCTTCATGAACGATCTCACCGCTGTTGTCGGTAATGACCTTCTTGAATTTTTGTACCGCTTCCTTCATCTGGTTCTCAGATAAAACGGGAGTTGCAATGAAAACGGTTTCGTACTGATTCAACATAGTAATTAATTGTTTATTAGTTTAATGTTTTTGGCTCGCAAAAGTACAACTATTTTGTTTTATTCAAAAATTAATCAGTGAAAAAATTCCACTTAATAATCTGGCTCTGATAATTGTTCCGCCCAAAGGTCGATAATTTTAGCTTAGCGTTTTATACGGAAGGCTTTTTAACTATATTTGTATTTCAAAATATTTGAAAGAAACGAGGGTCAGAAATTTATGGAAAACTTTATTGTTTCAGCAAGAAAATATCGTCCTGGAAGTTTTGAAATGGTTGTAGGTCAGGACTCTATAACAAACACTCTGAAAAGTGCCATTAAGAATAACCATCTTGCCCATGCCTACCTTTTTTGTGGTCCGCGTGGTGTGGGAAAAACTACCTGTGCCCGGATATTTGCCAAAACCATTAACTGCATTAACCTTGATGAAAACTCAGAAGCCTGCGATAAATGTGAGTCATGTATTTCATTTAATACTCTTCGATCTTTTAATATTCATGAACTTGATGCTGCTTCCAACAATAAAGTAGAGGATATCAGAAGTCTTAACGATCAGGTCAGGATCCCGCCACAGATCGGAAAGTACAGCATCTATATCATTGATGAGGTTCATATGCTTACTTCATCTGCATTCAATGCTTTTCTTAAAACACTTGAAGAGCCACCTTCACATGCAATTTTTATTCTGGCTACTACTGAAAAACATAAAATAATTCCAACTATTCTTTCGAGGTGCCAGATATTCGACTTTAACCGGATAAAAATTGAAGATATTGTAAGCCGCCTGATGTTTGTGGCAAAAAAAGAGAACATAATTGCCGAAGAGGAAGCCCTTCATATAATCGGTCAGAAAGCTGATGGCGCTCTCCGTGATGCATTATCAATATTCGATCAGATTGTAAGTCTTAGTGGCAAAACAATAACTTATAAAGATGTAATTGAGAACCTTAATGTTCTCGACTATGAATATTATTTCAAATGTATCGAAGCAGCCCTTTCAGGGGATGTCTCTTCTATGTTGCTCACGTTTAATGAGATCCTCGAGAAAGGATTTGACGGGCATAATTTTATTTCGGGGATCAACAGCCACCTGCGTGATCTTCTTGTCAGCAAAGATCAGTCTACCATAAAGCTTCTTGAGACGACTCCTTCGGTGCGACAAAGATATTTACAGCAGACCGAAAAATGTTCCGTCGATTTCTTATTTAAGGCTCTTGAAACAGGAACTAATTGTGATCTGACATACAAAAGCAGTAAGAATCAGCGCCTGCATGTGGAACTCTCACTGATACGGTTATGTATGCTGACAGCGGTGCAGGGAGCTGAGGTTGAAAAAAAAAATCCTGACCAGACCCCTTTGACAATAAAGGATAAAGATCAACCAATTCCTGCAAAATCTGAAATTTCTGGAAAAGAGAGTCATTATTCCGAAAAAGAGACAACCAGACCGGAAAACATCCATTCGAAACAGGTTTCGGTTGCGGATAAACAATCAAAGGCATTTTCAATTAAAGAGGTAATCTCCGATGATAATAAGCCAATTGAAAAATCGGGGCAGGTAAATGAACCTGTTGTTAAAGAGGCTCAACCGAGAACAAAAGCAGAATTCACCCCCGAAGCTTTTGAAGCTGTCTGGAACGAATTTGTTCAACAATTGCAGGGTGATGGAACCCGGATTGTAAGTATGTTTAAAGCAATCAAGACTGAAGTAGATGATGACAAGACAGTAAAAATCCATCTCAGCAATACTGATCAGAAAGATATATTTATACTGAATTACAAACAAAAATTATTGAATTTTCTCGAAAATAAACTGATTACTGCCGGACTGGATATTGAAACAATCGTTGACATGTCACAACCGGAAGATATCCTCTATTCGGATGATCAGAAGAATACCTATCTCTTGAAAAAATATCCCATTCTGAAGGAGATGAAAAAAAACTTTAATCTCGATATAAATTAATGTGCTGCAAATAAATCAGGATTATTACCGATGAAGAAGAAGTTAATAGTATCTGATGAAAATGATTACCTGAAATTCCTTAAAGCAGAGAAGGAGATTTCAGATAAGATTATTAACCATTCCAGGTCGATGATAAGTGTCATTAACCGCAATTATATTTATGAAAAAGTGAACAGTACTTTCTGTAATACGCACAGGGTAACTTACGATTCTATGGTAGGTAAATCTCTTGGGGAAGTATGGGGTTATGAGACCTTCAACAGTATAATTAAAAAAAACATCGACTTATGCTTTACAGGAAGAACGGTCAGATATGAAGCATCGTTCGATTTACCTCAATTGGGAAAAAGATATTTTGAGGTTGTTTTTCGTCCTGTTTCAGAAGATAATAATGAGATAAACTATATTCTGGCCGAGACATTTGATATAGATGATCTGATCCGTTCCAGACTTATTGCCATTGAAAATGAAGAAGCGCTAAGACGGCTGGAAACAAACCTGCCAATAGGTTTTCTGAGATGCGATACCGAAGGAAGAATAATGCATGCCAATAAAACCTTTCTCAGGCTTATGGATTGCAACGATGAATTTTCAGTAACCTCCATGAATATCAAGCAGTTTTATCCCGGGGATAGTCTGTTTGAAATCCAGCTTAACTATCTTCTTGAAAAAAACTCAAAAACATTTGGAAGAGTTTTGCTTATAAACTGCAAAGGGAGAGAGGTGCCATGTCGTATCAGCGGATTTATGGCTGCAGATGATTCAGGTGCAACCTCTTTTATCGATTTTATTATTGAAGACCTGTCGTATGAAATGATGCTCGAAAATCGGCTTATTCAGGCACAGAAACTTGAGACAATAGGAGCACTTGCCGGTGGTATTGCACACGATTTTAATAATATACTTGCAACAATCTCCGGTTATTCGGAAATGTTGCAGGACGACCTGCCAAAAAATTCACTATTATCCGATAAAGTCAGAAAGATTCAGGGAGCTGTCAATAAAGCACAATCACTTACAAATCAAATACTTACCTTCAGCAGGCAAGTAGAGCAGGAAAAAATTCCGGTAAGTGTAGCAGAGGTTGTGAAGGATACTATAGGATTTTTAAAATCAGCTCTCCCTCACAATATTACAGTTAAAAGCCGAATCACCAGAAAAAACGCAAATGTATTTGCCGATCCTACTCAACTATTCAGGGTCTTCCTTAACCTAATGACAAATGCCATACAGGCTATGGAGGAGAATGGTGGTACACTTTCTGTTAATATGACCGTTACCGACAGGAAACTGGTTATGCATGAATTAAATAAAGATATTGTTGCAGATGAGTATGTTCTGCTGACTTTTAAGGATACGGGAAAAGGAATGGACCCCTCTCTCCTCGGCAGAATTTTTGAACCATTCTTTACAACCAGAGAGGTGGGAAAGGGTACAGGTCTGGGCCTCTCTGTCATTTATGGTATCATTTCTGAGCTGGAGGGAGAAATTCTTGTTTCAAGTCAGAAGGGGAAAGGATCGGTTTTTTATGTCTACCTTCCGGTATCTTCTCAGTATGCTGATTTTTCGGGAAACCTGTCTGACAGAAAAAAAATTGTACTGATAAAGGGTAATGAATACGAATCCCGGATATTCTCAATGGCACTTGAAAACTCGGGCTTTAGTCTTAGTTTTGTTTCAGAGCAGATGCAGCTGATAAAGGTAATGTCAGATGTAAAAGAGAAGCCTGACCTGATTATATACATGAGCGATTCAAAACAGATTACGCCCGAAGACTTTATCACCATTTTCCGGCAGTTGAAGATTAAAACGCCATCTATTCTCATTACCGAACCAGGACATGAGTTTTTAGAAGAAAAATTACTAAATTCGGGCATTATTAATCAGCATCTTATTCAGCCTGTTTCTCTGAAGGAGATCAGAAACGCAATTCAGATTTCTTTGAGAACAGAAAAAAATGATAAAACTTAATTCTTAATATATTATGCCTTGTGTACTGATCGTTGAAGATGATAAAGAATTGAGGGAAATGATTAAGATCGCCCTTATAAGAAGGAAATTTACTGTTCTTGAAGCAGAAAATGGGAGAGAGGCAATCCTTCATTTTAAACCATCAATTACAGATGTTGTTGTAACTGACATTATTATGCCCGAAGAGGATGGACTTAATGTAATTATAAAACTCAAGGAATTTAAACCGGATCTTAAGATTATTGCAATATCAGGCGGAGGAAAAGCAGGTCCCGGAAGTTATCTTAAACTGGCAAAAGCACTTGGAGCAAATGCGATATTCTCAAAACCATTTTCTGTAAATGATCTTATCGCAAAAATTGAAGAATTTACGGGAAGTGAACAACCGGCTGACCTTTAGTGTTAATATATAAACATTAATAATATAATTATGATAAAGAAAAAAATTGAAGATATCTGCAACAGGCAGGTCGAAAGAGAAGGGTTCTCTTCAAACCTCTATCTTGCAATGGCCTCATGGGCTGAAACTAACGGATTTAGTGGAGTCGCCGGATGGTTATATGCCCAGGCAGAAGAAGAGAGACTTCATTTTCTGAGGTTTATTAAATATATTAATGAAAGAGGCGGCAAAGCCGTTATTCCTGAGTTGAAGATGCCACAAGCGGAGTATAAATCTGTTGAGGATGTCTTTAAAGAAGTTCTGGCGCACGAGGAATTTGTAACCAACAGCATTAATGAAATTGTTTCTCTGACTATGGAAGAGAAAGACTTCAATACACAAAACTTCCTTCAATGGTTTGTAATGGAACAGGTTGAAGAGGAGGCTTCGGTACGTGGGATACTTGACAAGGTAAGGCTTGTCGGGGCCAATAATATGTATCAGTTCGACAGGGATATTATGAGTTTACGCACTCCTCCGGCAAATGCTCAGGCTGGTCAATGAAAAAAGTTTTTCCTTGCATTTCCTGCCTTCTGATGTTACTTTTGGTTATCCCTGTGCAGGCACAGAAACTGATACCCAACTCATCAGTTACCGGTGTATGTTATGCAGGGAATAAAATAAACAGAATTTATATCCCTCCGCCTGATTCTTTTTTCAAAAAATCGGGTTCAAAAAGCGGGGGGTCTATAACAGTCTACTATACAGGCTTTTCCAGTCAGGGAATAGCAGCTGTGGAATATGCGGTTTCAATCCTGGAAACAATGCTTCCGGCCGATACAAAGATGACAATTAAGGCCAGCTGGGAGAAAATTTCAACTGCCGGGGTTCTCGCCAACTCAAGTATTACAGGTTATGCAGGCGGTTGGGGAATTGATGCTCTTAATCCACTGGCCCTTTATCCTGTCGCTCTTGCAGAAAAGATTGCTGGTGAAAGTCTTAATGATGATCTGCAGGGCGACTTTATTATTACAGTAAACAATTCAATAAACTGGTATCTGGGAACTGACGGAAAACCTCCGGATAAGATGTACGATCTGGTTACTGTGGTGTTGCATGAGGTCTGCCATGGACTTGGTTTCTTTGACAGTATGAATATTTCCAATACCTATGGCCACTACGGTTATTCTATTCATCTGATGCTCAATGATTCTGTTCCAATCATAAACGATACTATTCCCATGATTTACGATACTTTCATTGAAAACCTTGCAGGGAAGAGGTTGACAGATACATTGCAATTTATTAATAATTCAGGTGGTTTGACCAGCCAGATTACCGGAGGGCAGCTCTATTTTAACGGACCATTACTGAAATATTACACATCAGGTTCCAGAGCAAGATTATACGTTCCTTCTGTATTCAGTACGGGCTCAAGCATAGCGCATCTCGATGAAGCCACAACACTGGAGCCGAACACACTTATGACTCCATATGTTGACCTCGCTGAAGCTATTCACGACCCGGGAAAACTCACTTTCTCCATTCTCGGAGACCTTGGCTGGATAAATACAAGGATTATTCACCAGCCAATGGATGATACTGAAGAGAACATTTCACAGGTTCACCTTTCAGCTATTATCAAATCAGATACTGCTTATAACCGGAACAAGGTTGGTGCTGTATTTTCTTTTGATGGGTTCAGGACAAGCGACACATTATGGATGGTCTCCCCGGATGAAAGCGATACTTTTAAGATTACTCTGAACCTGCCATCTTATAACACAGAACTGCAGTACTATTTCTTTACAGAGGACTGTTTCCTGAGGCTCTACCGGTCTCCCTCCTTTTTCAACAAGTTACCTTATAAAGTTTATATAGGTGCAGATACAGTTAAACCCTTAATCTTGCACACACCGGCAGAGTACTACCTCGAATCACAGATCCCTGATTCTTTAAAGTTAGAGGCTACGGTGGCTGATAATAATGGAGTGGATTCAGTTTATATTGAATACAGGAAAAATAATGGCCCTTCAAAATACATTGGACTGAAATT
This sequence comes from uncultured Bacteroidota bacterium, assembly GCA_903824785.1. Lineage (GTDB taxonomy): Bacteria > Bacteroidota > Bacteroidia > Bacteroidales > VadinHA17 > LD21. The sequence continues at coordinate 25,445 of CAIJYD010000099.1, forward strand.
GAAAAAACCTTACAGATACAGTACTGTTTTTGATCTCAGCCACGAATTGCTTGCCGGCGGTGACTCATTGCAGTACAGGATCTTTGCATCAGACTCTGCCCATATATCCAATGTAGCGGTTTTGCCCAAAACAGGTTACTTTGTTATTAACATTGAAGATATAGGATCCACTCTGATCAATTATTCTACCGACTTTACAGGGGCAACCAATGACTTTTTCAACATCGGATTCAATATTTCAAAACCGGCAGGATTCAGCAAATACGGACTTCATACCCGGCATCCTTATGAAAGCCCGGAGATCGATAACGACAGTATTGAATATACGGCAATGCTTCGGCATCCTTTAAAATTCAATGCCTCCGGAATGTTAATCGATTTCAGGGAGCTCGTTCTTGTTGAGCCTGGAGATCCCGGGTCAGTTTTTGGTTCGTCTGATTTTTATGATTATGTAATTCTTGAAGGATCAAAGGATTTTGGCAAGACATGGTTCGGTATGCAAAATGGCTACGACTGCAGATATACCAAATCGTGGGAATCGGCTTATAACAGCTCTGTAACAGGAAATAATTCAACTTTTACAGGCACTGAAGGGATGCTGGTTAAACACTCTCTCTTTTATCATCCGTCTGCCAACATTGCAGCAGGAGATACAATATTACTGAGGTTCAGGTTATTCTCCGATCCCTATGCCAACGGATGGGGGTGGGTGATTGAAGACCTCAATATAAATTCGCTCGTTGATGCTGTCGAGAAAATTGAAGACAATCCTGTTGTTATTTATCCCAATCCGGGCAGAGGACTTATCAGGATAAATGCTGACGTACAAGGCAAAACAGGAGGGAAGTCGCTACGATACAGTATATTCAATTCCACAGGAACCTGTATTGTCAATAATTACACCTACGATTATTCGGAAACACTGGTTGATATCTCAGATTATCCTCCCGGATTTTACATTATTGTACTATATCGCGATGACGGGATTAAGAGAATAAAATATACTCTCATAAAATAAAGTTAAAACCCTGCATAATTGGCGGGGTTTTTGCATAAAGTGAAATTTTGGAATTCATTATTAGAAAATTAAGCTATTTTTGCTTCATATTTTTTAAAATATAAAACACTTAAAAATGAGCATCATAAATAATATATTGGGTCTTTTTCTGGGGAACAAATATGAGAGGGATATAAAAGAGATTAACCCTTATGTTGAAAAGATTCATCTTGAATACGAAAAGGTAAAAGATTTATCAAATGACAGTTTACGCGATCTGACTGATCTTCTCAGAAAAGAGATATCGGGAAGTATAGAAAGAGATGAAAATGAGATTGTAACACTCAGGGAAAAGGCCGAGAAAGAGGAAGATGTCTATCGGAAAGAGGAGATTTACAATGAAATTGATAAGGTTGAAAAGCAGATAAACGAAAAGCTTGAGGTAGTCCTCGACCAGATTGTACCAAGGGCTTTTGCTATAGTAAAGGAGACTGCCAGGCGCTTCAAGGAGAACAGTATTCTTGAAGTTACTGCACGACAATATGACAGAGACCTTGCTGCCACAAGGGAAAGCATAACCATAAACGGAACAAAAGCATTATGGAGCAATAAATGGATTGCCGGTGGCAACGAGATTTCCTGGGACATGGTTCATTATGATGTTCAGCTTATTGGAGGCGTTGCTCTTCATAAAGGTAAGATTGCAGAAATGGGTACAGGTGAAGGAAAAACTGTTGTGGCTACCCTTCCGGTCTTCCTGAATGCCCTTGCAGGAAAAGGGGTTCATATTGTTACTGTGAATGATTATCTTTCAAAACGCGACTCGGAATGGATGGGGCCGATTTATGAATTTCATGGCCTTTCTGTTGATTGTATCGACAAACACCAGCCTAATTCCCCCGACAGACGAAAAGCTTATAACGCTGATATTACTTTTGGGACAAATAATGAATTTGGCTTCGACTACCTGAGGGATAATATGGCCATCAATCCTGAAGACCTTGTCCAGCGTAAACATCACTATGCAATCGTTGATGAGGTCGATTCAGTTCTTATTGATGACGCACGTACTCCGCTGATCATTTCAGGTCCGACTGCCAAGAGCGATACTCAGCAGTTTGACGAACTTAAACCAAAAGTTGAAAAACTTGTCAGTGCACAAAAAAAACTTGTTACCCAGATTCTGGCCGATTCCAAGAAACTTATTGCAGAAAATAAAAATGATGATGGTGGCCTGCTTCTGCTCAGAGCATATAAGGGACTTCCAAAAAATAATGCCCTTATCAAATACCTCAGCGAGGAGGGAAATAAATCACTGCTTCTCAAAACTGAGAATTTCTATATGCAGAATAATAATAAAGAGATGCCAAAGGTTACCGATGAGCTCTTTTTTATTATTGATGAAAAAGTTAACTCCATAGAGCTTACTGAAAAGGGTATTGACCTTATCTCTACCTCTGTTGAAGATGCCGGGTTCTTTATCCTGCCCGATGTTGGTTCGAAGATCGCCGATATTGAAAAATCAGATCTGGCTGATCGCGAAAAACTTAAAATTAAAGACGAACTGCTTCAGGACTATTCAGTTAAGTCGGAAAGGGTTCATACAATGACACAGTTGCTTAAAGCCTGGACACTTTTTGATCGCGACACAGAATACATTGTTGTGGATAACAAAGTGAAAATAGTTGATGAGCAAACCGGTCGTGTTCTGGAAGGACGCAGGTATTCCGATGGACTGCACCAGGCAATTGAAGCAAAGGAAAATGTGAAAGTTGAGGATGCTACTCAGACCTATGCCACAATTACACTTCAGAATTATTTCAGAATGTATCATAAGCTTGCCGGAATGACCGGTACCGCTGAAACTGAAGCCGGTGAATTGTGGAATATATATAAGCTTGATGTTGTCGTTATCCCTACAAACAAACCAGTTGTCAGGTTCGACCGTGAGGACCTTGTTTATAAGACAAAAAGAGAAAAGTATAATGCGGTTATCGAAGAGATAGCTGAGATGAATCGTCTTGGTCGGCCTGTTCTGGTTGGAACTACTTCGGTCGAAATCTCCGAACTCCTGAGCAGAATGCTTAAGATGAAGGGGTTGAGGCATAACGTCCTCAATGCAAAACTCCATCAGAGAGAGGCCGAAATAGTTGCTGAAGCAGGCAAGACAGGAACGATTACAATAGCAACCAACATGGCAGGGCGAGGGACCGATATTAAACTTACCAACGAAGTAAGACAGTCAGGCGGTCTGGCTATAATCGGAACCGAAAGGCATGAGTCCCGAAGAGTCGACCGCCAGCTGCGAGGCAGGGCAGGAAGACAGGGAGATCCCGGTTCTTCGCAGTTCTTTGTTTCCCTCGAGGATGAACTGATGAGACTGTTCGGATCTGAAAGAATAGCAGGAATAATGGATAAGCTGGGCCTTAAGGATGGTGAGATGATTCAACATTCAATGATCACTAAATCAATTGAAAGAGCACAGAAAAAAGTTGAAGAAAATAACTTTGGCATACGTAAAAGACTTCTTGAATATGACGATGTCATGAACTCCCAGAGAGAAGTCATTTACAAGAAAAGACGACATGCCCTGCTTGGGGAAAGGTTGAGTGTGGATATTGCAAATATGATGTTCGATGTTACAGAAAACCTGGTTGAGATTTACCATGCCGATGGAAATTTTGAAGGTTTTGATTTCGATCTGATACGTTCATTTTCTATGGATTCCCCGCTTTCTGAAAATGAGTTCAGAAAAGCAGTAACGAATGATGTTACTAACCGGGTTTATTCAAAAGTGCTTGAAGCATATAAACGCAAAGTTGAAACCATATCTTCACAAGCCTATCCTGTCTTAAAAGATGTATATGACAGAATGGCTCATGCCTATGAAAATGTTGTAGTACCTATTTCAGACGGTATCAGGGTTTATCAGATCGTAACAAACCTTAAAGCAACAGCTGAATCGGAGGGAAGGGAATTGGCAAGATCGTATGAGAAGACAGTAGTTCTTGCAACTATTGATGATGCCTGGAAGGAACATCTCAGGGAAATGGACGAGCTTAAGCAGTCAGTTCAGAATGCTACCTATGAGCAGAAGGATCCTTTGCTGATTTATAAATTTGAATCGTTCGAGCTATTTAAAACTATGCTTACAAAAGTGAATAAAGATGTTGTAAGCACGCTGATGAAAGGCCATATCCCCAATCAGGATCCGGAACAGGTTAAAGAAGCACAGAGAAGACGCCAGGTTGATATGAGCAATATGCGGACTTCAAAAAGCGATTTCTCACAGTATAGCTCTACAGGTGGCGGTGGACAGGAGAAAAATCAGAAAACTGAGCCGGTAAGGGTTGATAAAAAAGTAGGCAGAAATGATCCATGTCCCTGCGGAAGCGGAAAAAAATTCAAACAGTGTCATGGAATTCAGCAGGGAGCAGGTGCTAACGCCTGATCAGAGTTTATTTACCTCCTCCATAGCTTTTTGAATCCTGGTGAATATTGTTCTGCTTACTGGTACAAGTGGGAGCCTCAGATTGCTCTGGCAGATATTCATTATATTAAGCATTGCCTTTACTCCTGAAGGATTACCCTCAATAAACAGAAGTTCAATAATATCAAGGAAACGAAACTGGATTTCCCGGGCCGATTTGAAGTTACTCTTTAATGACTGATTCACAAGCTCACTGCACTGGGCAGGAAAAGCATTGGCAAGAACAGAAATAACACCTGATCCTCCGGCTGCAATTACCGGGATAGTCATAATATCATCACCTGAAATAACAACGAAGTTTTCAGGTTTTCCCTTAATTATTTTCATAATCTGGGTAATATCGCCTGATGACTCTTTTACTCCGACAATATTATCGCAATCATGTGCAAGCTGAAGACATGTTTCAGGTAAGATATTGGTGCAGGTCCTGCCGGGTATATTATATAAAATAACAGGAATAGGACTGCTTGTTGCAATAGCTTTAAAATGCTGATATAACCCTTTCTGGCTGGGTTTATTATAATATGGGGCAACGGACAATATTCCATCCACTCCGGTGAGATTTGCATGCCTTATACAGTTTATTACTTCCTGAGTATTATTGCCGCCAAAGCCAACTACCAAAGGAACACGCCCGTCAATTACTTCAACGACATAAGATATCACAGCCTTCTTTTCATCCTTGGTAAGGGTAACCGATTCTCCGGTAGTACCTAATGCAACAATATAATTTACTCCACCATTTATTACATGGTTAATAACCCTTCCGCATGCAGCAAAATCAATACTGGAGTCATTTTTAAACGGGGTAATTATGGCAACCCCTGTTCCTTTGAATTTTTTCATTTTATTTAGTTGGTATAAACTGTTTAAGCGGTTTCAGAATTTATCATCTCAAGGTATTTTATAACCTGATCGAGGTAATGATCAACATCAACAGGGCTTTTTATTTCCATCATCAGATCGAACTGACTATTCTTTGTTTCGGGCTCAAATAATCCGACCTTAAATCCGGCATTGGATAATGATGAAATATATTGAAGTGGAAACAGTTTCTTGAAATTGATGTCGATAAGAATATCAAATTTATTGCTGATGAATCTGTCTGAATCAGCTGTTACAGGAGAATAGAAAAAGTTAATATCATTTCTCCGGAGACAGGTAAAATATTTAATGTCAATATATTGCTGAGGTAAAATTTTTCCGGAATAATATCCGAACACTTTTACTTCAATTTTCCTCTCCTGCATTTTCTGGTAGAATCTTGATATGCAAAGGAATTCGTAAGGATTGGAAGCATCCCAGACTATACCAATAGTTCTGATCAGGCTTAATTTTGAATATGAAACTTTTCTCTTCGTTTTGGCCACTACCTTAGATAGCATAGCCTTCGCGATCCGGATCCTGATATTTTTAAAAAATTCCATTTTACAAACCTAACAGTTTTTTGTTGAAATATGTAAATTATCTCCTAATCTTCGTCAATTATTTTGAGGAATTCAATCTCATTTATTAGCGGTACTCCCAGCTCAATAGCTTTCTCTTTTTTCGATTGTCCCATATTTTCGCCTGCAAGGATAAATGATGTATTCCCCGATACCGATGTTGAGTTTTTTCCTCCGTTCTCCTCAATGATCGCTTTGTATTCATCCCTGCTATGCTTCAGGAACAGACCTGATATCACTATTGTCTTGCCATTTAGAGAGTTACCTGTTTTGACTGCTTCCTGATCAGCTCCGAACTTAACACCGGCCTGTTTTAGACGGTTAATTATTTCAATGTTTTCTTTATCAGAAAAGAATGCAATAATGCTTGATGCTATTTTCGGGCCTATCTCTCTTACACTTGTTAATTGCTCAGGATCTGCATTAATAAGGTCATCTATTGTCCTGAATCTTCGTGAAATAGTCTTTGCAACCGTCTCCCCGACATGCCTGATGCCAAGAGCAAAAAGTACTCTGTGATATGGAGTCTCCAGTGATTTGGTAATGCTTTTCATGATATTCAGTGACGATTTTTCGCCAAGACGTTCCAGCGGCACCAGCTGCTCATGTTTTAATGCATAGAGATCGGCGTAGTTTCTTATCAGATCCTTGCTGAAAAGCAGGTCGATAGTCTCTTCTCCCAATCCGTCTATATCCATTGCCTTCCTGCTTATAAAATGTTCAATCCTGCCCTTAATCTGGGGCGGACAATGAAGATAGTTGGGGCAGAAATGATTAGCTTCCCCTTCATTTTTAACCAGAGTGGTTCCGCATTCCGGACAGTTGGATATAAATAGTGCCTTTTTAAAAGTTTTATCTCTGAATGAATGATCCACACCAACTATTTTCGGAATAATTTCACCACCTTTCTCAACATAAACCATATCATTCAGGTGCAGGTCAAGCATCGCAATCTGGTCAGAATTGTGAAGTGTAGCCCTTCTTACGGTTGACCCGGAAAGAAGAACCGGTTCAAGATTTGCGACCGGTGTCACAGCTCCCGTCCGTCCGACCTGAAAGACTATTGACAATAGCCTGGTTGTAGCCTCCTCTGCCTTGTATTTATAAGCCATGGCCCATCTGGGTGATTTTGCAGTTACTCCAAGCTCCTCGTGAAGAGCCAGTGAGTTGACTTTGACAACAACTCCGTCGGTATCATAGGGAAGATTCTTTCGCTCTGATTCCCAGTAAGATATAAATTGGATTACTTCTTCAATATTTCTGCATAACCGGAAACTGTCAGGTACGCTGAATCCCCATGAAGCTGCCTCTTTTAAATTCTCAAAATGATTGTCGTAGGGAAGCTCTTCAGCCAGAAGAAAATAGACCTGACAATCAAGGGATCTCGAAGATACAATTGCCGGATCAAGCAGTTTAAGTGTGCCTGCAGCTGCATTCCTTGGATTTGCAAAAGGTGTTATCTCTGCTTTAATTCTCTCTTCATTAAGCTTGTTAAATACTGCCCGTGGCATAAGTATTTCACCTCTTATCACAAATTCAGCAGGAACCTTTTTCCCTGATATCTTAAGTGGCATACTTCTGATGGTTCTTACATTGGCAGTAACATCATCTCCTTTGTTGCCATCGCCTCGGGTCAGTGCCCTGAAAAGGTTACCGTTTCTGTAGGTGATGCTTACTGAAGCTCCGTCGAATTTCAGTTCACAGACATATTCAAACGGTTCTGAAACAGTTTTTTTAATTCTTGAATCAAATTCCCTGAGCTCCTCCTCACTGTATGTGTTTCCGAGCGAGAGCATCGGGTACCTGTGCTCATACTGGGTAAACTCTTTAGTTATATCGCTGCCAATATTGCGGGTCGGCGATTTTTCACTTATATATTCAGGAAATTTTTTTTCAAGGGTCTCCAGTTCATTTATCAGGATATCGTACTCAAAGTCTGATATTACGGGCTGGTTCATTACATAATACCTGTTATTATGTTCTTCAATCTCCTTTCTGAGCTTTTCAATGTGTGCTTTTATTTTGCCGGACATATATTAATGTTACCTGTTTTATGGTTTTTTATCCTCAAGAACTACCCCCTCATAAATAAATATCTCAGCATCCTTCCATCCATCCCATCCGATACCGGCTTTATCGCGCGATGTGTAGCCGAGAAACTGTTCAACTGTCCATCCGTTTTCTGTTGCCACCTGCGGAAGCATTGTCCCTGACCTGGAATCTTTTTTGATGTAAATCCCATGCTTTCCTAAAATGATCTCATTTATGTTACTTATCTTCTTTAAGGGTCCGAGTACTGTTATTTCAACATCTGTATTTCTGAATTCCTCTCCGGTAAGCGGGCTGAACCGGGGATCTTCAAACGCTGATGACACTGCTGAAGCCCTTACTACTTCATGAAGCGGATCAGTTGAAATAAACCTTCCGATACAGCCTCTCAGTTTTCCTCCTGTTTTCAGAGTTACAAATGCTCCGTACTGTTTTCTGAACTTTTCAGGCAGCTCTTTTTCATCTAATTTAATCTTCTTTTTTTCTGAGAGCATTGTGCTGATACTGCTTTTAGCAATTGTAAAAAGCTTTCTTATCTCATCTTCCGAAAAGGAAAGCTCATCTGCCATATTCTTTCCTGTACTCTCTGGTTGAATTTTTTCAGTTATTGCAATAGCCTGATAACCAACTACATCAGTTTTTTTTCCATATTGTGAATCGCCTGAGTTGCAATAGTCTGTAAGTTTAATATCCAGATTTTTGTTTCCTTCAACCAGATATAAAAGTGTAAGACCGGAGGTCCATCCGCACATGCTTGTTGCCAATCCGGGAATATGTTTTTCCGAATTCTTCCGTAGTTGATTCAGAAATGTCTGCGGATTGCCAGAAGCAATACTTAATGCTGTCAGATTATCCGATTCAATCGCCTCTTTATAGGGAGGATAGTGTGAGAAGTCGCTGCTTATGACAAAAAGATTCTCAGGAGTAAACCAGGGTCTGAGCGCCTCTGCTATCTTTTTAACAGTTAACTCATTGTCGGTTCCGATAATAACAGGCACAATTGAAGGTAAATTTTTAAAATAATACTGGATAAAAGGTATCTGGACTTCGATACTATGTTCCTGAGAATGGGCATTTTCGGGGAAGCTGAATACATCATTCTCACGTATAAGTTTATCGGCTATCTCCCTGTTTACCACCGCTTTTCCCAAAGGAGTGATATAGTCACCCGATTTATAAACAGAGGCTCCGTCGAATGACATCACATGGCTCGATCCGATAATAAAGATATTTTTATAAACCGAATTGGCAGGTATTGTGCTAAAGGCAGCAGCAGCTGTTTTACCGGAATAAACATATCCGGCATGCGGGCTTATTATAGCTCTGACTTTACCGGCGGAGGATGAGTGGGTGCAATCACGGAAAAGCAGGGAAAGGTCCTTAATAAGTGTTTCTTTGTCAGCCGAATAAAATTTTCCGGCAGCAATGGGCTGTCTGTCAGTTAATTTGTTGCCGGGAAATGATTCCATTATATTGATTATTGAAAGCAAAACAATAAATACTGTTCGCATGAACATAACAATAAATCTTCGTAATAAAGTTATGCCAATTTAATGAAAAAAACTGATTTCCCTGAAGGTAAAATTACCTGTTAAATTAGAACCATCGACTCTCTGAGTACCTCTCCTTTTTCGTCGGTGCCGTAAATTCGGATTCCAAGGCTGATAGAAGGAGTGCCAATCATATCAATTATCGGACTGAGTGTATCTTTCAGATCTTCGATATCCATATTATCAAACTCCTCAATAAAGAAATAGAGATGAATAATCAATGTAAACTTGCTCTCTTTTATTGAACAGAGAGCTTTAACAATTTTAGAGAGCCAGATTGAGGAGGAAGTATTGAAGTATTCGAGATTAAACCTGAGGTTGGTAGTATGCCTTGGTTGTTTAATGTATTCAAGAACCCAGCTCATGGGTCTTTCATAAAGCTCTGCAGCATTCTCCGGAATTGACTTTCCTGAAAGGATCAGTTCCCCTGTCAGATGATTTAAATCGATCGTCGGGGTTTTTACCGTAGGTTCAATAAATATACTTTTCATTTCCACAAAATAGCTTTTCTTTTTTGTCGTTTGGTACTAAAAAGTTCATAGCCAAAAATATATTATCTTTTTAAAGTATCATCTCTCCTTAATCAAAAAGAAAAGGTCAGTTATCAAATAATTAGGTCATTTGGCCCTAACTTTATATAATTTAAGATCTTTCTTACCTTCCTTTTGATCCTGTTTTCTTGTAAATCAAGATTTTAAAATGTTATCTTTGCCCACTGAAATTTTTTAAAATAACATGGAGATTGTCCTTAAAGAAAAGATAAAAGAAGCTGTTAAAATTATCTACAATAGCGATGTTACAGACGAGCTGATACAGATACAGGAAACACGAAAAGATTTTAAAGGCGACTTTACTCTGGTCGTTTTTCCTCTGCTTCGCTTTTCAAAAAACACACCCGAAAAAACCGGCGAGACAATAGGTAATTATCTGGTTGACAGATTCCCTTCTGTGTCAGGTTTTAATGTTATAAAAGGTTTTCTTAATCTTGAGATTTCTGATAACTGGTGGGTGGCGTACTTTGAAAAGATGGTATCAGAGAAAAGCCATCTGGAGAACTGTCAGGTTGAGGTGGCTGAAACAATCCTTGTTGAATACTCCTCTCCAAATACAAATAAGCCTCTGCATCTGGGGCATATCCGTAACAACCTTCTGGGTAATTCGCTCTACAGGATATTATCTGCCACAGGCCATAATGTTGTTAAAACAAATATCGTCAACGACAGAGGTATTCATATCTGCAAATCGATGGTTGCCTGGCAGAATTTCGGAAAAGGGGAGACCCCTCAGTCATCCGGGATGAAAGGAGATCACCTGGTGGGGAAATATTATGTTTTATTCGAAAAAGAGTACCGTGCAGAAATAGAGAAGCTTGTACAGGCCGGAACCGGTGAAGAGGAGGCTAAAAATTCAGCTCCTCTTATGAAGGCAACCCGTGAGATGCTTCTGAAATGGGAAGCGGGAGATATTGAAGTTGTTGAACTCTGGAAACTGATGAATTCATGGGTTTATGCAGGCTTTGATGTTACTTATAAAAAGCTTGGTGTTGATTTCGACAAAATATATTATGAATCAGATACTTATAAAGTCGGAAAAGATATAGTTCTTTCTGCTCTCAAAGATAATATTCTTTACAGAAACGACGATAGCTCAATCTGGGCCGATCTTACTCCGGACGGACTGGATCAGAAACTACTTCTTCGTTCTGATGGCACAGCTGTTTATATGACTCAGGATCTTGGAACTGCAGTTGACAGATTTAATGAATTCAGGTTCGACAAGAATATTTATGTTGTTGGAAATGAGCAAAATTATCATTTTCAGGTACTTAAGGCTCTTCTTAAAAGAATGGGATATCCCTGGGCCGATGGATTGATCCATTTTTCGTACGGTATGGTAGAGCTCCCTGAAGGACGAATGAAATCGCGCGAAGGAACAATAGTAGATGCCGACGACCTTATTGAAGAGATGCAGGAGACTGCAAGAGTGGTTTCACTTGAACTGGGAAAATTATCCGATTTTTCAGAAGAGGAAAAAGAAGATATCTTCCGTAAGATCGGGCTCGGGGCTCTGAAATATTATATCCTGAAAGTAGATCCCCGCAAAAATATGACTTTTAATCCTGCCGAGTCAATTGATTTTAATGGAAATACCGGGCCTTTTATTCAATATACTTACGCCAGGATAAAATCAGTTTTCAGAAAGGCAGAGCAGATGGGGATTACTCCGGATGCAACTATTCTGATCGAAGCAAAAATCGGAATTAAAGAGATTGAACTTATAAAATTGTTACGGAAGTTTTCTGAAACCGTTTCTATAGCTGCAGCCAGCTATAGCCCTGCGGTAATTGCAAACTATTGTTATGAGCTTGCAAGGGAGTTTAACCAGTTCTATCACGACTATTCCATTCTAGGAGAAGAGGATCAGGCTATAAGGAATTTCAGACTTGTTCTGTCAAAGCTTACCAGCGAAATTTTGTTCACAGGAATGGGACTTTTAGGAATTGAGATGCCTGAAAGAATGTAGAGTTTTATTAAAATATTTTATCAGTTAATAATATGTTTGAAAATTTAAGTGAACGGCTGGAGAAATCCTTTAAACTACTTAAGGGACAAGGCAGAATATCAGAAATAAACATTGCTGAAACACTTAAGGAGGTGCGAAGAGCATTGCTCGACGCCGATGTCAATTTTAAAATCGCTAAGCAATTTACTGACAATGTAAAACAGAAAGCTCTGGGGCAGGAGGTTCTTAAGTCAGTTAACCCGTCGCAGATGATGGTTAAAATAGTTCATGATGAACTGGTTGAACTGATGGGTGGCGATAAAACAGAAATTAATATTAAGATCAATCCATCGGTAATTTTAATTGCCGGTCTGCAGGGCTCCGGAAAAACAACCTTCAGTGGGAAACTTGCCAAATGGGTTAAAAGTAAACGCGGAAAAAACCCGATGCTTGTTGCCTGTGATGTTTACAGACCCGCAGCAATTGAGCAGTTAAAGATAATCGGAACACAGGTTGAAGTACCTGTTTATACCGAAGATGGAAATATGAACCCTGTTGATATTGCCCGTAATGCTGTTAAAGAGGCAAAAAAGAAAGGGTACGACCTTGTAATTATTGATACAGCCGGACGCCTGGCCATTGATGAAGAGATGATGAAAGAGATCTCTTCGGTTAAGAATGCGGTAAATCCTCATGAAATACTATTCGTAGTTGACTCAATGACTGGTCAGGATGCTGTAAATACTGCCAGGGAATTTAATGAAAGACTTGATTTTGATGGAGTTGTATTAACCAAGCTCGATGGTGATACCAGAGGCGGGGCCGCTCTTTCAATAAAATCTGTTGTAAGCAAGCCAATTAAATTCGTCAGTACAGGCGAGAAGATGGATGCGATTGATCTCTTCTATCCTGAAAGAATGGCCGACAGGATTCTCGGGATGGGCGATATTGTGTCGCTTGTTGAAAAAGCTCAGGAGCAGTTCGACTCTGAAGAAGCAAGAAAACTGCAGAAAAAAATTGCCAAGGATCAGTTCGATTTTAATGATTTCATTACACAGATCCAGCAGATAAAGAAAATGGGGAATGTCAAGGATCTGATGGCAATGATTCCGGGTGTGGGGAAAGCTGTAAAAGATCTTGATATTGACGATAATGCATTTAAAAGTATAGAAGCGATCATCAAAAGTATGACACCGGAGGAGAGAGTTAATCCTGTCGTGCTTAACGGAAGCCGGCGTAAAAGAATAGCTGCCGGAAGCGGGACATCCGTTCAGGAAGTAAACAAACTCCTGAAACAGTTCGACGAAACCCGGAGGATGATGAAGATGATGACAAAAGGTGGTAACGTAGCCCGGCTAATGGGTAAATAATAAAATATCATGTATAGTATTATTGACGGAAAAAAGGTTGCATCCGAGATTAAACTGGAGATCGCAAAGGAAGTTGCAGGTCTCAGGGCTGCCGGGAAGAAAGCTCCGCACCTTGCGGCTATTCTCGTTGGGAACAACGGCTCAAGCGAAACTTATGTGGCCAGCAAAGTAAAAGATTGCGAAGAAGTTGGTTTTAAATCAACTCTTGTACGTTTCACAAACGATATCACAGAGGAGATCCTTCTTAATAAAATTGCTGAGCTAAATAATGATCCTGATGTGGATGGATTCATTGTTCAGCTCCCGCTTCCATCTCATATATCTGAGAATAAGGTAATTGAAGCTATTGATCCTATGAAGGATTCAGACGGATTTCACCCGGTGAATCTTGGTAAAATGATGATTGGACTTCCGTGTTTCCTTCCAGCAACTCCTTTCGGAATAGTTGAACTTCTAAAAAGATACAAAATAGAGACATCAGGCAAGAACTGTGTGGTAATCGGCAGAAGCAATATTGTTGGCAGACCTGTGAGTATTCTTCTATCACAGAAAGGGATGGATGCCACCGTTACTGTTGTTCACAGCCGGACAAAAAACATTAAGGATATTGTTGCTAACGCTGACATTATTATTGCAGCAATCGGTTCTCCCTCTTTTGTTACAGCAGATATGGTAAAGGCAGGAGCAGTTGTAATTGATGTTGGCACAACAAGAGTTTTGAGCTCTGAAACTAAATCGGGTTTTAAACTTGCCGGGGATGTGGATTTTGTAAATGTTGCTCCGAAATGTTCTTATATTACACCTGTTCCGGGTGGTGTTGGCCCGATGACAAGGGTATCATTGCTGAGAAACACCCTTATTGCTGCAGCCCGCGGCTGATTCCTGCTCACAATCTGAAGTTCTTTATTCGGGAAACTCTATACCCGAAAAATAGAGATCAAATCCGCCCTTGCCACCCGCTCTGTCGGATGAGAACATTAAAAAAAGGTTCGTGAAATCAGGGTGATAACCTATAACAGGTCTGTATTCATTTGATGCTGAGTTTATTTTCGGACCCAGATTTACAGGAGAACTCCATTTCCCGTTTTTTAAAATTGAATAATATAAATCAAATCCTCCCAGCCCGCCGGCTCTGTCAGAGGTAAAAATCATAATCTTTTTGTAGAGCATCGGACATTTATCATTACCTGTACTGTTTACACTGTCTACCCGTATTGAGCTTGCATAATCAAGATTCAACCACGAAGAAATATCTTTTTCTGCCGGTCTCTGGTGCATAAAAATATCGAAGTTTCCATTTATGCTTGAAGTAAAATAGGCAGAATCGAGGTTGGAATCGAAACTTATATACGCATCATCTGAACTGGTATTCAGTAGTTTAACAGGATTTGAACCCTCAATATCAGGCAGACTAGACCCTGATGTGGGTCTGTTCCTGAAATAGTACAGATCAAGATTACCATCCATGTTGACGGAAGATGTTATCAGATACTCATATCCATCGAGGGTACTGAAAAGACGATATGGCCCGAAATCATTTCGTGCTGTAGATGCCTTATTGATCAGCTTACTCATAAAAGGATCATTGGTCATCGCTGTTCCGAATCCGAAATTTCCGGTAACCTGATCCCATGTAAAAGAAACAGTAGCCTGCTCAAGATCAAACTGACCTCCGGAGCTCTTCCTGTTGCTTGAAAAAATAACGGGCATATTGCCGTTTAACTGATGAATGTCAAGGTTATAATCATCAAAGGCAGAATTGATATCTGTCATATTTATTACGGTATCGGGGAAAGCGCCTTTGGGAAACTTTATGGGATTCTCTGATTTTTTGCAGTCGGTAAGGCATAATGTGATAAATAATATGCTAAAAATCAATACTATAAAAGTATTGGATGATGATTTTTTCATATTTGTCTGTTAAGTGACCTTTCTCCGCAAAGGTATTAATTTAATATAAAACGAAAAACCGGGTTAGGGACCCGGTTCTTCAAAGGTAGAATTTAGGTTAATCTTAAGGTATTTAGGGTATAGTTGTATTAAAAATCTCAATTATATAAACATAAGATGATAAAAGGCCTCAGGAGGTTGCGTTGGGATTACAATTTTGCAGAATATTTTTACATATAAATCGTATTCATCAGTAGCACAGGTGTTTGTAAAATATTAATAATGTTGATAATTGATTAGCTATCTAAACGCCCTTATTAAAAATAGTATTAATTTTGTAGGCATATTTTTGTAAGCAATGGAAGAGGATAAGTTTGGATTTTCCTATGAGGAAGATATAACACATGCGGTGCAGAAGTTTGAGAAGATGAAAAAGGATAATGAGAATTATTTTTTTGATGTCATTGAATTTGAAACAATTATCGATTATTATATTGAGTGCAATAATTCATTAAAAGCTTTTGAAGCCGCAACCCTGGCAACCGAACAACATCCAAATTCAGTATCAATACAATTAAGAAAGGCAAGAGTATTACTTGATAAAGGAAAAGCTGTCGAAGCTCTCAGGATACTTAAGAAACTGGAAAACATTGAACCGGGAAACCATGAGATCTATATTGCCAAAGGAACTGCCTTAGGAATACTGGGCGATATACAGGGAGCCAGAAAAATGTTCGATTACTCTCTTACCCTCGATTCAGAGGATATCGAAAACATACTCTTCTCCATTACTTCGGTTTTGCAAAACCTTAATTATTATGAGCATCTGATTCCCTATATGAAGCGTCTTGTTGGTATGGAACCGGAGTTTAAAGCTCACCTTTATGATCTTGCTTATGCTTATGAGAAAATAGAGGATTTTGAGAATAGTATTATTTATTATCTGAAATATCTTGAGGATGAACCATTTTCGGATAGTGCCTGGTACAATCTGGGAATAATATACAATAAGCTGGAATTATATGAGAAAGCCATGGAAGCTTACGATTTTGCGCTTGCCATTAATTCTCAGAATACTTTTGCACTATTCAATAAAGGGAATATCCTGAGTAATATAGAAATGTATGCAGAGGCGATTCCTGTTTATCATGAATATATCGAGAATGAGCCCGATAGCTTCGAGGCAATGACCTATCTTGCTGAGTGTTATGAAAAAACAGGTGCTACAACCATGGCACGGAAATATTATCATGAAGCTATTGAACTGGCTCCTGATTTTGCAGATCCGTGGTTTGGGCTGGGTGTAATATCGCTTAATAGCGGAAATATTGATGAAAGCCTTATATTTTTCAGAAAAGCTGTCAGGCTCGATGATGAGAATCCTGAAATATGGTATCTCCTTGGTAAAGCCCATTATGCCAAGGGAGAGAAGAAAGCCGCTCTGAGATGCTTCAGGGAAGCTCTTAAACTTGATGCCTATTATGATGAAGTCTGGTCCGATCTGGGAAATATTATCCTCGAAGATGGTCTTACATTAAAAGCACTTCCTTATCTTGAACATGCCTATAAAGTAACCGGTGATGTACCCGGAATAAACTATCTGCTCGCCTCATTTTATCTTCATACGGGAAGTGCTGAAAAAGCTTTCCGTCACCTTACACTTGCAGTTAACATGGAAAAAGAGCTGTTCAGGGATTTTGAAGGTATCTTCCCGGATAGACTCTTTACAAGAAAAATTAAGAAACTCCTTAAGGCAAACAGCCTTTTAATGTAATTTATATCCAACTCTTCAATATGAAAATGATACTTCCATTCATGCCGGAAAGGCCTGTAAAACCGCGATCGTCAGGACTCACAATGGTGATGGACAAAGGCCTCAGCATCAGGGAAGCTGAAGATTTTATGTCAGTGGGAAGTGAGTATACTGATTTTGTAAAACTCGGTTTTGGCACCTCTCTAATTACCCCCGGGTTTGAGAAGAAAATAGCTCTTTATAAGAAGGCAGGCGTAATTCCCTATTTTGGAGGAACCCTTTTTGAAGCATTTATTGTCAGAGATATGTTCATTGATTATATAGGATTTCTCGATAAATATGAAATTGACCTGGTTGAAGTTTCAGACGGTTCTTACGACATAGAACATAACAGGAAGCTGGAATACATAAGCAGGCTTGCAGAAAGAGGTACGGTAATCTCAGAAGTAGGGTCGAAAAAAGCCAATGTTGTTTTTTCTCCTGATGAGTGGGTTGATATGATGAAAGCTGAACTTAATGCCGGCTCGGTAAAGGTTATTGCAGAAGCACGAGAGTCAGGAACAACCGGAATATATAATGAGGATGGCTCCATTAACAAAAAAATTATAGGTGCAATTGCAGAGCATGTCAAGCTTGAAAATGTCATCTGGGAAGCACCGCTGAAATCACAACAAGCCTGGTTCATAAAGAATTTCGGGGCAAATGTTAACCTTGGAAATATAGCACCAAATGAAATAATTCCACTTGAGTCATTACGACTCGGTCTGCGGGGTGATACATTCTTTCAGTTCCTTCCTGATAACCTGAAACAATAGTGCTGTCAATCAATATTATTAATAACTCAACCGTTACGAAAAGATGAGAAAATTTGGCCTAATAGGATATCCTCTCGGGCATTCTTTCTCAAAAACATACTTCGCCGGAAAGTTCCAGAATGAAAATATTGAAGATTGTGCTTACGATAATTATCCGCTTACAGATTTAAACCAGCTTCAAAAACTAATCATTGAAGAGCCCGACCTCTGCGGCCTGAATGTGACTATTCCCTATAAATCAGAAATATTCAGGTACTTAGATGTAACTGAAAATGAAGCTAAGGAGATTGGTGCAGTAAATGTTTTGAAAATAAAAAGGCTGGACGGAAAAGTTAAGTTGTATGGCTTTAACAGCGATGTAACCGGGATACGGGATACTTTGCTGCCTTATATAAACAGCGATTTAAAGCATGCCGTTGTTCTTGGTACCGGAGGAAGTTCCAAAGCTGTCTGTTATGTACTTAAAAAGCTCGGATTGGAAGTTACACAAATATCACGAATCAGAAAACCTGGGATCTCCGATTATTCAGATCTTAATTCGCAGCTTTTTGACAAAACAGGTCTTATTATAAATACTACTCCTGTTGGAATGTTTCCGGATATTGAAAGCAAACCGGATATTAATTACTCTCTCCTCAATCAGAAACATATACTGTTCGATCTTGTCTATAATCCGGAGAAAACCTCTTTTCTGAAAGCAGGAGAGGAGCAGGGATGCAAAGTTCTAAGCGGGTTGAAAATGCTCCATTCACAGGCAGAACGGGCATGGAAGATATGGAATGATGTTAATCTGTAACTTTTTTATTGCCTAACCGTCAATAGTTTTTCGTGCACCTTTTCTTCTGACCCAGTATCTCGGGTCGCAGTCGATACATTCCTGCTTCCAGTAACCCGGACTCACAAATGAACCCTCCTTTGTTTTAAGAAGCTTTTCATAAATAGCAAAAACAGGATTGAAAGCCAGGTCAGTAACCCCAACGGTATACTTAGGTTCCGCTCCGGCAGTTTCCTCTGCCTCCAGCAACTCTTTTACTTCCATATTATTGAATGAAAGAAGATCGCTCAGAAAAGCAACTCTTTCCAGTGTAGCCCCTGTCTCAACGATGGTACAACGAATACCGTCTATTTCGCTTACAATATGTTTTGCATTATTTATAGCCATAACTTTTTATCTTTTTATCTTTAGCCTTTAGCATTTAGCCTTTTGACTTTTGACTTTTTTTTAGTGTTCCTAAACTCCGAAACTTAAATTCTTTATTGCTTCAAAGATGATACTTGCAAAACCGGTGACAACAATACCGGCAACACAGATAGCCAGGGCTAATTTTGTGAAAAAGTCACTTTTGAATTTCTCAACGGGAGTTTCCCCTTTGTTTATAAACATTGCCTTTACTACAAGAAGATAGTAATACAATGAAATTATTGTATTGAGCACTGCAATAAGTACAAGCAGATAATAACCTTTCTCTGCCGCGGCTGTAAAAAGAAAAAACTTTCCGAAGAAACCTGCAACCGGCGGAATGCCGGCCAGTGAGAACAGAGCAAGTGTCATTATCAGACTCAGGCTAGGGTTTGTGTGATAAAGACCATTATAATCATCAATATTCTCTTTTCCGGTTGCATTGGAAATTGCTATGACCACACCGAATGCCCCAAGATTTGAAAAGATATACACCAGCAAATAATATATTACTGAAGCCATTCCCAGTTGATTTCCGCCAATAAACCCAAGAAGTATATAGCCAGCCTGAGAAATGGATGAAAATGCCAGAAACCTCTTTATATTCTGTTGACGGATGGCAAACAGGTTACCTATTGTCATTGTAAGTACAGAAGTAACATAAATTGTTTTTTGCCATGTGGAAATTATAGCAGGGAATACTGTAAAAAGAAGGATAATCAGGATAAATACAGCAGCTCCTTTGGAAATGACAGAAAGGTATGATGTTACGCTCACAGGTGATCCTTCATATACGTCAGCTGTCCAGAGATGAAACGGAACTATTGATATTTTAAATGCCATACCTGCAAAGAAAAAGATGAATCCGAGGATCTGAAGGCTGGTGTTTCCGAATAGTTCTGCTACCTCCTTGAAATAGAGAGTACCTGTTGTTCCGTATATCATCGATAAACCATACAACAGAATGCCTGAAGATAATGCGGATGATAAAATAAGCTTGATACCGGCTTCAGCAGATTTGTTTTTGTAGCTGTCGAAAGCAGCCAGTGCAGCTATTGGGATTGTAGCAAGTTCAATTCCAATATAGAACATCAGAAAATGGCCTGCTGAAATCATATAGTTCATCCCTGCAAGTGTTGAAAGCAGCAGAAGAAAATACTCACTTGTTTTTTCAGAATTCTCCTTTTTCTTAAGCCAGGGAACGGATTGAATAAAAACCAGTAATGCCCCTATGTTCAGAATATTCTTCATAAGCACTGTTGTGGCTGATGTAACATACATACCGCCAAACAGGGTACCTGCAGTTGAAGGTAAAAAGCCGGCAATAGTAATTATTCCGAAAAGGATTACCGAGAACAGACTTATATATCTCCTTTTATCCTCATTCCAGAAGATCTCTGCTATCAATACTAAAAGAGCTGCAGCTATCAGGAGCAGTTCATGCCGCATTATTAAAAAGGTTCCTAAGCTCATATTATAATATTATCCAAAACATTTATAATTCAATAATTTAAAATGGATTAAGAGCAACAATCCTGTCAACAATAGGTTGCAGACTTGTTCCGATCATTGATGACAGCCAGAATGGTGCCAGACCGATTGCAGCAACTGATCCTATCAATGTAACAACCGATATTTTTTCAAACCATTTTGCATCCGTCAGATGTTCGTGATGCTCATTTGTTGTAGGACCAAGAAGAAGTATTGCAACAACTCTTAAAATGTACACAGCGGTTATAACAATTGAAGAAACAGCCAGGATTGTTACTATCCGGTAAAAGAGTTCCGGATGCTGGAATGCACCAACAAAAATTGTCATCTCAGCAACGAATCCGCTTAATCCGGGCAGACCCAGTGAAGCCAGACCGGCAATTACATAACAAACTGAAAGGAAAGGAATAACTTTCATCAATCCACCCATTTCGCTGATCATTCTGGTATGGGTACGGCCGTAAAGCATTCCGATGAGAGCAAAGAAGAGGGCTGTCATTAAACCGTGTGAGATCATCTGCAGAATAGCTCCGTTCATGGCAGTTTTGTTCATCATCAGAACGGCAAACAATACCAGTCCGCAATGGCTTACTGATGAGTAAGCATTAATATATTTAAGGTCTTTCTGGGCAATTGCTCCAAAAGCTCCATAAACAACACTGATAGAGGTAAGTATGATAAATATCCATGATAATTCTTTTGCTCCTTCGGGAAGAAGAAAAATAGCTACCCTGAAGGCACCATATCCTCCCAGTTTCATAAGCACGCCTGCATGAAGCATTGATACAGCAGTAGGAGCAGAGGCATGTCCGTCCGGAGACCAGGTATGAAAAGGGAATAATGCGCCCAGAACACCGAATCCCAGAAAGGTGAGAGGGAAAAATAATCTCTGTGCAGCTATCGGAATAGAAACTTTTGAGATCTCCAGAATATTGAACGTGAGCTGAGTTCCACCGGGAGCAGAGTTGAAATATATTCCGAGCAAACCTACCAGCAGAATAGCAGATCCACCCATAAGCATCAGAGTCAGTTTCATAGCCGAATACTCTTTTGGCCCGCTGCCCCAGATCCCGATTAAAAGATACATCGGTATAACAGCTACTTCATAAAAAAGGAACATTGTAAAAAGGTCGATAGATATGAAGAAACCAAAGACACCTGTTGCCAGGAGAATAAGTGAAATGAAGAACTCCTTGGTCAGAAATTCCACTTCCCAGGAGGCAAAGATTCCGGCAAATACCACAATTGAAGTAAGGCCGATCATTGCAACAGATATTCCATCGACTCCGACAGCATAGTGAATATTAAGGCTTTTGAACCACAGATAGTCTTTTATAAAAAGCATCTCTTCGGTATTCCCGGCATTACGGGCCGAGAGATAGGCAAATACCAGCACTCCGGCCAGTATTAATTGAATCCCCATTCCAAAAGCCGATACAAGACGCACCTGCCTGGTATCTTTTAAAAACAGTATACCCGTTATGGTTAAAACCGGAATTACTACAAACAGTGTTAAAATATCCATAATGAAAAGTCTTTTTCTTAGTAATCAGTTATTTCCACAGATAAATAAATAATATCGCCAGTAAAATAGCTCCTGAGATAAATACAAAACCATATTTCTGTAACTGGCCCGATTGAAACCCTCTTATTCTCAGTGATACACTTTGAGTTACAGAGGCTATCCCATTCATTGTTGCATCAACTATATGCCTGTCGAACCATGCTACCGGCTGAGATATATATCTGAAAATTATTTTTTTTGTTACAAAAAGGTAAACTTCATCCATATAAAACTTATTGAAAGCCCATTTGTAGCTGTACTTAAATGTTGCAGCCATTTTATCAGGAATAGCGCTCTCTTTCTTATACATTATAAATGCAATAACTATTCCGAAAAGGCCGATAAGTACAGAAGGAATAGCTACAATAAGTTCAAGCTCTGTTTCAAACCCTTTGCCGTCGGAGGTAACCAGTTCATTAAAGGGAATAAACCCTGAGAACACCGATCCTATTGCAAGAATAATCAGAGGTATTGTCATTGTTGCCGGAGCTTCATGCGGTGTATGATGATAATGGGTCTCTTTTCCCCAGAAAATACTGAAATAGAGTCTGAACATATAAAATGCTGTAAGGCCTGCAACGACATATTCTACAGCGAATAAAAGCTTATTGCTGTGAAATGCTGCAGCAAGAATCTCGTCTTTGCTGAAAAAGCCTGAAAGCGGAGGAATGCCGGCAATTGTAAGGCACGCTATAAGAAAAGTTAAATGAGTAATAGGAAGGTACTTTCTTAGTCCTCCCATCTCTGTCATATGATTGGTATGAACGGCATGAATTATTGAGCCTGCACCAAGAAAGAGCAGTGCTTTGAACATTGCATGGGTAAAGAGATGGAACATCGAGGCCATATATCCTAAGCCTTCATGCCCACCGTAGCCGGAGACACCCAGCGCGAGCATCATATATCCTATCTGCGACATCGTTGAATAGGCAAGCACTCTTTTTATATCGGTCTGGGTACAGGCAATCACTGCCGCAAATAGGGATGAAAAGGCCCCGACATAACCTACAACTTCAAGGGCAACAGGCGCCGACAATGAATATATGGGAAACATTCTTGCAACAAGGTAAACACCTGCAACAACCATCGTGGCAGCATGTATAAGTGCTGAAACAGGAGTGGGGCCCTCCATTGCATCGGGAAGCCAGATATGAAACGGGAACATAGCTGATTTACCTATGCCGCCCATAAAAACAAATATCATCGACCAGGTCATTACCGATAATCCCAGAAATGCAATTCCACCACCTTGTGCAATTGCTGTTCCGGAAGGATCAGTAAGTGTGATAAAGTCAAAAGTGCCGGTATTGAAGGAGAGAATAAGAATTCCGATAAGAAAACCAAGGTCAGCAAACCGTGTAACGATAAATGCTTTTTTTGAAGCTCTTACTGCTGAAGGTTTCTGATAATAAAATCCTATTAGCAGAAATGATGATACACCAACAAGTTCCCAGAATATGTACATCTGGAAGATATTTGTTGCCAGAACCAATCCGAGCATCGAGAAACTGAAAAGTGACAGAAACGCAAAAAAGCGCTCAAAACCTTTTTCACCTTTCATATATCCCAGACTGTAGATATGAACCATCAGGGATACAGTAGTTATCACAACAAGCATCATTACTGAAATTGGGTCGAGAAGAATACCCATGTCAATATGAAGTTTATCAGTGAGTTGAAGCCATACTGTATTGACTGCCGTGATTTTCTGATATGCTCCGTCGATCTTTTCGCTTAAGAAAAAGTATTTATAAGCTGTTATATACGACAGTAAGGTAATTATTCCCAGTCCGCATGTTCCCAAAATGCCGGAAAGCTTTGGAAAGTACTTGTGACCTGCCAGTCCCAGAAATAAAAACATCAGAAAGGGAAGCAGTGGAATCCAGATTGTATAGTTGAAATTTATCATATTTAGAATTTCCTAATGGGTGTAGTAATCAGTATTTCATTTCGCTGGCATCCTCAACATTGATTGTTGAAAACCGTCTGTAAATATTTATAATGATGGCAATGGCAACAGCCGCTTCGGCCGCTGCAACAGCAATTACAAACAGGCTGAAAAACATGCCTTCAAGTTTATGAGGGTAGAGGTACCTGTTAAAAGCAAGAAAATTAATATTTACAGAGTTCAGTATCAGCTCAACCGACATCAGAATTGTTATCAGATTGCGGCGTGTGAGAAAACCGTAGACCCCGGTAAAAAACATTATCGTGGCCAGAATTAAAAAGTATTGTACTGGTATACCTGTGCTCATCTTATTCCTGATTTAATTTTGGTGATATACTCTTTTCCGGGCCACTTTTCTTTGCAACAACAATAGCTGCAACCATGGCTGCCAGAAGGAGAACTGAAATTACTTCAAACGGGAGAACGTATCCATCATATTCCACAGAGAGAAGACTTTTTCCTATTAACCTCATATCTACCTCTTTTGCTGCCTCGGAAGTTGCAGAAAAACTGTAATCAAGTATAGTTATTATAGAAAGAACCGCCCCTGCAACAACCGCTATTGCTGAAAATACAGACTTTTTCAACTCATAAGGCTCGAACTTCTGGCTTATATGACTTGTTAACAATATCGAAAAAATGATCAGAACAACAATACCGCCTGCATAAAGCGTAAGCTGAACAGCAGCAAGAAACTGGTAATTCAGCAGGAAATAAAGACCTGATGTTGATACCAGTACAAACAGAAGGTAAACAGCAGCCCTCAGTATTTTACGGCTCGTTACCGTCAGCACTGAAAAAACTATGATCATTGCTGAAAAAAGAATAAACATTATCTGATTAGAGGCCATTATTCAACTCCTTTCATTAATTGAGAACCCGGTTTATTTAAAGTTTTAATCAAAAGCGCCCGGTTAAAAACCGCATGCTCAAATCCCTGTGAAAAAGCTAGTGCGTTGGAAGGGCACGTTTTTACGCATAAGGCGCAGAAGGTGCACATTCCAAGTCTGTAAATATGCTTGTCAATTGCTTTCTTCTTCTTACCATCTTCAGTAACAATTGTTTTTGAGATGATCTCAATTGTTCCGTTTGGACAGTTTAATTCACAAATCCCGCATCCTGTGCATTTATGCTCATTTTTCTCATTATGCGGCATAACTACCTCGCCCTTGAAACGTTCGTACATTACAAGTTCTTTCCTGTTGTCGGGATATTTCTGAGTAACTATGGTACTCGGCCTGAAAAAATATGAACCTGTTACTTTCATACCTTGCATCAGCGACCAGACCCCAAATACTATTTCCTTCAGATATTCTATTATACTTCTCATTCAGAGATATCTATTTATTATTATAAACTATTAAAAATGCCAGCCCATAAGGACTAAAAATGCCATTATCAATACATTAACAAGATTTATTGGCAGCAGATACTTCCATTCCAGGGTAAGCAGCTGATCAATTCTAAGCCGTGGAAAGGTCCATTTGAACCACATCATCAGGAAAATTACAAAGAATGTTTTTCCAATATACCAGACAAAGGGAGGAATGAAATCCATAATATGATTAAACCCAACCCATGGACCAACGTGAAATGGCATCCATCCTCCAAGGAATATTGTTGCAGCTATGGAAGCCACAATAAACATGTTCATATATTCGGCCAGGAAGAAGAAGGCAAATTTTATTCCGGAGTATTCGGTATGATAACCTGCCGTAAGTTCCGATTCTGCCTCTGCAAGGTCGAACGGCCCGCGGTTAGTCTCCGCAGTACTGGAAATAAGAAAAATAATAAATGCAATAAATGCCGGAATATGACCCTTGAAAATAAACCATCCGTCTCTTTGAGCTTCAACAATTACTGATAATTGCATCGACCCGGCCAGAATAACAATTGTAATAAGTGCCAGCCCAACTGATAATTCGTAACTGATAATCTGAGCACCGCTTCGCATTGCACCTATAAGAGAATACTTGTTATTACTCGACCATCCGGCAAGCAGTACTCCGATAACACCCATCGACGATACTGCTATTACATATAAAACTCCGATGTTCATATCAATAGCGTGAAGACCATTTGCAAACGGAATAGCAGCAATAGCCATAAAACCTGCAATAATAACAATGAAAGGAGCGAGGTTAAAAAGAAACCCGTCAGCGTTTTTAATCGGTATCAACTCAACAAAAAGCAGTTTTACGAGGTCAGCAATAGTTTGAAAGATACCAAACGGTCCAACTCTGTTAGGGCCTAACCTGTTCTGCATAAAAGCACATACTTTACGCTCCGCATAAACAAGGAATAAACCAACAACTGCATAGAACATCAGTACCAGAACCCCGATAATAACCATTTCGGTCAGTGCTGTCCAGAATGGAGACATGGCATTATGCAGACTGCTGTCGATCCATTGAGTAAAAGAGGTAAAATTATAAATGTCAAATGGCATAGTCTATATCTTTAAATACTGTTTCTTAGTTTGCAACTTTTATCTGTTTACCAATTGTTATCTGGTTCCTGATCCCTGATCATTTTGTTCCCCTCATTTTTGATGCTCTTTTCAATTCTGCCCTGATATTTTTTGTCAGAGATAATGTACTTCAGCTATCACTGCCATTTCTATCTGTCAATGTCAGGTATAACCAGGTCAAGAGATCCTCCGATTGCAACAAGGTCAGCTATTTTG
The DNA here is from genome assembly GCA_903824785.1 of uncultured Bacteroidota bacterium. Lineage (GTDB taxonomy): Bacteria > Bacteroidota > Bacteroidia > Bacteroidales > VadinHA17 > LD21. The sequence goes on from CAIJYD010000099.1 coordinate 52,175, forward strand.
AATCCTTTTGCAATGTGATTAAGGACCGACAGATTTACAAAATTCGGTGACCTGAATTTTACACGGTACGGATTCTTATTCCCGTCGCTGATAACATATACACCCAGCTCACCCCGTGCAGTTTCAACTCTCTGATAATACTCACCTTCAGGAAGTTTAATTACAGGTTTCATCTTTACGGCGAACGGTCCTTCAGGAATATTATCAATAAGTTGTTCAATAATATTCATTGATTCCCACATCTCTTCAATCCTTGCAACATACCTGTGATAAGTATCTCCCTGAGTATAAAGTATCTCCTTGAAGGTGACCCTGTCATAGGCGCTGTATGGCTCATGCTTGCGAACATCGCACGAAAAACCTGATGCTCTCCCTGATGGTCCGGTAATTCCGAAAGAAATTGCATCTTCGAGTGAGAGATTTCCTATCCCTTTACTACGCTCATGAAAAATAACATTTCCGGTAAGCAACTGATTATATTCCGGCAGAATTTTCCTGAAATACCTGATAAACTCTTTAACTTTTTTAGCGAAGTCAGGATGTAGATCATACATTACTCCTCCGGGGCAGTTATAGCTGACTATCATGCGGCTGCCGCAGGTCTCTTCAAAAATATCAAGAATCTTTTCCCTGTCGCGCAAGCCATAAAAGAAACAGGTTAATCCTCCAAGGTCCATGCCGAATGAAGCCCACCATAGCTGATGTGACTGAATACGGGTCAGTTCCGACATAAGAGTCCTTATAACTTTTATCCTGTCAGAAATTTCTACTTCAAGGGCTTTTTCAACTGCAAGACAGACAGCTTCATTATTTATATGAGCCGAAAGGTAATCCATTCTGTCGGTAAGATGAATAACCTGAGGATATGTGATGCTCTCGCACATTTTTTCAATGCCCCTGTGAATATAACCTATGTGAGGTTGAACACTTTTTACAGTTTCGCCCTTAAGTGAAACCACAAGCCTGAGCACCCCGTGGGTAGAAGGATGCTGCGGCCCCATGTTTATAACATATTCCTGCTGTTCTTCAGTAGTAATATTTTTTACCTTTTCTTCCATAAATTACTTGGTAACGATATTGATATCATCAGCATAGTCTTTCCTGAGCGGAAAACCCCATGTACTGTCAAGAAAGAGTCGTCTCAGATCCGGATGGTTTGTAAATTTTATTCCAAGAAGGTCAAATACTTCCCTTTCCTGAAAATCAGCAGTCTTCCAGATATCAGAAACTGAATCAAGCTGTGGTTTTTCCCTGTCAGAGGTGCGGGTTTTCAGAACAACTGAATGGTCATAAACAGTTGACCGGAGGTGATAAACAACTCCCAGATCCTGTCCGTAATCTACTCCGGAGAGGCAATACAGAAAATCAAACTGTACCTCTTCTCTCTCTCTAAGCATTCTGGCGAGTGAATACAATTTTTCCGGAGGAACAGAAACCTCTGTAAATTGTTTTCCTTCCTTAATCTCAAGATCTTTATCGAGCGATATTAAAAAATCTCCTAATTGAATTTTATCCATTGGTATTCATATTTCTGAATATACCTGAAATTATACGGAGTTATGAGTGGCGTTCCTCTTCTTCCTTGACTTAATAGTCTGTGTTTCGATCAATCGTTGAAGCTGAAGCATACCATACAAAAGTGCTTCAGGACGTGGAGGGCAACCCGGGACATAAACATCGACAGGAATCACGTGATCAACTCCTTTTACTACGCTGTAAGAGTTCAGAAAAAACGGACCTCCTGAAATTGCACAGGCGCCCATCGCAATAACATACTTTGGCTCAGACATCTGATCGTACAGACGTTTGAGTACAGGTGCCATTTTGTTAACGATAGTACCCGCAACAACAATAACATCCGCCTGGCGGGGGCTGGCTCTGTAAACTTCCATCCCGAATCTTGCAAAGTCGTGCCTTGGAGCACCGGCTGCCATCATTTCAATACCACAACAGCTTGTCGCAAATGTAAGGGGCCATAAGGAGTTTTTCCTTCCCCAGTTTATAACATCATCAATAGTGGTTAAGAGCACATTGGATCCGGACTCATTAAGAAGTTCAAGGCTTTCATTATCCCCGAATTCTTCTTTCTTCATTCCTTTTATTCCCATATAAGAGCATGTTTTTTCCAGGCATAAAGTAATCCAAGGCCCAGTATAAAAAAGAATATAACGATTTCAATAAATGCAGCCATCCCAACTTCCTTCATTACTACAGCCCACGGAAATACCAGAACTGTCTCAACATCAAATACAAGGAAAAGAATTGCAAACAGATAATACCCTACGTTGAACTGAAGCCATGTAACTCCTTCAGTAGGTATTCCACATTCATAGGGATCATATTTTTGAGGGTTGGTTGATTTGGGAGCAACAATCCCCGAAAAGATCAGAACCACTCCAACAAAGATGGCTCCCACAAGGAAGAACAATATTAACCATTCATTGCTCATAGAAGAATATATTAGGGTTAGTTAAAGCGGGACAAAAATAGGATTATTATTTTGGATTGTGAAAGTAATAACACTATATAAAAATGATAATTATCACATCAATTCCTGATATCCGGAAGGATGAAGTTTTATAGATTTTTCTGTTAAAGCAGTTCCGTAATAATTATCCCTATTGATTTATAAAAATCTCCTGAGGGTATTCAATATAATCCAGAAACAATCCTTTTGCAGGCGCTGATTTTCCGGCTCTGCAGCGGTCTTTTGCAAGAATAATATCCTCAAATTCATTAATATTCATTTTGTTAAAGCCAACATCAACCATTGTTCCCACTATTGCTCTAACCATATTCCTTAGAAATCGGTCAGCCTTAATAGTGAATACAAGCCGGCTTCCTTCTTCTATCCATTCTGCTTTCATGATATTGCAGATATTTGTTTTTGCACCGGAATGGAGCCTGCTGAAACTTGTGAAATCAGAATGGCTGAATAACTGCAGGCATGCCTCATTCATTTGTGCAATATCAATACTGCCATGAATGAACCAGCTTGAATTTTCAGCGAAAGGATCCTTTGTTCTGGAGATATAATATTTATAGGTTCTGGAGATAGCACTGAACCTTGCATTTGCATCGGGTATTACCTTCCTTATTGAGTTCACGGAAATATCTTTCGGAAGATATCTGTTCAGTCTGAATAAAAAGTTTTTTTCTGAAGACAGATCATGAGAAACAGTATCAAAATGGGCGCAGAAATATGTTGCATGAACACCCGTATCTGTTCGTCCGGCTCCGGTTGTGGAAATATCTTCAGAGAGAACTACACTCAAAGCCTCATCAAGGATTTTCTGAACAGTAACCGAATTAGGTTGTAACTGCCATCCGTGGTACGAAGTGCCTTTGTATGAGATGAATATGAAGTATCGTGTTTTCACGGATCTGTTTTTGCAAATATAGCCATTGAATAAACAATTTCGTTTCACAGCAAATAAATAAATTGACAGAGGAATTTGCCGCCTTTAAGCCGGCATTTGCAGGATTTGAATTAACAATTATTAAAAAATGAAGTTTTGTTAAAAATTAGTTCAATATTTGTTTGAAAATCGATCTTAAAATGTATTTTTACTTTCGTCGTTTAGTATAAAAAACCCATTGGAATCTAACCGCTGAATTTGTAATGATTAAAAATCTAAAAACCATTAACTATGAAAGTTGATTTGAGCTGGATAGATTATCTGATTATGATAATCTATTTTTTATTTGTATTGGGTATCGGCTGGTTCCTGCGAAAATTCATGAAAAATGCCAATGCATTTCTTGAGGCCGGCCGATCAATGCCTGCCTGGGTAGCAGGATTAGCCTTTATCTCCACTAACCTTGGGGCGCTTGAGGTGATGGGTATGACAGGTTCAGGTATGAAATACGGTATGCTGACAACACATTTCTACTGGATCGGTGCAATCCCGGCTATGATCTTTCTTGCCCTTTTTATGATGCCTTTTTATTATGGTTCAAAAGCAAGATCGGTGCCTGAATTTCTGAAACTCAGGTATGATGAAAAGACAAGGGGATTGAATGCTATACTCTTCGCCGTGATGACAGTACTCGCATCGGGGATCTCAATGTATGCACTCGCAATTCTTATGGAAAACGTTCTTGGGTGGAATTTCAACATGAGTCTGTGGGTTTCAGCCCTTATCGTTCTTGGATACACCTATCTTGGAGGTCTCTCATCTGCAATATATAATGAGGTTCTGCAATTCTTCATTATAGTTATCGGCTTATTGCCTCTTGTATTTCTGGCTCTGAAGGATGTTGGCGGATGGGTTGGGCTAAAAGCTCAGCTTGCGCCTATTTCTCAGGCAAAAGGGTTTGCTGCTGATACATTTACAACTACATGGAAATATTCAGGAGCTGCAGGTTCAAATCCTCTGGGTGTTGAATGGTTCGGTATTCTGTTTGGTCTCGGATTTGTACTCTCATTTGGTTACTGGTGTACAAACTTTCTTATCGTTCAGAGAGCATTTGCCGCAGAGTCGAAAGCAGCAGCAAGAAAAGTTCCCCTTATTGGTGCCATACCAAAAATGTTTATTCCTTTTCTGATAATTGTTCCGGGCATAATTGCGCTTGCCCTGTTTAATAACCCCGGAATCGATTTCGCAAAGAATTTTCCTCTCGATGCTGCCGGAAAACCAATATATGACTATACAATTATTATGCTGCTGAAACAATATCTTCCTGCCGGTGTACTTGGGCTTGGTATTACAGCTTTACTTGCATCTTTCATGTCGGGAATGGCCGGTAACGTCTCTGCTTTCAATACTGTATGGACTTATGATATTTATCAGAGTTATATCAGACCACGTTCAGGCAACGAGGAAGCTGATGGAAAGCATTACCTGAAAGTTGGTCGTATCGCAACTATTTTCGGTATTCTTTTAAGTATTGCATCTGCTTATATTGCAAGTAAGTTCGGTAATATTATGGATTTCCTGCAGACAATTTTTTCGTTGATAAATGCTCCTCTGTTTGCAGTAATCTTTCTTGGTATGTTCTGGAAGCGCACAACAGGGCATGCTGCATTTACAGGATTACTGGCCGGATTTCTGCTGGCTCTCCTGCACCATGGTCTCACAATACCTGACGGTGCAACAACTTTAGTTAAAGGAGGCTGGATTGCTGTTCTTCACACATATCCTGTCGAGATGGCTCAAAACTTCTGGACCGCAATTATCGCATTTGGAGTAAGTTCGGTGGTAACAGTCGGATTGACTTTTGTGACCCGACAGAAAAAATCAGATGAAGAGTTGCACGGATTGGTCTATTCTCTTACTCCGCGCGAACTGAACGATAGTCATTTGCCATGGTATGAGCGTCCGGCCGGACTCGCAATACTTGTTGGTGTAATTTGTATAGTATTAACAATTATGTTTTGGTAGGAGGAAATTAAAATGGTAGATATAAGAATACCTATAGGTCTGATGTTTACGATCATAGGAATATTAATTACAGTATTCGGTTTTGCAACAATGTCAAACACCGGAATGTATCAGAAATCACTGGGCATCAATGTGAATATCATTATGGGAATTCTGATGCTTGTATTCGGACTGGTAATGCTCTATTTTGCCAGAAGGAAGAAAAAAGTATAGTTTAAAATTCATTTTGTTAATTTTTGCGCGGACTTTGGTAAAGTCCGCGCATTTATTATTGAGAGTATGGAAAGGATAGTTAAAAGAGGTTTTGGTAGCGATAATAATGCAGGTATCCATCCGGAGATATTAAATGAACTGATCTCTGTAAACCAAGGACATGTAATTGGTTATGGCCATGATGTTTATACTGACAAGGCCATTGAGATCTTTAAACAACAGCTTGGCGATAATGCCGAAACGTTCTTTGTTTTCACAGGAACAGCTGCCAATGTATTGGGGCTTTCAGCTATTACCCGGGCATGGAATTCCATTATTACTGCATCTACAGCTCACCTGGAGCAGGATGAATGCGGAGCTCCTGAAAAAATGACCGGTTGTAAAGTTTTAACTGTTGATACACCTGATGGCAAAGTTGATGCCGGCCTTATTGAGAAGCATATGCACGGTATTGATTTTGAGCATCATAGCCAGCCCAAAGTAATATCAATTACCCAGTCAACAGAGATGGGTACAGTTTATACTGCAGCAGAGATAAGGAAGTTAGCAGATTTTGCTCATTCAAATGGAATGCTTCTGCATATGGATGGTGCACGGATTGCCAACGCAGCTGTCACATTAAATCTCCCGTTCAAAGCTTTTACTACTGATGCAGGAGTTGATGTTCTTTCATTTGGAGGAACAAAAAACGGGATGTTGTCGGGAGAAGCTATCTGTTTCCTACGGCCAGGGCTTTCCGATGACTTTAAATATATAAGGAAACAGGGAATGCAGCTAGCATCTAAAATGAGGTTTATTTCAGCCCAGTACATAGCATATTTCCGTAATGATCTTTGGAAATTAAATGCAACCCATTCAAATTTAATGGCTAAGATTTTTGCTGACAGGTTACAGGAATTTTCTGAGCTGAAAATAACCCAGAGTGTTCAATCGAATGGGATTTTTGTAATTATGCCTCAGTCTGTCGCTGAAAAAATGAAGGAGCATTATTTTTTCTATCCCTGGGATGAGAAGAGGTCGGAATACAGATTGATGACAAGCTGGGATACAACTATAGAAGATATTGAAGGTTTCATAGTTCTTCTCAAGAGGGAATTAATTAAATAGAAGAGATTATTTTATTACAGGTATAAGGCAGAACCTATTAATTAAAATAGAAAAGGCTGAATCATGCGATTCAGCCTTTTCTTATTATCTGTAAAATTCAGTTTTACTTAAGGGTAAAGGTAATTGGTACCATATACCATACTGGAACTGGTTTTCCACCTTGTTTTCCAGGTTTGAAAACCGGAAGAGTGTTAACAACCCTGATTGCCTCAGCATCGAGTTCGGGGTCAACACCTTTCAGGATACTTACCTGACTAACACCACCTTTGGAAGTAACACAGAACCTGATGATTACTCTTCCCTGAATGTTGTTTTCTTTAGCAATTTCAGGATAGTTAGTATGTTCTGCAATGAACTTCAAAAGTTCGGAATCCCCACCAGGGAACATTGGCATCTCTTCTACAACAACAAAAGGAGTGGCTTCGGGATCTTCTTCCTGAACTTCCTCTTTTGGTGCTTCAACGATTTCCACCACCTCTTCGTTTTTAACTTCAGCCTGAGCCTGATCGGCAGTCATAAACTCTTTTACATCTTCTGGTTTAATAGAGTCTACTACTACAGGAGGCACATACTTCTGTTGTTGAACAACGTCAGCCGGGGGAGGAGGAGGAGGAGGAGGAGGAGGAGCAACCTCATTTGGTGTATCCAGATTCTCCATCTTGATCTCTACCTGTCTCTCAGCACGTTTTTGTCTGTTTTCTAAAGCTTTTGCATTAAGATAAGGAGTAATAATTGCTGTAGATAAAATCACTATTCCAACTGCTAATGCAACAAGTACTGTACGATTGTACTTGGAACGTAGTTTATAAGCTCCGTATTCCTTATTCCTGTCTTCGAACACAATATCGTCAAAGGCAGGAGCTTTTACTTTTTCTTTTGCCATTTTCTTATAGGTTTACGGTTTATTTCTGGGCTGTTGCAGGAGCTGATGGAATACCGGCTGCGGCTTCCACCATCTTCTCTTCAAACCAGGCAATATCAACAAACGTATAACGGGCAATTCCGCAGATATTCATCTCATCGAGGATATCTACAAAGTTTCCGTAGTTAGCTTTCTTATAAGCTTTTATAAGAACAATAGGACCGGTGTCATCATCAGTTTTCAACTTTCTGATACCTGAAAGAAGTGAATCCTGTGAAATAACAAGTTTTCCTGTCAGTACCTGTTCATTGTAATCAGCTATTTTTTTAGCAAGCGATCTGTTTCTTTCAAGGAGCATCTCGCGAATTCCTGTGGGACTAAAATCTACCTGCGAAACAGGTGGAAGATTGGTATAGTCTTCTGGTTTTACGGCTCCGGGGTACCAATAAATTAAATTATCAGGACCAAGGATGATGTTCAATGTACGACTGGCAGAGATCCTGGGAGCTTCCTGTTTGGTTGGATCTTTGATCTTCTCCGGAAGATTGATCTCCATGATCTTTGGCTTGCTAAAGGCTGTTGTAAGCATAAAGAACGTGATAAGCAGACACATAAGGTCAACCATCGGTGTCATATCAATATGCGGCGCGTGTTTCTTCGCTTTTTTCTTTCCGCCTGCTTTTTCCTCTTGAATTATTTCTGCCATATCACTTTTGTATTTCTGCGAGGTTTATTTTAGCTGCTTCAAGATTTGTGATCAGGTTAAACTTGTACACATTCTTGTCTGCCATAATATCAAGGACCTTTTTAACAATAGGAAACCCTGTCTTAGTATCACCTTTTATACAAGCCTGTATATTAGGGTTTACCTGACGTGCAAAGAGTATCCATAATGCTAACTGATTATCAGTTGAGTCAACCGGAATACCCGTTTGAAACGATGACATCTCCTTAGCGTCTTTAGCTGCTAAAAATTCCTTCATTTTAAGAATTGGAACACCCATTGATGCAGGGTATTTCTCAAATCCTCTTAGCTCAGTTTCCGTGAACTCAATATTGTACCTTTTGCCCATTTCAGCAAGAATTTTTGGTCTGAATTTAAAAGCAGTATCAGGTCCGTTATCAAAATTCAGGAATACTCTGTCATCATTTGAAAGAATAAGAGTCAGTGTATTAAAATCAGGTGTAGGTTTCTCTGATATAGAATAGGGCGTATCGACAGGTGCCGGCTCCTGCTGTCTCATAGTAGCTGTCAGCATCAGAAATGTTAACACTACAGAGAACAGGTCAACCATCGGCGTCATGTCGATATGGGGCGACTTTGTTGGTAATTTAATCTTTGGCATTGTAGTTTAATATTAATTTATTTGAACCAAAAGATAAAATTTATGATTAGTGGCTTTTCAGTGATCCTGCAAAATTCTGGGTCAGGCTGAAACCTGCTTCATCAATTTTAAATGTGTAACCGTCAATTGTAGATGAATAATAATTAAAAGCAATAATTGCTAATGTAGACCCTGTAATACCAAACGCTGTGTTGATAAGGGCTTCAGAAATACCTGTTGCAAGAGCAAGGGCATCAGGAGCACCAGACTGTGCAAGAGCAGCGAATGCACGGATCATACCAAGAACTGTACCAATAAGACCGATTAACACTGAAATAGAGGCAAGTGTAGAGAAAATAACCATGTTTTTTGAAAGCATTGGCAGCTCAAGAGCTGTAGCTTCTTCAAATGATTTCTGAATTGACAGAATCTTCTGATCTTTTTCCAGAGCGGGGTCTTTCTGAAGGTCGCGATAACGCAACAGACCTGCTTTCATTACGTTGGCTAAAGAACCTTTTTGTTTGTCGCAAGCTTCCATGGCTTCTTCAATCTTATCTTCTGAAAGAAGAACCTGAAGGTTGCTGACAAAAGAATTTAATCTTCCTTTTCCTTTTGCTCTGGATAGGGTAATCGCTCTCTCAACGATGAAAATGAGAAGAACTAATACGCATGTCATCAGGATTGGAACAATGTAACCACCTTTGTAGATGATTCCGAGATAGTTACCTTCGAGTGCCGCTCCATTTGGATTATCACCTTCAAAATTCACAGGATTACCCATAAGTTGTGTGAACAAAATATAGGAAACTATAAAAGCTATTAAAATAGCACTTGTTGCAAAAATATTCTGCAACGCATCTTTGATCGAACTTCCTTGTTTACTCATTTTTTATCGATTTGTTTAGGTTTAAGATTTTACGATTTGCAAATATATATTATGAATTGTTTTTTTCCAATAGACCAAAGAATAATGTTAATCTTTTAATACAGTTTAGAATAATTCTCATAACAAAAAGACCGTCAAGATAACATTATACCCTTTCCTTTCAACAGTTTAGTTAATTTTTTATTTTTCAATAATTTCTTATTTATTGTGTAAGGGTAACATTATATACTCTTGATTTTGTTATTGGTATTTCCTGCGATTTATACCCTTTAGCGCTGATAATCAGAATCTCCGAGCCCTGGGGTATCTCAAATTTAAACTCTCCCTTGCTGTTTGAAAGATTTTCGGCTGCAGTGTCTTTTACCCTGATTGATGCGTATGGTAAAAGCTGGCCGGTACCATTTTTTATAATTCCTTTAATTTCATTCGGGTTGATACCTTTTTTAATCTGAGCCTCAAAATCGCGGATATATGTCAACTGGCTTTTTGCTGATGCGTTATTTGGTTCAAAAGCGAGAATTTGTTTGTATGCTTCTGCTGCTCTTGAGAGATAAGGAAGCCTTCCTTCATTTGTCTTTTCGCCTGATGTAGAACGTAGTTCAACAGAACCGATGCCGCTGTATCCCCTGATCTTATACTCTTTATTGTTTGCATCCAGATTAACCATTCTGTTATAATATTCCTTGGATATGCTGAAGTTCTCGTTTATCATGTGGAAATAACTCAGATAGCCGAAAGCTTCCATCATTTCTGACTCATATTTTATTGAATCAGTTTGTGCAACGGTGATAAGTTTTTCAAATTTTGGTTTTGCAAGTCCGAGTTTAGTGTCAGGATCCATCTTGGAATAGGTACGTGCAATGAAAAGATACCCGGGAACATAATTCGGCGATTTTTTGGTAACAATATTGAATACGGAATCAGCTGTTTTAAATTTCTCTCCGCTGTAATAGGCGCGTCCAACACGCATATAATCTTCAACATCCTCTTTATTCGGGTCAATCATTTTTGACCATGTTTTTGCGGCACCTTCAAACCTTTTGTAGTTGTAGTAATTGTTTGCAATTTCATTAAGAAGGTTTTTGTCCTGAGGATTAAACTCCAGACGTTTTGCATATTCACCAAATGCTCTCTCTATTTCAGAATCGGCTTTTGCTACCTCTTTTTCAAGATTTGTTGTCTTATTTGTAAGATCATCAACAGTTCCTTTATATTTTGCCTTATCAGCAGGTGTAACTGCTGTTGCCTGTTTAGCTTTTTCTTTTTCAACCTGAGCCTTAAGTGTATTCAACTCTTCAACCATCTTCGGATAATTCTGGTTTTTCTTCAGAAGAATCCTGGCCATATAATAATAGTCTTTCGGAATAATACGTTCGGGAGCAACAGTTTTGAAAAGTGTTTCCATATAATCAAGAGCCTTGTCGTAATTTGGAGGGGTCTTTTCATAGCTTGAATAACCGGCAATACGGTTCATGTATGTTCTCGACTTATCAATGGTAAAGATCTGTTCAACATTCTTTATAACCTCATCATATTCTTTCGAATAGAAAAGAGAATTCACATATCTTGTCTTTGCAGGGATGTTTCCCTGTGTAAGGGCAAGATATTTTTCAAAATATTGCTTTGATTGTTCAAACCTGCCTGCCTGAGAATATAATTGTCCGAGTTCGCGGTAAGCCGGAGCATAATTGGCATTAAGTTCAATTGCCTGTTCAAAAAACGGAATTGCAGCCTGAAGGGCGCGGCCTTTTACATAAATATATCCAATTTTCATGTTCGCAGTTGGCGACTCAGGGTCAGCAAATTGAGCCTGATTATAATTCATAATTGCCTTAGAACCGTCATTTACAAGGATATAAATATCGCCGGTAATTAAATATACGTCTCTGCTTTTGTTGTCAATTTTGATAGCTTCCCTAATGAGTGGCAATGTTAATGTAGTGTCAACTTCACCATCCTTTATATAGGATTCAGCGATTTTAGCAAGTGTAAATGCATAATCTTTGGCTGGAGGAACTATTTTTTTTAAGTTTTTGTATGGAAGGAGAAAACTCTTTGCTTTGGCACGCATTTCAGCAGCAGTTTTGTCATCGCCCAGATAGTAAGCAACTTTTGCAAGGCCTATATAGTTGAGCGGATCATTGGGATTTGCATCAACTCCTTTCTGATAGACCTCTTTTGCTGATTTAGCGGCAACAGTTAAGGAATTGGAGATGGTATCGGCAAAATAATCCAAAAGGTAATTCTCACCTAAGTAGAAATAATTATTGCTGTTGGCAGGCTCTTTCTGGATCAACTCCTTTAGCATTGCTTCGGCTTTATCGTACTGTTCGCTTCTTGTCAGAAGAGTTGCAGTATTTAAATCCTGCGCTTTAATGTTAATTGCAAAAATTGTCAAAAATACTGCCAGTAAAACTGCTGGTCTTAAAGTTAAACGTTTCATAGCTATTGTTATTTGTTGTCAATTATGGTATTAATTTATGATTCTATTTTCAATTCTCTTATTTCCTATATTATCCTGTTCTCTATTATTTATACTACTATCAGGCACCATGGACTATTTTTTAATCTGCACCAGTCTTATTGGCATTGTTGCAGGTACCAGCCCCGATTTGAGTACGATTCTCTGTCCCTGCTCCGCACATGCCCAGTTAATAAAACCCGTACCAAGCCCTGCAAATGTCTCTCTCGAAATAAGATAAATTTCTCTTACAAAAGGGTAAGATTTGTCATATATCGATCCCTGATACGGACGATAATAAGTGCCATCATTGACAAATTGCTGTGAAACGGCAACCACATTTATCTTATTTATGAAACTCATGCTCAACGAATCATCCTTATCACTTATCCAGTTAACGCTCACAATACCGAGAGCATCGCTATTGCGGGAAACAAAACTGATAACTTCCGAATTATTATTGACAGCAAAGAAATTTCCGGAAAGCGAATCTTTGATCCCAAAGAGTTCTTTAAAATATCTTATGTTCCCCGATTTATTGTTGTCAAATATAACACGAATATCGCCAAGTTTTGATTTTGGATCGATATCTTTCCATTTTTTTAACTTTCCAAGAAAAATATCTTTAATGTTATTGTATTTAAGAAGGGTGTCCTTGTTCTCTTTGTTAATTACAATCGCAAGGCCATCATAGGCATAGGATGAAGTGCGTGCAATTATCTGGGTGTCGCGGAGATACTGAATCTGATAATCTGTAAGTTTTTTGCTGGTAACAATTACTTTAACGGAATCATTCATAAAATCGTTAATGACGTCGTATTCAGGCTTATACTGCGGTTTTATTTTTGCGTTTGCATATAAATGAGTAAAGGTAAATACCTCAGTATCAATGAGCGGCTGAAATGATTCATCTACAGTGATTTTGATACTTCCGCGGGTAGGCGTTTCAGTCACACCTGTTTTACCTCCTCCTGTACAAGATGCAATAATAAAAAGCAACCCTATAAGAGGATAACGCATTTTCGTATATAAAATATGATTGATATTATTGTTCACTAAAATACTGTTGCGGAAATTATTGTTCCGGCTCGCAATGTTAATAAAATTTTGAATAACTGATACTCTTTTCATCTTCTTAAAATTTATCAAAGTTTGATTATTTTCTACTTTATCAGCCGCAAAGTGTATGCCAAGCCTGATCTGAAATGAAATAATCTCTCCTGACAAGGTATTCCTGTTCAAAATATATCAATCGTTTGCATCGTCTTTTGTAAAGAAGACCTCAGCAATTTTAACATACGCCCTGTAAGCCCTGTATAAACCGTAAAATATAAAAGTTGATCCCATTAAGACACGTACAGCCCTGTCCAGATAACTAAAATCAGAAAAAAAAGTCAGATAAGTGCCAATCCCAAGATAAAAAAACACCATAAAAATAGAAAAGATGGCCATTACCTGTTGCATTAGTTTGTTCTCAGTCATGTTATAATATTTTATGTGTTAAATAAACAAAAAAACAGTTTCTTTTCAAAATAAAACAAAAAATTACGTTACAAAACAATCAATAATTACCCTCATTACCTAAATAAAATTGAACAATCACCATAACTTAGAAACCTGAAATCATTTTCCAGAGCATAATTGTAAATGCTTTTCCAGTTACTGCCTGTCCATGCCGATATAAGGAGAAGCAATGTACTTCGTGGTTGATGAAAGTTTGTGATAATCCCGTTTATCATCCTGAAATCATAACCGGGAATGATAATAATACTTGTTGAAGCATGTATATAAGGTAGCTTATGCAGATTAATAAAGCTCAGTAAAGCTTTCATGGATTCTGCTGCAGATATACTTCCACCTGTGTCATAAGGTTCCCACTGACCAATCGAAAATTCAGTCTGGAAACCCGGCTTCTCTTTTATGATTTTTGCTCCAAGCCAGTACAAACTTTCAAGTGTCCTGACCGATGTTGTTCCAACGGGGATAATTTTCCCCCTGTTATCAAGTATCAGTTTAATTGTTTTCGCGGTAACAAAGAAATGCTCGCAATGCATTTCATGAGTAGATATTGTTTTACTCTTTACCGGTTTAAAGGTACCGGCACCGACATGAAGGGTCACTTCCGCTGTTTTAATCTTCTTTTCCTTAAGCTTTTTGAATACCTGTTCCGTAAAATGCAAACCTGCAGTTGGTGCTGCTACTGATCCTTTTATGGATGAATAAACTGTCTGATACCTTTCAATGTCCTCAGCTTCATCCATGCGATTGATATATGGTGGCAAAGGAATATGACCCGTTGCATCTATAACTTCACCAAAACTCAAATGCGGAGTGTCCCAGCTAAACCTGATCCCGATGGCATCACCATCAGGCTGAAGCTTTTCAGCCGTTAACCTGTACTCTTTTCCTTCAAATTCAAATGAAGCAGCGATCTCTCCGCTTTTCCATTTCTTAAGATTTCCCACTATGCATTTCCATTCAACAGGATCTTTCGAACTTAATGATAATTCATATTCAAAAGGAGAGAGTGGCTCGAGACAGAGAATCTCTATTTCAGCTCCGGTCTCTTTGCGGAAGAGAATGCGGGCGCGTATTACCCGGGTATTATTAAAAACCAAAAGGGAATCAGAGGGGATATAGTTATCAATATTTCTGAAAATGTCTTTGGATATCTTATTTCCTTTATAAATGAGCAATTGAGATTGATCTCTTTCATTAACAGGATATTGGGCGATCCTTTTCAGGGGAAGGTCGTAATCATAAACTTTAAGGTCTTTATTTCGTATGTCTGCTATCTCCATTATACTTTCACTTATGCACTTAATTTAAAATCATTATATTGCCACCATTGCTTAATTTATTGGCTGAACTCCATGGAGAGGATTCAAATAAATATTTTTGCTGAATCCTGTTGCCATTTCACTTCATGTTTTTGTGATTTTATCCTCTGCAAATATAACTATTTATTTAGTTATATGCAAAAAAATCTTATTTTTATTATCTTTGCAACGCAGCAGGCTGTTCTATCGCCTTCCGCCAAGGCGGAGGGAGGAAAGTCCGGGCAACACAGAGCACCATGCTTCCTAACGGGAAGATATCCGTGAGGGTATAGTAGTGTAACAGAAAATAACCGCCTCTGACTTAATTGTCAGCGGTAAGGGTGAAAAGGTGAGGTAAGAGCTTACCGGTTCTGGTGGCAACATCAGGAGCCGTACTCCTTATGGGTTGAAAGACCATGTATACCGGCGATAAGGGCTGCTCGTCCGATGCCGGGGGGTAGGTCGTATGAGTCGTGCAGCGATGCCCGACCAAGATAAATGATGGAAACCGGTTTTAATTTCTTTTGCAGAAACCAAAACCGTACAGAAACCGGCTTACAGGCCAGCTGCTATAAAAAAGACGAGCAAATTTGCCCGTCTTTCTTATGTGCGCCCATGCCGGGCGCACATAAAATAGGAGGAAACTATTTTATTTTCCTCCTACTCGATTTTCATGAATATTTTATAGCTCAGATAATCAGCCGATTATAAGCCCGTATCAAAAATATACTGTTTAATTACTTTACTTTGAATACAGCATCATCCATTGGAATATTTACTTCAATATTATCAAAGGTTATAACTGCAGCTTCCATGCCATTTGCCATAGCCGTGGTTTTCTTTGGCATTACAACGCCTTGAATATCAGTATATTCAGTCATAAAAGATTCAACGTCCATCTGAGTTCCCATCTGGTCGACAGTAGTTTTGGTTTTAACGAGCAGACTAGTTCCCTTGTCCAGGAACATAAAAACAGGTTTTCCTCCGGCTACATTTATTTTAAGCTTATGAGCAGGTTTTCCATTTACATCTTCAGAACCTTCAAGAGTAATCTGACCGTTTTTAAAATAGTTAAGTAATTCATTCCTGAAAACATTATTGTTCTGTACCTGCTTTAACTGATCGCCTGTTAATTCTACAGGTGCACTTGATCCGGTCATTGGATTCATCATATATCCCTTCTGGCCATCAAACACAGAAATCATATCCTGACCATTGAAAGTGTATGCTACCTTTATTTTATCAGGGTTTTTCATGAACATAACCATTGGCATTTCCATTCCCATGGCTGACATTTTTCCTGTGATCTTTATGGTTTTAACACTGGAAAGCTTGTCGGATTTCATAGCGGCTGAGTAGTTTTTGACAATCTCATCCAATGACTGGGCATTAATGACAGCAACTGCAATAAGTCCTGTCAGAACAAATACAATTTTTTTCATGGTATTGGTTTTAAAATGTTAAATTAAAAGGAGTTTATTGTTTTTCTAAGCGCAACGAGCCTCTTTAATAAATTATCCATTTCGGAAAGCTTCAGCATATTTGCTCCGTCCGATTTGGCAACAGCAGGGTTTGGATGGGTTTCGATGAAGATTCCGTCGGCGCCTACACTTATTGCAGCCCTGCCGATTGTCTCTATCATCGCGGGTTTTCCTCCGGATATCCCTTCAGCCTGATTTGGCTGCTGAAGCGAATGGGTTATATCCATAATCACCGGTACTCCGATATTTTTCATCTCCGGAATGTTTCTGAAGTCAACTACAATATCCTGATAACCAAACATATTACCTCTGTCAGTGAGCATAATATTGTTATTTCCCGACTCTCTTACCTTTTCTGCTGCAAACCTCATTGATGATCCGGATAAAAACTGACCTTTCTTAATATTTACCCACCTGCCGGTTTTTGCCGCCGCAGCAAGCAGATCGGTCTGTCTGCATAAAAAGGCCGGAATCTGCAATATATCGACATATTCAGCAGCAATATCTGCTTCATTAGGGTTATGTATATCGGTTATTACCGGGACAGAATATCTTTTCCGGACCTCAGCCAGGATTCTGAGAGCCTTTGTATCTCCGATTCCTGTAAAAGAATCGCTTTTTGACCTGTTTGCCTTTCTGTATGATGCTTTAAAGACAAACGGAAGGTTGTATTTTTCTGAAAGCATCACCAGATGTTCCGCAGTTTCAAAAACTACCTCTTCACTTTCTATTACGCACGGACCAGCAATTAAAAGAAAATTGCCTGATTCACTAAATTGTAGTCCCGGAATATTTATTGCAGCTATTGACATATTATTAACAAAGGTAAATAAAAATAAATATTATATAGAATCATTAGAAAAAAAATCTTAGTGCGGCATCCCCATCTTTGCCTCGCAGAGAGGCGATTGCTGAGCGAAGTCGAAGCCGGGATCAAAGGGGTGATTGTCTGGTTTTTCAATTTCTATCTTGCAGCAGTTATTTCAGCCATCAGCCATATCGTGTAGGCAACCATTGGGGTCCAGTATTCTGACTGCTGGTAATTATTCTCCGTAATTAAATGGGGTTGGTCTGAGGCATCGCCTCCAAGACCATTCATCACACCTCCGGGTATTAAGGGAGTTGCAGGCCTGAATTCGCTGCCAGCCATTATTTTTGGCTGATTATAACCAACAGACATAATAGTGGAACTTGCGAAAGGATTGACTCCGACTATCCAGTCGAGCTGCTTCTGTGCAGCTCCTTTAAGTTTCGGATCATTCAGAATGGTCCCGGCTTTCATCAGGCCGATTCCGGCAGAGGCAAGATTTGCATTTATACCTACCCACCAGCTAAGGTCCGGATGCATAAAATAGCGGTACCAGTATTCGCCGCTCTTCCTGTTTCCACCCGGATCCTGTTTTGTAAATAGGCCGTAGGGAACAATACCAAAACCATTCTTTTGTGAAAAAAATAACAGATAATCATAAGCATAGCTGCTGATCATTTCTTTCCATACCGGAACATCTTTATGTGTTGGGAAAGCCAATATCAGATCACAAACTGAAATGAATTCCTGGCATCCGTTTGATATTTGCTTAAATGGTTCCTGTTTGGTTGCTGAAGTAAAATAAAAGCCTCCTGCAACTCCCGGTTTTTTCTCTGCCTGCAAAACTTTTAATTCAGCAGCCTTTGCGACTGCAAATTCCTTGTAAAGGTCCTGTTTTGTGGTTTTATACAATTCAATGCCAGCCTCTACAGCAGCACCAAGTGTTCCTGCATCACTTTTGCCTGTTGTTTTAAGGCACCATTCATAACATTTTACTGCGGCATTAAGGCACTTTTTTGAATATTCATTGTCAATGCCTTTTGTTATTCCTGCCAAAAGTGCCTCAGAAATTATGAAATTGTATTGAGCTACCATTCCTGCCGGGTCGGTGCGGATAACCCTGTCATCATTTGTACCGAATATCAGCATATCCTGTGCGGATTTACCGGTATTTGGTTTTACAAAAGCTATTTCTCCGCCTTCCGGACCAATTTCATTGTTTGTCCATCGGTTACTGTCGGAATGTTTTTTTGCATCGCCTCCTACAAAATTCATTATATAACCCTGTGGTTCCTGCATCTTTAAGAAATAGAGGTTTCCCCACTTAAGCTCATCCAGGATCTTTGGACGGCTGATGTCTTTCTTATCCTTCAGTTCATAGGTTTTTCCCAGACCTACCATTCCATATATTGTTGCTCCAACCCATTTCCTCAAATCGCTTGCATCATGCCATCCGCCGCTGACATCCTGATGTTTGCCATTATCCATTCTTATTCCGTCATCAAGGTGGCATGGGGTTACAAAACCTGCCGGACTTGGTCCGCAGCGCTGAAGAGAAAAATAACCAACAATCAGATCCATTGGTGAACGATATATATCATCTGAAATGGTAAACGGATATGATCGCAGAGTATCAGATTTAATATAGTAATGACCAGATTGGGTTAGAGAGCTGAAATCCCCTTTTGAATAATCTCCAAAATCACCCGGATCAGGAATCATTTCACCTGTAAAAACCACTTTCTGATTTTCCACATTTATTACCTCAAATTGCCCGCTTCTTATTCCCTTTGTAACAAATGTCTTGCCTGAATTTGGTACAAAACCTACCTGGTTCACAAGCAGGTCAATATTTAAATCCCTTGATAATCTTTGGGATTTAAGATCAGTTCCCGTCATTAAGAGTACAAGGCATAAAATAGTTAAGTTTAATAAAAGCTTTTGTACATACCTGATCCACAAAGAGTTTGAGTTATTCATATCTGGCAGTTAATAGTTTGTAAAACATTTTCCATTTTTATCTATATCAGGATTCTTCTGACCTGAATTATTCACGCAGAAGAGGCAGACGGACCGAAAGCTCACCAAAACCTTTTGTCATATATACCGGCAATGGGTTTTCAGAGATTCCCATAATTATAAATATCTTTCCACATATCCTTAAGTTTTTTCCTTATCTCTTCTTCTTTCGAATTGATCCCCGGATCATAGAAAACTGTTCCTTTCAGCTCCTCAGGAAGAAAATTTTCGACTATAAAATTTCCTGAATAGGCATGTGCATATTTATACTCTTTTCCATAACCAAGCTCCTTCATAAGTCTGGTAGGGGAGTTTCTTAAATTCAAGGGAACAGGAAGATCACCCTCTTTCCTTACTTTTGCAATTGCATCATCTATAGCTATATAAGATGAGTTGCTCTTCTGGGAAGTTGCCAGATATATAGCTGCTTCGGAAAGAATGATTCTTGATTCGGGCCATCCTATAACATTGACAGCATCAAAGCATGCCTGAGCCAGAAGCAAGGCATTCGGATTGGCAAGACCAATATCTTCGGCAGCAAGTATCAGCATCCTGCGTGCTATAAACTTTGGATCTTCTCCACCTTCAACCATCCGTGCAAGCCAGTAAACAGCTGCATTGGGGTCGCTTCCCCTGAGCGACTTGATGAAAGCGGAAATAATGTCGTAATGCTGTTCTCCATTCTTATCATAAAGGGCAAGGTTCTTCTGAACATGCCTTAGGACCTTCTCATTATCAATAACAATTTTTCCGGAAGATTCCTGGTCTGCTTCTGAACTGACAACCAGTTCGAGTGCATTGTATAATTTTCTTACATCGCCACCTGAGATACGGATAAAAGCCTCATTTTCTGTAATTTCTATATCAAAGGCAGAGAGATAGCTATCCTTTTTCAAAGCTTTGTTCATCAATTCAACCAGTTCAGTTTCACCAAGAGGAATCATGGTATAAACCTGGCATCTTGAAAGGAGAGGAGATATAACTTCAAATGAAGGATTCTCAGTTGTTGCTCCGATAAGTGTTATAACTCCCTGCTCAACTGCACTTAACAATGAATCCTGCTGCGATTTATTGAAACGGTGAATCTCATCGATAAACAGAACCGGGTTAGGCATGTTGAAAAACTGCTGTTTCTTAGCCTTTTCAATTGTCTCCCTGACATCCTTAACTCCGGAATGCACCGCACTAAGACTAAAAAAGGGTCGTTTCAGGGTATTTGCAATAATACCGGCAAGAGTGGTTTTTCCGACACCCGGCGGTCCCCATAATATAAATGAAGGAATATTTCCCGATTCAATCAACTTTCGTAAAACACCATTTTTGCCAACAAGATGCGCCTGCCCGCTGAACTCTCCGAGCTCTCTTGGTCTTAGTCTTTCAGCCAGAGGTTGATTTGGAAGCGTCATAAAAATGTTTTTGTAAAAGTAATAAAACAATTTTTGTTCTCACGGATATTCTCACAAGGGGCAATAAATATTGTGATTTTGTTGTTATTATTGTATTCAGGTATTATGACTATCGGTAATTGTGAATAACGGATCAGGTAAAGACTGAAAAACAAGTAATTTATATGTTTGATTTACGATTATCATAAAATTAATAAAACAAACCGGGAATGAATAAAAACCTTGCTCTTCTTTTTCTTACTGCACTTTTATCAGGATGTTCAGGGGAGATTGTCAATAAAAACTCAGATATTGTTGAAGGCTACGGTATTACGACCGACAGCGGAATGGTGGTATCTGCCCACAGAGAGGGTTCAGTCATCGGTATAGAGATAATGAAAAAGGGAGGAAATGCAGTTGATGCGGCTGTAGCAACAGGATTTGCCCTTGCTGTTTGCTATCCTGAAGCAGGCAATATTGGAGGTGGTGGATTTATGCTTATCAGAACCGGTGCCGGAATGTGCGAAGTGATTGATTACCGCGAAAAGGCTCCGTTGTTCGCATCTGCTGATATGTATCTCGACAAGCTTGGTAATGTTACAGAAGGGTTAAGTTTAGAAACCCACCTGGCAAGCGGTGTTCCGGGCTCTGTTGACGGTATGATAGCCGCTCATAAAAAATATGGAAAACTCCCTTTCAGAGAGGTTATTCAGCCGGCCATCGATCTTGCTGAAAAAGGGTTTCCGGTTACTGCCGAACAATCAGCGGATTTCAATGCAAACAGGGCTCACTTTATTGAAAGGAACAGGTCGTTACCAGCCTTTGTAAAAGATTCATTGTGGAAAGCAGGTGATACTCTTATTCAGAAAGATCTTGCAGAGACACTTATCCGGATAAGAGATAACGGCAGGGAAGGATTTTATTCCGGAATTACTGCACGCCGGATTATAAGCGAGATGAAAAGGGGGAATGGAATAATCTCTGAAATAGATTTGAATGAATACAGATCGGTATCCAGGATACCTGTTACTGCTGATTATAAAGGCTTTAAAATCATAACCGTACCTCCTCCATCGGGTGGTGGCATAATTCTTATCCAGCTTCTCGGAATGGTTGAACCTTATCCATTGCGGGACTGGGGCTTCCATTCTCAAAAGACAATTCATCTCATAGTGGAAGCAGAAAGGAGGGCTTATGCCGACAGGTCAGAATATATGGGTGATCCTGATTTTATGAAAGTAAATGCCGGACAGCTGACCGCAAAAAAATACATTCTCGGAAGGATGAGTACATTCGATGAAAAGAGTGCTTCTCTTTCCAGAGAAATAAGCCCCGGTTCTCCGGGAACAGAGACCAGCGAAGAGACTACTCATTATTCGGTTGTTGATGCTGATGGAAATGCTGTAGCAGTAACAACCACTTTGAATGGTACTTTCGGGAACAGCATTGTGGCCGATAGTACGGGATTCCTTCTTAATAATGAAATGGATGATTTTTCAGTCAAGCCGGGTATCCCGAATATGTACGGACTGGTGGGGGGTGAATCAAATTCTGTTCAACCCGGAAAAAGAATGCTTAGCTCAATGACCCCGACAATTGTTGAAAAAGAAGGAAAACTTTTTTTAGTTGCAGGCTCCCCGGGTGGTTCAACTATTCCTACCTCTGTATTCCAGGTAATAACCAATGTGATTGATTTCGACATGAATATTCAGCAGGCCGTTGATGGAGGACGATTCCATCACCAGTGGCTCCCCGATAATATTATTTTTGAAAAAAATGCTTTAGACAGCCTTTTAGTTCAAAAACTCGCTGAAATGGGACATGAATTAAAGTCCAGAAGCGCCATAGGAAGAGTAAATGCAATACAAATTCTTTCCGATGGAAAAAGATCAGGAGGTGCCGATAAAAGAGGAAATAATTCAGCTTGCGGATACTGACAGTTTTTGTGGTTCAATATTTTTTACTAAATTGCCTCAGATTTATTTTCTTTAAAAAAAATAAATTAATACTTTTATAAAAGTGAAATTAGTATTTTAGTTATTATCAGATTGTAGTTATTCTATTTGAATACATTCAGTTATGAAAAAAACTCTCTTTATTGTCGTTATAATACTGGCAGTAATTTTAGCCCTGCCTGTAATTAATCTGGTCCGATGGGCTTTTGTTCCAAAAAAACCTATTGATATAATTCTGGTTGACAAAACCGTTCCAACACTGGAGCGTGAGAATCATAAGTCATTCAACTGGATACTGACAAATGAGAGAATTGTAAAAAAAGGAGACAAGAGCAGCTACTCTTATATCAAGGATTACTACGGATTTTCTCCTCAGCGGCCATTAAGGGAAAAACAATGGGACAGAAATGATTATCGTCTGACTGACCTTATCAACCTTGCCGAAAAAAATGATGCTGTTTATTTTACTGATACTTACGGAGTTTTCTTTAACGACTGGTACAAAGGGATCAATAAAAGCCGCAAATCAAGAAAACTGTACGGTGGACTTAATAACAACGATTTCCTGCTGATTAAAGAGATGAAGGACAGGAATAAGCTGATTATTATGGAATACAACTCATTCGACTATCCTACAGCACAATTCGAATCTGTCAGAACTCAGGAAAAACTTGGAATAACTTTTTCTGGCTGGACAGGAAAATATTTTGCAACACTTGATACTGCTGCCAAAGACTTTCCGATATGGATGACAGCTATGTACAGAAAACAATATAATAAACCATGGCAATTTACAAAACCAGGAATTGTAATCCTGAAGGAGAAAGATATTATTGTACTTGAAGAAGGAACTCACCTTAAGAATGCTATGCCTCACATTATTACAGATCAGGCCAATACAGAAAAATTTGGAGTTCCCGTCTCTGTGGCGTTTGACAAATGGTTTGATATAATTGATCCTCTTGCAAATAAAATTGTGTCTAAATTCAAACTTGAAACAACAACTCTTGGTGATACGCTTCTTAGTGAGAATACACTTCTTAATGAGTTTCCTGCAGTTGTTCAGGAACCCGTTTCACAGAGAATTTATTACTTTTCAGGTGATTTCGCCAATTCTGATATACCTTACTGGACATCCAGATTTCAGGGAATTGAGAAAATTAAGGGTATATTCTATTCTGATAAGCCTGATGATACCAGGAGGTTTTTCTGGCTCTATTACAGACCTCTCATAAACAGTATCTTTACCGATTATTACAATTCAATAAACAAAAAATAGAACCTGAAGATTCTTAAAAAAAAGGTACAGGCTTGATTCAGTCCTGTGCTTTTTTTTTCACCCGTAGTTTATTAAATGTTAACGACTGCAGATTATGCTAATTTCAGTTATCCAATCCGATCTGGCCTGGGAGGATAAACTCCTTAACTTCAGTAAGCTTGGACGTCTTATTGAACCTCTTAACCAGAAAACAGATATTGTTATTCTTCCTGAAATGTTTAATACAGGTTTTTCAATGAATCCCGATCATCTGGGAGAATCTCCTGAAGATGAAACATTTAACTGGATGAAAAACATTGCTTTGAATGGAAATTTCGGAGTATGCGGTTCATATATAATAAAGGAAGGGAACCATTTTTATAATCGCTGGCTCTTTGTCTCTCCGGAAAATGAAATATGGTATTACAATAAGCGCCATCTTTTCAGCATGGGTGGTGAAGATAAAGTTTTCACTCCCGGAAACAAACGTCTGGTATTTACTTTCAGAGGGGTAAGAATAAGTCCGTTTATCTGCTACGATCTGCGTTTTCCTGTGTTTAGCAGAAACAGGAATGACACCGACCTTTTGATATACGCCGCAAACTGGCCTGAAAGCAGGAGCGAGGTATGGAAAACCCTTCTCAGGGCAAGAGCCATTGAAAACCAGTGCTATACTGCGGGAGTTAACAGAACAGGAACCGACGGCGAGGGAATAAAATACTGTGGCGATTCGATGATTATCAATCCGCTTGGGGTGGTAATCAAATCGTGCAATCAGAATACAGAATGTTCAATTACAACAGAGATATCATTAACTGCACTATCAGAAGAAAGGGCTAAATTTCCAGTCCTCGGTCAGTCCGATGATTTTATGATAAAATTGTAGCCATTACCTGTTTCTGCTGATGCTCGTCCTTCAGACCTTAATTCTTCGTCCTGATGGCATTATAAAGAATCGTGGCGGGATGCAGAGCAATCCTCCCTGTTCCATCCTTTATATGATGTCTGCAGCTTGTGCCCGGTGCAGCAATTATTGTTTCGTTCCTGCAGTTTCGGACTTCCGGAAACAGTACAAGCTCCCCAATTTTGTTGGATAGATCATAGTGCTCCTTTTCATAACCGAATGATCCGGCCATACCACAGCATCCTGAAGGGATCTCTTTAACGGAATAGTTAGCCGGTATTGACAGCATCTCAATTGTCCCTGCTGATGAAGCTATGGCCTTTTGCTGACAATGGGCATGTAGCAGAATCTCCTCCTTATCTTCAGTAAATAGTTTTCTGTCTATCCTTCCGGCCCTGTACTCTTTTGCGATAAACTCATCAATCATGAAACAATTTAAAGCGATTCTTTCAGCTGTTTCTTTTAATTCTTTTCCGGCCAGCTCGGGGTATTCATCTCTGAACCCAAGGATTGCAGAGGGTTCAATACCAATTAATGGAAGATCCTCGCAGATAATGTCCGATAAAGCCTGGATATTCTTCCGGATTGTCTTCCCTGCTTTTCTTACCAGCCCTTTGGAAATATAGGTCCTTGCACTTATTTTATGCTCAGTAATAATAACTTTATAATTCAATGAGGTTAGTAATCTTATAACAGCAATCCCGATCTCCGTATCGTTGTAGTTTGAAAACTCATCCACAAACAGAGCTACTTTCGATGTTGGGTATTCAGGATTTATCTTTTCCAGATTTTTCCTAATCCATTTTTTCAGGGTGGTTTTGTATAATAATGGTATAGTTCTTTGTGAAGCAAACCCCGTTGCTTTTTTCAGAATTGCTGAGGTGAATCTGTTCTTAAGAAAAAAGTTAAAAACAGAAGGTAAGGCAGATCCAACCTGATTAACAACTGAAATATAAGCAATTAAAAGGGATCTGAACGGGACTCCGTGCTTATCGTACCAATGCTGAAGGAACTCCGATTTAATCTTTGCAATATCTACTCCTGAGGGACATTCCGATTTGCATCCCTTGCATGCCAGACACAGATCAAGAATATCATATATCTCCCTGTGGTTCCATGGGTCACCATCCTTACTCATGAATTCGCGTACTAAATTTGCCCTTGCCCTGGTACTTTTTTCCTCATCGCCGGTGGCCATAAAAGTGGGGCACATCACCCCGCCGGTTTTTACCGATTTCCGGCAATCAGCTGACCCATTGCATTTTTCCGCAGCTCTTAATATTCCTTCACTGGATGAAAAATCAAAAAACGTTTCAATTTCCCGGGTTGGCTCTCCGGGGGTGTATCTGAGGCAGGTATTCATCAGCGGAGTATCTGTTATCTTGCCCGGATTCAGAATGCCTTTCGGATCCCAGCAGGCTTTAACCTCCTTCAGCAGTTTATAGTTCTGTTCACCAAGTATGAGCGGAATAAACTCACCCCTTAACCTGCCATCGCCATGCTCCCCGCTCAAAGAACCGTTATACTTCCTGACAAGAAGGGCCGTTTCAAGGCCTATTTTTCTGAAAAGCAAAACATCTGACGGGTTTTTAAGGTCTAGAACAGGCCTGATGTGAAGCTCTCCTGAGCCTATATGGGCATGAAATACAGAGTCTTTGCCATATCCGTCAAGCAGCTTCCCGAGTTCATCGATGTAAGCAGGGAGTTGCTCTACACTTACTGCTGTATCCTCAATTAACGCAACAGGCTTTGAATCGCCCTTCATATTTGCAAGCACGCCAAGCCCGGCTTTCCTTAAATCCCAGACTTTAGACATATCCTTTCCTTTTATAACTGGATAAGAATATCCGTAACCGGCTGCTTTCAGGTCAATTATCATTTCAGAGGAAAGAGTATCTGTCTCTTCAGCTCTTTCTCTGGCAAATTCGACAATAACAATTGCTCCCGGATTTCCTTCCAGAAAGAACCTGTTATTCCTCTGGCTGATGTTATCCTCGGTTAGCTCCAGTATTCTGTTATCCATCATCTCAACAGCTGACGGCTTATATTTCAATGCAATAAGATTAGCTTTGAAAGCATCATTTCTGTTTTTAAGATGAATGCATACAAGTGCTTTATTTACAGGAGGTAATGCGACAAGATTCAGTTTTATCTCTGTGGTTACTGCCAGTGTACCTTCAGAACCGGCAAGCAGAGAACAAAAATTAAATTTCCTGTCAGATTTTTCGTTGAATAAATCAGAATCGAGAAGCAGGTCTAGTGCATAACCGGTATTTCTTCTGGTTATTTTCTTATCGGGAAAACCCTCTGTTATGCTTTTTCTGTTATCCTCGTCAGTAAGGATTTTATTAATATTCCGGTAGATCTCTCCTTCAAGATTCTTCAGGTTGCATTTCGTTTGAAAACTCTCCTTGCTTTCAGGTCCGAAAACTGCTATGCTTCCGTCGCTCAAAAGAGCTTTTATCTCAATTGTGTGATCCCTTGTTGATCCATAAATGATAGAATGTGAGCCACATGCGTTGTTTCCCACCATTCCTCCCATATTACATCTGTTGGAAGTAGATGTCTCAGGACCAAAAAAAAGGCCGTACTCTTTCAGCTTCTGATTAAGTTCATCAAGAACAACTCCCGGCTCGACTCTTACCCACATCTCCTCTTTGTTTATCTCAAGGATCTTATTCATATATCTCGAGATATCGACTATTATTCCTGAACTAACTACCTGTCCGGCCAGAGAAGTTCCGCCGGCCCTCAACGTTACAGATGTTCCCTCTTTGGCAGTAAATAATAAGATCTTCCTGATATCAGATTCTCCTTTTGGCCAGGCCACAGCTGAAGGTTCTTCTTTATAAACAGAAGCATCGGTGGAATATATTGTTGTTGTGATTTTGTCGTACCTGAGGTCGCCCTCAAGGCTTTCAGAAAGATTATCCAACAGGGAAGTAAACGTATTCATTCAATGTGGTAATTTAAAACTGCTAAATTAGAAAAATGGTGATAAATAAGTCCTTAAAGTGAACTAAAGTTTGGAGAGCCTGAAGTGAACCGGAGTTTGGAGTGAACTAAAAACCGGAAAAAAGATTTTAACATAGTTTGATTGAAGAATTACCGAAGTTATTTTTCCTTAAAAAGTGAAATTACTGATATTAATCATGTATTTGAAAATTGTTTAATAGGACTTTTTTTTCGTACATTTATGGAAAATTTTCGAACTTATTAATATACTGATACACAATGGAATTATTAGATCGCATCAAACTAAATGCCAAAAAACATAACAAGCGTATTGTGCTTCCCGAAGGATATGAAGAAAGAACAATTAAGGCTGCTGATATTGCAATTCAGGAGGATCTGGCTCAGATAATTTTAATAGGAGATCCTATTGAGATAAAATCACATGCTGAAAAGCTGGGATTGAAGAACCTTTCAAAAGCCACTATTATCAATCCTGTTTCCCATGAGAAAAAGGATCATTATATTGATATGATGGTTGAACTGAGGAAAAGTAAGGGAATGACAAGGGAAGAAGCTTCAAGGTTAATAGAAGATCCTCTTTACCTGGGTGTTCTGATGATAAAAAACGGAGATGCTGATGGTGAGGTTTCAGGAGCAGACCATTCAACGGGAGATGTGTTGAGGCCTGCTTTTCATTATGTTAAAACAGCACCCGGCATTTCAGTTGTTTCAGGAGCATTTATTATGATACTTCCTGATAAGAGCTTTGGAGAAAATGGTGTTATAATATTCGCCGATGGTGCCGTTCATCCGAATCCAAACGAAAAAGAGCTGGCTGAAATAGCTATTGCTACTGCTCATACTGCGAAAGCCCTTGGAGGTTTTGAACCGAGAATAGCAATGCTTAGCTTTTCAACAAAAGGGAGTGCCAAGCATGAAATGGTAGATAAAGTTGTTAATGCAACACGAATTGCCAAAGAGATGGCCCCTTGGCTTCAGATAGACGGAGAGCTTCAGGTTGATGCTGCACTCATTGAAGCAATCAGCAAAAGTAAGGCACCCGGAAGTCCAATCGGAGGCAGAGCAAATGTTCTCGTCTTCCCGGATCTGAATTCAGGAAATATTGCATACAAGCTTGTACAGAGACTTGCTCATGCAGAAGCTATAGGACCAATCCTGCAGGGAATGGCAGCACCTATTAACGATCTTTCACGCGGGTGTTCAGTAAGCGATATTGTCAGCATGATAGCTATTACATCAAATCAGGCTGCCGGTTCGGCAAAATAATGATATGAGCCAGCCATCACCAGTGCTGAATCATCAACTAAAAACAAAATAATTAAATTAACAGGTATGACAGAGAACACAGAGCGTCTGGAGGATTACGGATTATCTAAGGAGAACAAGCCCAAAACCTTGTTCTCAAGGGTTGGGATTGTTGGAGCCGGATCAGTCGGACAGAATATTGCAAGAATGATAAGTGCGAAGGGACTTGATGTAGTAATTCTTGAGATAAGTCAGGAAAAAATTGATCAGGCTTATGAGGAACTGGCTAAAGAACTCGATCGGATGATTGAACGCTGGGGTATGACAAATTCCGAAAAGCTGGGAATATTATCAAGAATAAAAGGGACAACTGACTACAGTATGTTTAAGGGTTGCGATATTGTTATTGAAGCAATCAAATCCTCATCCAGGGAACATAGCCATGATATACGCATGCAGATCCTTAAAAAAATCGAGCAACATGTTGATAGAGATACCATTATTGCAACAAACTCATCAACACAGGTCATTACTGAACTTACTGCCGACCTAATCCATAAAGATCGATGCGTGAGTTTTCATTTCCTGGCCCCGGAAGCTGATGCAAGAGTTGTGGAAATTGTAAAAGGCCTTTATACATCTCAGGCTGCTTATGAGAACACAATTAAATTTGCTGTTTTAATTGGGAAAAAAGTTATTCCGGTACGTGAGTCTCCCGGTATAATCAGCACCCGTCTTTTTGTTCCACTTATCAATGAAGCTTGTGAAATACTGATGGAAGGCGTCGGAAAAATGGAAGATATCGATCTTACAATGAAAGTGGGGTTTGGTCTGCCATTAGGACCTTTTGAAATGGCCGACAAAATCGGATTGGATAAAATACTGAGATGGTGTGAAAACCTCTATGATGAATTTGGTGATCTTAAATATAAATCTTCCCCGCTTCTAAAAAAGCTTGTAAGGGCAAATCAATGGGGCAGACGTACAGGCAGAGGCTTTTATGAGTATAATAAAGATGGTATGAAAACTGTCAAAAACCCTTCCATCGAAAATTAGTCACCAATATCTTTTTATACCATTAAAATAAATATAACTCTTTTATAATGAAAATATTAGTTCTCAATTGTGGTAGTTCTTCAATAAAATATCAACTCTTTGATATGACCTCGGCTGTTGTTCTGGCAAAAGGAATAGTAGAAAAAATTGGATTAAAAGGATCATTTCTTAAAAACGAACGGTTCGATGGCGATAAAGTAAAACTTGAAGGGGAGATCCTGGATCATCAAACCGGAATTGAATATCTTCTGGGTTTAATGCTGAGTGAGAGAAGAGGTGTGATTAAAGACCTGAATGAAATTGATGCTATCGGCCATCGCATTGTTCATGGAGGCGAAACTTTTCAGGGAAGCTGTTATCTTGATGACGTTACTATAAAAGGAGTTGAAGATTGTTCCGACCTTGCCCCACTTCATAACCCGGCAAACCTGAAGGGTATTTATGCAATGAAAACTTTGCTCCCCTCAGTGCCTCAGGTAGGCGTCTTTGACACATCATTTCACCAGTCAATGCCTGATTATTCATTTATGTATGCTCTTCCATATTCCTTATATAAAAAATACGGAATCAGACGTTATGGCTTTCACGGAACAAGTCATAGTTATGTCTCCAGAAGAGCCTGCGAAATACTTAATGTTGATTATAATTCTAAAAAGATAATTACCTGCCATCTGGGTAATGGAGGATCGGTTGCTGCCATAAAAAATGGCAAATCAATGGACACCTCGATGGGGCTTACACCAGTGGAAGGTCTGATAATGGGAACACGGTCAGGAGATATTGATGCCGGCGCTCTGACTCTTATTATGGAAAAGGAGGAAATAGATTTCTCTTCACTTAATACACTGCTGAATAAACATAGCGGGGTGTTAGGAATCTCAGGGATCTCTTCGGACATGAGAGAGGTTGAATCGGCTGCTGAAGAGGGTGATGAAAGAGCTTCCCTGGCAATAAAAATGTTTAATTACCGTGTAAGGAAGTATCTCGGAGCTTATGCAGCTGCAATGGGTGGCGTTGATTTACTTATTTTTACAGGAGGAATTGGAGAGAACAGTTCGGAAACAAGAGAGAATATCTGCAAGGATCTTGAATTTCTTGGTTTGGAATTTGATAAACAAATTAATGAAGGGGTCCGTGGCAAAGAATTAATTATCAGCAAAAAAGGTTCGAGGGTTACTGTAATGATTGTTCCTACAAATGAAGAATTTGTAATTGCTTCAGACACCAAATATATTGTTGAGCATCATACATCTTAAATTAAAATTTATACTTATTCCGATGGTTTTAAAGAATCTTAATGACCTGAAACGTCTCGTTGAAGGAGGACCCAGAAAAAAACTGGTACTTGCGGCTGCACAGGATCAGCATTCATTGGGTGCAGTAGTTAAAGCCTGGAAAGAAAACATCATTGAACCAATCCTTATCGGTGATAAAGAAGGGATACAGAATATCTGTTTATTGAATAATTATGATATTACAGGTGTACGGGTAATTCATGAACCCAATACTGAAATGTCTGTAGAGATGGCTGTAAGGATGGTTAGCAGCAAGCAGGCCGATATCCTGATGAAGGGAATGGTAGGATCGTCAACTCTTCTTAAATGCGTGTTAAACAAGGAATGGGGCCTTAGAACAGGTAACCTTCTTTCACATTTTGCACTTTTTGAAGTTGATACCTATCATAAAGTTATTGCTGTTACCGATGTAGCCATGAATATTGCTCCGAACCTAAAGGAGAAGATTGCCATCCTTAATAATTCGGTGGCTTGCCTGAATAAACTTGGATATGTAATGCCAAAAGTTGCCGTTCTTGGTGCTGTTGAGATGGTTAATGAGAATATGGAAGCCACACTGCATGCCGCACTTCTTTCAAAAATGAATCAGCGCGATCAGATAAAAAACTGTATTATTGACGGCCCACTTGCCTTCGATAATGCCGTCAGTCTGGAAAGTGCACAGCATAAGGGAATCAGAAGTGAGGTTGCAGGTGATACTGATCTTCTTCTTATGCCCGATATTGAAGTTGGAAATGTTTTGTATAAGTCACTTGTATTCTTTGCAAAAGCTAAAGTTGCTTCAATAATCCTTGGTGCAATGGTTCCTATTGTTCTCACCTCCCGGTCCGATTCCGAACAGGCAAAATTCGATAGTATACTGCTTTCTGCTGCCGCAAGCAAATAAGATAATTATGATAAGAACCCTTGGGCAGATGGAGGAAAAGGTGCTGGCACTGAAAAAAAAGCACCGGATTGCTGTTGCATGGGCACAGGACCAGAATACTGTTGGAGCTATTCATAAAGCTGTAACAAACGGATTTGCAGAAGCTTTAATGATTGGTAATTCAAGTGAAATAATCAAAACCTGCAGAGCTGAAGGGATTGATGAAAAGCTATTTACAATCATTGATGCAGGGAATGAAAATACATCTGCCAGAGAAGCAGTAAAAATGGTAAAAAACGGAGAGGCCGATATAGTGATGAAAGGACTTGTCGGAACCGATGTATTCCTGAAAGCTGTGATGGACAAGGAAAATGGATTGATGCTGCCAGATGCTGTTCTGACTTATGTTGGGGCTATACAGATACCTTCTTATCATAAACTTCTGTTTATTACAGATCCTGCTGTGATCCCTTTCCCTGACCTTGATCAGAAAATTGCCATGGCCGGTTATGCTATCGAAATGGCACGCAGGTTTGGGGTTGAAAATCCTAAAATTGCACTTATCGGAGCCTCTGAAAAAGTAAGCAAACATTTTACCAGTTCTCTTGATTACCGGGAAATGTGTGGTATGTCTGAACGTGGTGAAATACAAAACTGTATAATGGATGGCCCTCTCGACATTTTTCTGGCCTGCGATAAAAAAAGTATCGAAATAAAAGGAATTAA
This sequence comes from uncultured Bacteroidota bacterium, assembly GCA_903824785.1. Taxonomy (GTDB): domain Bacteria; phylum Bacteroidota; class Bacteroidia; order Bacteroidales; family VadinHA17; genus LD21. The sequence continues at coordinate 85,205 of CAIJYD010000099.1, forward strand.
TACACCTGTTGACGGGGAGGCTGATATTCTGCTGTTCCCTTCTCTTGAATCATGCAATCCATTTTATAAAGCTCTCATGCTGTTTGCAAATGGAGAGCTTGCGGGTCTCATAAGAGGAACAGAAAAGCCTGTTATAGTTATGTCAAGAAGTGAAAGCGAATTATCAAAGTACTTCTGCATTGCATTATCCTGCCTTATGGCATAATAGTTTTTTCCCGGTTAACGGAACCGGTAATTTAAGATCAATTTATGGCAAAAAGACTAATCCTGGCAATCAATCCAGGATCAACATCTACTAAATTCTCTCTTTTTGAGGAGGAAAATCTGGTTTTTGAAAAATCACTCCGCCATTCAACAGAGGAGTTAGCCGGATTTGAAAAAATAACCGATCAGTTCAATTTCAGGAAAGATCTGATTATGAATGAGTTAATTATCAGAAAAATTGATATTTCAGGTATAATTGCTGTAGTTGGAAGGGGAGGCCTTGTAAAACCAATTGAATCAGGAATATACAGGGTAAATCAAAAACTGAAGGATGATTTGAATGCCGGCGTTTCCGGTAGCCATGCCTGTAATCTGGGCGGACTTATTGCTGATGATATTGCATCTTCACTTCCGGGTGCCGTTGCATATATTGTGGACCCTGTTGTTGTGGATGAGTTGCAACCTGTTGCCCGAATTTCGGGGCTTCCTGAAATCGAGCGGAAGTCTATATTTCATGCTCTTAACCAGAAAGCTGTTGCCCGCGTCTATGCTGCTTCAATAAACCGGAAATATGAAGATTTAAATCTTGTTGTTGCTCATATGGGCGGAGGAATAAGTGTCGGGGCTCATAAGAACGGCAGAGTAATAGATGTCAATAACGCTCTGAATGGTGATGGTCCGTTTACGCCTGAACGGACAGGTGGTTTACCTGCCGGTCAGTTGGTTGAACTCTGTTTCAGCAATAAATATTCTCAGGCCGATATGATGTCAATGCTCACAGGAAAAGGTGGAATGGTGGCTTACCTTGGCACAAATAACTTTATTGAAGTCTGTAAATTAGCTGATAATGGTGATCCAAAAGCTATACTGATAATAGATGCTGCATCCTATCAGGTTGGAAAAGAGATTGGAGCAATGGCTGCAGTTTTAAATGGGAAAGTGGATGCTATTATTCTCACAGGTGGACTGGCATATCAGGAGACCAATATCAGAAGTATCACATCAATGGTTGAATATATTGCGGAGGTTGTTGTTTATCCAGGCGAAGATGAGCTTAAAGCACTTGCTTTTAACGGTTTACTGGCACTCGATGGTAAAATAGAGATTAAAACATATTCCTGATTAATAACCACCTGAGTACAATTATTTTTAGATTTCTGACCCAGATACGGGATAATTTATAGCCTTGTCACTGTTCCTTTGTTCCATATTCTGGAGATCCTTTTATGGATTATTAATTGCAACAGGTATTATCTTTCCATTCATAAACTTATGTCCATTCAGAGCAAACCCGGCGATAAACTCAGCCATATCTTTTGCATTGATAGGAGCTTTATAACCCGGAAAAGCCTTTGTAAGCATCTCTGTATTTACTGCGCCAAGAGCCAGACAATTCACTCTGATTCCTGATTCGCTGAATTCTTCTGCCAGACATTCGGTGAGGCAGGCCAGTGCTGCCTTCGAGGCACTGTAATAAGAAAGTCCTTTATACTTGGCACTACCCTGAAAACCTCCCATACTCGAAATATTCACAATATGAGAACCACTGATCATATATGGCTTAACTTCCCTTATGAATGAGGCTGGTCCGAAGAAGTTTGTCTCCATCATCAGATGTCCTTCATTATCGCTCAGCTCCATAAAATCCCCTGCAACCAGCATTCCGGCCATATTAATCAGAATGTCAACTCTTTCATAATGAATAGATAACATATCTCTGAGCAATTCAGCCTGTGTACTAAATATTGAAATGTCGAGAGGAAGTATATCGATATTCTTATGCTTTGAAGAAATACTTTTCAGAGACTTTTCATCCCTCCCTGTAACAAGAATCCTGTTACCTGCATCCTGTGCAAAATAAAGAGCAACCTCTTTCCCGATACCTTTCGTTCCTCCGTTTATTATAATATTCACTTTATTTCTGTTAGGTTTAAAAATCAAGATTTAAATTCTGTTTTCCTGACTGATTCCGGTAAAATTCAAGCAATGTTTCAACAGGTTATTATCTGGTTCTGCCTCAAAAAAGATTTAATTTTTCAAGGGTTATTGAGTTCAGAAAATAATCTGACTAAGATATTAATTTTTCTCCGTACAAAAACAGAGGCAGTTGATTACCTCTGTCAGGATTATTGAAAAACAGTGTTTAAGATATAAATCATCAATTGAATCATGCCTGATGTATGCAACATGTTTACCTTTTACTGTATATTTGCGAATGATTATTTTTCTTACCACGTCATAATTATTATATTAAAAACTTAATAATGGCAAACATTAAAGTAGCAATAATAGGATGCGGAAATATCGGGCTTTCATTACTTCAGGGGTTGATAAAAGATCATTCCATTCCTGCCGGGAATATAACTGCAACCAGACGGAATATTCAGGAGCTCTCACATCTGAATGAATTTGGCATAAAGCTTACCAATGACAATATTAAAGCTGTTGCAGATTCTGATCTGATTATTATAGCTGTTAAACCCTATAATATTGTCAGTATCATTGAAGAGATCAAGGATCATCTTGATCCAAAGAGACATGTTCTGATATCAGTAACAGCAGGGGTTACAATCAGTCAGATACAGGATGTGGTTGGGATTTCACTTCCTATTTTCCGGGCAATGCCTAACATTTCTGCAAGTGTTGGAAAGTCAGTTTCATGCATCTGCCATAATGGTGCTGAACCAATTGTTGTTGATTCTGTGAAATATTTGTTTGACAGTATGGGTACAACCATGACAATCGATGAAGAATTGATGCAATCGGCAACCATACTGGGCGCCTGTGGAATTGCTTATGTACTCAGGTTCATAAGGGCAATGATTCAGGGTGGTATTCAGATCGGCTTTGATGCAAAGACTGCAAGCGCTATTGTTAACCAGACAGTAAAAGGAGCAGCTGAACTATTAATTGAACGACAGGAACATCCTGAATATGAAATTGATAAAGTAACTACACCAAAAGGTTGTACAATAGTTGGGCTGAATGAGATGGAACATAACGGTTTCAGCTCATCGTTGATTAAAGGAATTGTTGCCTCTTTTGATAAAATTGAAAAATAATTCATTGCAAGCTGATCAGGCTATTTTATTACGTACCTGCGACGTTTAAAACTTTCTCTTTTCTTCAATAAGTTTGTCTGCCTGTCATATTAAAAGGTTAGATTTATTCGTTAATTTGTACTATTCACAGATAATAAATCAAACTCAGCAAAAATGATTCTCACATATTCATATAAAAAAATAAGCAGGTACAGGAATTACTTTGTTTTATCTTTGCTGCTCTTATTTTCCACTGTTTCAATGATATCAGGTCAGCAGGAAAGGGAAGAACCACCTCCTTTTAAAGAGCGGTTGTTCTTCGGTGGAAATTTCGGCTTGCAGTTCGGAACATTTACAGATATTCAGGTTGCTCCGGTAATAGGATTATGGGTTTTACCGAGGCTGGCTGTTGGTGTCGGGCCCGATTACAGGTTTTATAAAGACCCGTATGAACGGACAAATATTTATGGAGGAAAAGGATATATGCAGTTTGTCGTAATAAAGAATTTAAATTCATTCTTACCTTTAGGAGTAAATACCGGAATCTTCTTTCATGCAGAAGATGAGCTTCTTAGCCTTGAATCTTCATATTGGAAAGGTGCCGGTACATCCGGACGGTTTTATATAAATACTCTTCTTGCCGGAGGTGGAATCAGCCAGCAGATTGGCAGACGTTCTTCAATGAATATTATGGTTTTATGGGCATTAAATGATCCGGGCTATGAGGTTTATGGTACCCCTGAAATACGTGTAAGTTTGATATTTTAATAATCTTCCAATCGTAGCAGAACCCTCAGAATAGTCTGTAATGGGCTGGTTCTTATTATCCCTGAAAAATCTTTTCAGAATAATTGTTTCAGAATCCTTGTTTTCTTTATCTAACCTGAATAATTCATAAACTTTAAATTAAGCATAATTTTTCACTTTTGATGGTATAATTATCCTTCATGTTGGATATTTCAGTGATGTTGACCCCAAAGCGGCCATGTTTTCAAACCTTAATATGTAGAATCTTAAAACAGAGTTAAATAGAACAGACGTTTCCCCTCCTTCAAAATCTAATCTTTATGCATATCTTTTTTATTAAGTTCCAGATGTGAGAAGGAGATCCCTCATTCCTCCAATCCTCCGCAAGTTCCGATTTGTCGGAATTCGGGATGACGGGTTATTTTTGGGGACATTGGAGGAAGAAGCGGCGATTCGCAACGACTTTTTATTCATGAAGTATTTTACTCGCGAATCGCCGCTTCTTCCTCCTTATAATCAACAACATACTTGTCATCCCGAGCGCCAGCGAGGGATCTCCTTATAAGTTATAAATAAGGAATAAAAAATCCTTTTCTATGAATAATTCAGGCTAAATTTTCCCCGATTCTTTATTTCAATTATATTTGTGCCGGTTTTTAAAAAAATAGATTTGCATGAAGATAGAAAAGAACAAAATGGTTTCACTTATCTATGAATTGAAGGAAAGTGATTCAGATGGGAGAACTCTTGAGGCTCTGGATGAGACCAGGCCACTTACATTTATCTATGGAACAGGCAGATTACTTCCTGTATTTGAATCAAATATCAATTCATTAACCAGTGGTGAGCTGTTCAGCTTCAAAATGAGTTCCGAAATGGCTTATGGCGAAAAGCGTGAAGAGATGATTGTCAATGTCCCTTTGGCTGTTTTTGAAACCGACGGGAAGTTAAACGAAGATATCTGCAGAGTGGGAAATGAGGTTCCAATGATGGATACTGAAGGTAACCCGCTAAACGGAACAATAAATGAAATTACAGATACTTATGTCAGGATGGATTTCAATCATCCAATGGCAGGACTCGATCTGTTTTTTACCGGGAAGGTTGTTGATGTGAGGGATGCTACGGAAGAGGAACTTTCGGGAATGAATCATTCCTGTTCATCATGCGGCAGCAGTAAAGACTCAGGCTGCTCCGGTTCCTGTGGTTAGTAACCTTTTCCCGTAAATATTTAAATATTAAGGGTTTCTCCTTCTGATTTTGCGATTATCACTGCGCAGCAGGTATCGCCATATACGTTTATGGTCGTTCTGAACATATCCAGAATACGGTCAACTGCCAGAATCAGGCCAATACCTTCAAGAGGAAGCCCCACGGCTTTCAGAACAACTGTCATCATAACCAGTCCGGCCATTGGAATGCCGGCTGCACCTATTGCGGCCAGAAGAGCTGTGAGAATAACTATTATCTGCTGCCCGATTGTCAGATCCACGCCATAAGCCTGGGCAATAAAGATGACTGCAACACATTCATAAAGAGCTGTCCCATTCATATTTACAGTAGCACCTAGAGGCAAAGTAAAGCTTGCAATCTTATTCGAAACACCATCCTCTATCTCAACAGCTTTCATTGTAAGCGGAAGAGTTGCATTTGACGATGATGTAGAAAAGGCGGTTAAGAGTGGTGTTGTCATATTTCTCATATGTTTTATCGGATCAGCTTTTCCAAGTATTTTAACTGAAAGTGGAAGAGTAATAAGTCCGTGAATAATAAGCCCAAGCAACACTGTAATAAAGTAAAGCCCTAATCTGCTGATGATCTCACTTATCTCATTTCCCATCTGAATCTGCTGCGCTATTACTTTGGCTGTAATACTGAAAATTCCCAAAGGTGTAAACCTGATGATAAACAAGGTGATTTTCATTATTACCTCAAGTGCAGCATTAAATACATCGGTTATGAGTAATCGTGGCTTTTCCTCTATTTTAGTAATAAAAAATCCGAATAATATTGCAAAAAATATAATGGAAAGCATTTGACCCTGCATCAGCGATTCAAATATATTGGAAGGTATAATCTGAATGAGAGTAGTGCTGAAATTCTCAGAAGCTGAAGTTAATCCTTCTACCGGCATTTTAAATCCAAGATCGGCTCCGACTCCCGGCTTAATTATCCGTACCAGAAAAAAGCCGGTAATAATTGCTGCCAGAGTGGATAGAACATAATAACTCATTGTTTTCAATCCGAGTCTGCCAAGATTATCGCTGCTTCCTACACTTGCAACACCGGTAGTTATGGAACAGAGGATCAGTGGAATGATTATCATATTAAGAGCCCGGAGAAAGATCACTCCGACCCAGTTGGTATAAACTGTTGCACCCTGGAAAAAATATCCGAAGAATCCACCTGCTACCAGGGTTATCAGTATCTGGAAATGCAGCGGAATTGAAAATCTCTTTCTTGTCATGATATGAATATATTAAGTATGCTAAAGAAAAATAATCTTTACCACTATTCCTGCTAAATCAAAAACAATTTTCTAAAAAGATGAAAAATTAAACCTCCCCACAATCCAGTATTTGAGAGAAGTCCGGAGCTCGGGGCGGAATATTCAAAAATAGCGAAGAATTACATAGCGGAATAAATCTCCTTCCATTCAATATTTGGCGACAGGTAAAAGGGTGGGACAGAAAAACAGAAAAAACTGAACTTCGCCAGAGTACAATATTGTAGTTCAGGCAGGAGAGTAGGGGTAAAAAAATATAAAATTATAAGGAATGGAGACAAATCAGTCAAAGTTACATTTGTAATCGAGCCATAATTGACACGCATTTACCAATGTAATCTAAATAAACAATAAAATTATTTACATAAGTAATTGTTTTCATACAATAAATATTGATATATTTAAATACTTATAAATGAGATATATAAATGGCTTTATCTCTATTAGTAAGGTTCATAAAGCTCCTGATATCTGCTTAAACAGCCTAAATATTGTTAGAAATAGATCATAAAAGCTTGTATTCCAATGTTATAATTACCTAAACTTTAATACTACTTTAGATAGCTATTATCTTTATATCATTATATATCAAATAGATACAGAAGTTATATTAATTGAATGTAATTCAGCATTATGAGCTATTTACAAATGTAATATAACATAAATACAAATGTAAATTATATTTGAATTACATTTGTAATACTGATATTTACAAGTATGAAGGAAAGATTAATTGAATTTCTACGGATTGAAAACAAATCTTCAGCACAGCTTGCTGAGGAGATTGGTGTCCAGCCTTCCGGTATCTCCCATATCCTTTCCGGAAGGAATAACCCCAGTCTGGATTTTGTTCTGAAAATGGTTGAAAAATATAAGTTCCTTTCAACTGACTGGCTTTTGTTTGGCAAAGGTTCTATGTATAAGGAGAATAAAGTACTTACTCTTTTTGATAATATCCCTCTGGAAAACGATGGAGTGAAGGCACCGGTTAATAAAAGTGAACCTCAGAAACAGGAAGTGGAAATAAAGGCTTCAGAGAATAAAAGCATTGTTAAAGGTGCTGATATTCAGTCTGTAAACGAATCTGCTTCTGTAGTAAGAATTGTATATTTCTATGATAACAACAGTTTCAGGGAGTATTTTCCAGCAGGGAGTGACACAAAATGAATAACATAAATAATTTCAGGTTTTAATATTTCTTCAATCAGCCATTAAAATTATCTTTGTGATAAATCCTTGATACATGGCTAAGCGCATAGAAGATCTTAAAATACTTGAAAATAAGCGCATTACAGATGATTTCTTTATTTTGGAGCTGTTCTCCGCGGAGAATCTGACCGATATTAAGCCCGGTCAGTTTGTTCAGGTCCGGGTGGATGGTAGTTCCGACACATTCCTGAGGCGTCCGATTTCAATTCATGATGTTGATTTTGAGAAGAATACTTTTAAGTTACTTATTCAGATCACTGGAAATGGTACTGAGAAACTTTCAAAGCTGAGAAATGGTGAAAGTCTGAACATAATTTATCCTCTTGGCAATTCTTTTGGCTTGCCTGGTGAAAATGAAAAAGTTCTTCTGGTAGGAGGTGGTTGTGGTATTGCTCCATTGTTATTTCTTGGTAAGCATTTAAAATCAATTGGTTATGCCCCTGATATACTTCTGGGTTTTAGAAATAGTGAGCGGATAATTGAGTATGAGGAGTACCTTAAGATTGGAAACGTATTCCTTACAACTGAAGATGGTTCAAAAGGGGAAAAGGGTTTTGTAACAAATCATTCTGTTTTATCTACGGCGAAGTATGACAAAATTTATTGCTGCGGACCAGATTCAATGATGAAGGCAATTGCAGGGTACTGCAGGAAAAACAATATGAATTGTGAAGTATCGCTCGAAAACCTTATGGCATGCGGTATTGGAGCATGCCTTTGCTGTATTGTCGATACAGTTAAAGGCAATCTTTGTACATGCACAGAAGGACCTGTTTTTAATACAACTGAATTAAAATGGTGAACCTTGGCTTCTCTATTGGCGATCTGGATTTTAAAAATCCTGTTCTTACTGCCTCAGGAACTTTTGGATATGGGCCCGAATTTGATGACTTTCTTGATGTTTCAAGGTTGGGTGGGATATTTGTAAAGGGAACAACCCTTGAACCAAGAGAAGGCAACCTTTATCCGCGAATGGCTGAAACCCCTTCTGGAATGCTGAATGCTGTTGGTCTGCAGAATAAAGGAATTGATTACTTCGAGAAGAATATTTATCCTCGGATATCCGGGTATGATACTAATGTCATAGTAAATATAAATGGCAGTTATATTGGTGATTATGTGGCTCTTGCTGAAAGAATTAATGCTCTTGACAAGATCCCGGCCATTGAACTGAATATCTCTTGTCCTAATGTAAAAATGGGAGGAATGGCATTTGGAACAAATCCCGGTTCAGCACGTGAGGTGACAAAGGCTGTTAGGGCTGTTTATGGTAAAAAGCTTATTGTTAAGTTATCGCCAAATGTTACAAATATTGTTGATTTTGCAAGGATCGTTGAAGAGGAGGGTGCCGATTCAATTTCCCTCATTAATACATTGCTTGGCATGTCGGTCGATGTCAGGAAAATGAAGCCTGCATTATCAACAATTACAGGCGGGTTGTCGGGACCGGCAATTAAACCTGTGGCTCTGAGGATGGTATGGCAGGTTGCAAAAGAGGTGAAGATTCCGGTAATTGGCATGGGAGGCATAATGACCACCTCCGATGCTCTGGAGTTTATTCTGGCAGGGGCAACTGCTGTACAGGTCGGCACAGCTTCATTTATTGATCCTCAGGCTTCAATAAAAATCCTTGAAGGAATTGAAAAATACCTGATCGAAAAAGGTTTTTCAGATATTAAGGATATTGTGGGTTATATCAACAGGAATTCCTGAACCTGGCCTGCTTGATTATTATTCTTGCTAAAAAATTAAAAACATTTCATTGTTCATAATGAGGATATCTCTTTTTACTTTAAATTTGTAAGAATTTTAAATCATATTGTTTAGTATTATAATCAATCATAATAAAAATGTCAGAAAGCTTACAAATTGATAATCTTGATAAGAAGATTCTCGATATTATAACAAAGAATGCCAGAATACCATACCTTGAAGTTGCAAGGGAGTGCGGTGTTTCAGGAGCTGCTATTCATCAGCGTGTTCAGAGGCTGATCCGGATCGGTGTAATAAGGGGTTCAGAATTTAAGGTCGATCCTGTGATGGTTGGCTTTAAAACCTGTGCCTATATAGGTATTTTTCTTGATCATCCCGGCCATTTCAGGGAAGTAGTGGATAAATTTAAGGATATTCCCGAGATAATTGAATGCCATTATACGACCGGTAATTATTCTTTATTTATTAAAGTCTATACCCGCGATAATGAACATCTCAGAATGATTCTTACGGATACAATTCAGAATATTCCGGGCATTGTACGAACTGAAACTTTAATTTCACTCGAGGAATCGATAAACAGACAGATACCTGTCCTGTCAAGATAAAAGTACAGGTACTAATGGTGCAACTCTGTCTTTGTAACTTACCAGGACAGTTTTAACCATGCACGGTTAAGGTTAAAGTATTTTGAATATTTTACTCACAAGTTTCAAAACTTACTTGCTTTTAAATCAACGAAATAGATTTTTTATAGATTAAATTTAATATTTTAGTCAGGAAAAGCTGTAATTTTATCTGATTAATACCGTTAACATTTATTAAATGGTTAGGCAGACCGGAGAGCGTCTGCTGATATTAACAGTCATATAGCAAGGCTGTTTGCTGGGCAAAGTCGTACCAGATATTAGTAAACAGGTTGATTTTACGAAGAGTCACAGGATTAAAACTAATGGTTAAAAAACTAATTTCAGGAACATTGAGATGAAGAAGTCTTTACTATTTCTTTTATTATTTGTCAGCCTGACAATTCAGGCACAGACAACTTACTATGTTTCAACGGGTGGTAATGATGCAACAGGTACAGGTACCCTGGCTAATCCATGGAAAACTTTATTAAAGGCGACCACCAGTGTAACCGTATCTGGCTCTTTGATACATATTGCTGCAGGGACCTATCTGGAAAATACAAGATGCGCATTATCTGCAGGAGTTAGTATTGAAGGAGAAGGAACCTCTACAATAATTACGAATACCTCTCTCACTTCAAGGATTAATTATGGGCCAAGCGGCAGCAATGGCGATGCTATTATAAATCTGGTATCTCCATCAGTTATTAATGGGAATCAGGAAATAAGAAATCTGAAATTTGACGGGGCTAGTCTTACAAGCAGCCACTCCATTTATATTATGAACAGGCATAATGTAAAGATTCATAATTGTACCTTTTTGAATTTTAATTATTGTGCTGTTGTTTGGTGGGCAAGCGGAACAAGTGATGGAGTAGCTCCGGCAACCCGTTTGTCTGGTAGTGAATTTTATAGCAATACAGTTACAAACTGCGCCGGTTATAATTCAGCTGATGCTTCATTTTATGGAGCTTTGTATTGTGGAGGCCATACAGGGATGCTGATCCACGATAATGTAATGATAGAAAACGGCCATTCATCAGGGAACCAGGGCTGGCCAATTAAATTCTGGCTCTGGGGAGGAATGATGCTTGGTTGTAAAATATATGATAACTATCTTGAGAAAACGGATTTTTCAGTTTGGGATTTTGTTATTGAGAGCACCGGTGAAGATGGAATGGAGATTTATAACAATACGATGATAGGCGGTATTGATCTGAATAAACAAAACTACAGCGGGGTATATCCCTGGTCAGTTTATATTCATGATAACCAGATAGGGCCTTCGGCAGAAGTATCGGCACTTTCTGTTTCCGGAATAACACTGGAGCATAATAATTCGCACGTGTTAATTGAAAGAAATATAATTCAAAATTGTAGTCCTGCTATATTATTTACTCCAAGAACAACTGCTCAGTCAGAAATAATAATCAGATATAATATTATGAAGACCATTCGAAACAGCGATTATTATACTGAAGGCATTACGATGAATCCAGGTGGAACAGGAACAACTATTGATGGATTCTATATATATAATAATGTAATTGAAGGAACCTCAGGCAGTACTGATTATGGAATAAGATTAGTACATGCCGGGGGAGGGGCAATTTCATCAGCAAATAACGTAAGGATAATAAATAATATATTCTTGAATTTTAACGGCTATAACGGATCATATTTATATCTTACAGGTGCTTCTGTTTATACTAACTTATATGTACAGAACAATTTGTTGTTTAATAATGGAAATTCAAACGGTGTATTATTTACAGGAACTCCGGCTTCTTATACTAATTCAGGAAATATAATTGGTAATCCATTATTCGTCGGGGGCTCTCCATATTCATATCAGCTTCAGAGTGGATCGCCTGGAAAAGATACCGGGTTGGATATTGGTTTAACAAGTGATTTTCAGAATTTTGTTGTCCCGTTTAATACAGTTCCCGACATTGGGGCATATGAGTTTGGGGCAATTGGTATACCGGGTTATTTAAGTTCTTCTGTTGAAGATGCAGCACCTTCTGTTCTGGCTGTGACCTATAATCTTACTCTGGCAAATGTAGTCCCTGATGCAACGGCATTTGCTGTTATGGTCAATTCAGTGGCAAGAACGGTCAGCACAGTTGCCATATCCGCCTCAAAAGTGTTGTTAACGCTGGCGAGTCCTGTTGTAAATGGGGATGTTGTTACAGTGGCATATACAAAACCTGTCTTAAACCCGTTACAGACCGCTTCCGGCGGTCAGGCCGAAACGTATAGTTCTAAAACTGTAACCAATAATGTAAGTGCTGTTATCCCGGCATATGTAAGTTCTGTTGTCGAAAATGCTAGTCCAACACTTCTTACAATGACATATAGCATTACACTAACCGGTACTGCTCCAGCCCCTTCGGCTTTTGCAGTTGTGGTAAATTCAGTATCAAGAACTGTAAATTCAGTGTTAATTGTTGCTGGTAAAGTTCAGCTGACTCTGGCCAGTGCAGTTGTCTTTGGTGATGTTGTGACGGTGGCGTATACAAAGCCTGTTTTAAATCCGCTGCAGACCTCTTCAGGCAGTCAGGCGGTAACTCTTAGTGCCACAGGTGTAACAAATAATCTTAACTCCACTATCCCGGCATATGTAAGTTCTGTTGTCGAAGATGCTACTCCAACGCTGCTTACAATGACTTATAGCCTTACGTTAACAGGTACTGCTCCGGCCCCATCGGCTTTTGCAGTTCTGGTAAATTCAGCAGCAAGAACTGTAAATTCACTTATTATTACAGCAGGTAAAGTTCAGCTTACTCTGGCCAGTGCTGTTGCTTATGGAGATCTTATTACAGTGGCTTATACAAAACCTGTTTTAAATCCGCTTCAGACTGCTTCAGGCTTGCAGGCAGCCTCCCTCAATGCGGCATCAGTAACAAATAATGTTAGTCCTGTAACCCCGGTTTATGTAAGTTCTGTAATTGAAAATACAACACCTGCTTTGCTTGAAATGACTTATCAGCCCGCACTGGCTAACATCAATCCGGGTAATCTGGCATTTTCAGTTAAAGTCAATACAGTATCCAGAGCAGTGAATTCAGTTTCGATCAGCAGCACCAAGGTTCAGCTGACTCTGGCAATTGCTGTGGTTTATGGAGATGTTGTGACAGTAGCATATACAAAACCGGTAGCAAACCCTTTGCAAACTTCTTCCGGCGTACAGGCAGCCAGCCTTACTGCAACATCAGTAACAAATAATGTAACTCCTCCAATCCCGGCTTATGTAAGTTCTGTAATTGAAAATTCAACACCCGCTTTGCTTGAAATGACTTACCAGCTCTCCCTGGCTAATATTAATCCGGGTAATTCAGCATTTTCAGTTAAGGTTAATACTGTAACAAGGAGTGTAAATTCAGTTTCTATCAGTGGCACAAAGGTACAACTTACTCTGGCAAGCGCTGTGGCTTACGGTGATGTGGTGACAGTTGCTTATACTAAGCCTGTAGTAAATCCGTTACAAACTTCATCAGGCGGACAGGCAGCCACTCTCAGCGCTTCATCAGTGACAAATAATGTCAGCCCTGCAATCCCGGTTTATGTCAGCTCTGTAATTGAAAATTCAACACCGGCATTACTTGAAATGACTTATCAGCTCTCTCTGGCTAATATCAATCCGGGTAATTCGGCATTTTCAGTTAAGGTGAATTCATTAACCAAAATTGTAAATTCAGTTTCGATAAGTGGCACAAAGGTTCAGCTGACTCTGGCTGGCGCTGTGGCTTATGGAGATGTTGTGACAGTGGCATATACAAAACCTGTTGTAAATCCGTTACAAACTTCATCGGGCGGACAGGCAGCTTCTCTTAGTGCCAGATCTGTAAACAATAATGTAAGTCCGGTAAATCCGGTATATATAACTTCTGCAATTGAGAATGCGACCCCGGCAATTATGTCCATATCATTCAGCGAAGCTCTGGCTGGCATTTTACCTAATTTATCTGCTTTTACCGTGCTGGTAAATTCTATTCCTCAAACTGTTAATTCAGTAGCTGTTAGCGGGGCTATCGTAACTTTGACTCTGGCTAAAGCTGTTCTTAACGGGGATGCTGTCACAATCGCCTATACTAAACCTGGTTCTAATCCGTTGCAGACTTCAAGCGGTGGTCAGGTTGCCACTTTTTCTGCCCAAACCGTGAATAACAATGTCGGCGTAGTTAATAGTGCCCCGGTAATTGTTGTACATTATCCGGATACATGCCGGTCAGGATTTGTCGGTGAAATTGATGCTTCAGAAAGTACTGATTTTAACAATGATATTCTTTTATTTAGCTGGATTCCTCCTGCCGGGGTTGATGTCTCATCGTCAGCTCTTTCAAAGATTCAATTCCTTGCTCCGGTTGTCAACAGCATTAAAACAATTAGTTTTACTTTGAATGTGGGAGATGGAAAATCAAACGTAACAAAGAATATTTCTATAATTATTTTGCCGTATAAGCCTGAGCTTGCGTTGGCTTCGATATCATCTGTTACAACAGACAGCTATATAGGAAATAATATAGCAGAAAGAATTATTGATGACGATTTTGGGACTTACTGGAATGCTGATGGTGATAATCAATGGGTTACCTGCAGGTTTTTAGATCAGTTCATCATAGACCATTTAAAAATTTCTTTTCCGGTTGAAGAGATGGGAGGATCTGTCTTTGATATATTGGCTTCAGAGGACGGATTGGTTTGGGATCCGCTATTAGCCAATGCGACTTCATGTGGCTTTTCAGATAATCTTCAGATATTTATACCTGAGGGATCAGAGGTGAAAGCATATACTTTCATTAAGTTGGTTGGTCATGGGAATTCCCTGAATTCCATGAATAAGATTTCTGAGCTTCAGGTCTTTGGAGTGGCAGTAAATGCTAACAGTGATTTAATTGATGTAGGAATGACTGTTTATCCAAATCCGGCTAATGAGGTTTTAAATATATTCTTTAAACGATATCTCCGGGAATTGCAGATGATAAGGATTACTAACATCTCCGGGAAAATTGAATATGAAAAATTATCAGAAGACGGATTCAGTTCCTTACAAATCCCGGTGACTTTTGCGAGAGGATTTTATATTATTCAACTGATTTCTAAAGGAAGAGTCAGGGGAGCTTCAAAACTTGTAATACAATAAACAACTGCATTGTTGTTCTGATTGGTCTTTATCATAATTGTTCCTATATTGCTATATTAATTATCGACTGGCATCTTAGTTATTACACTAACAGGAACAAATACTTATGAAGAGTTTTTTATCATTGAGGCTGAGTGCGAAGGTAAATACTTCCACCAACTCCTTTAAACACCTTATTCTGAGCAATTATTACCGGTTATCGCTGACAGGATTATTATTTCTGCCATTGGTTACAATCAATCTTTCTGCACAGACTGCAGAGGGGTGGAAGGCATCAGAGCAGACTGTGGATAAACTTACAAAGGCTAGGCCCGGCTTTAATTTTCACGAAGAACAAGTTCAGCCTGTTACATTACCACAACTACTTACGGCAAATGATGGATCGAAGGTGACCAATTACCTGTTATGGGACAAAGCACGACGTTCTGAGATCCTTGAGCAGTTCCGCATCAATGTTTATGGCAGAATACCTGAAACTCCTTATCAGATGAGTTTTAATGTAGTCAATCTCGATAAGAATGCGCTGGGGAGTGCTGCCACCCTTAAGCAGATTGAGATAACAATTACTTCGGAGGGTAAACAACTTGTTATCCACCTTACACTTTTTACACCAAACAATTCAAAAAAGCCTGTCCCTGCATTCCTTCTGATTGACAACAGGGGACCTGCCAATACGGATCCTGTAAGGAAGATAATTAGTGAGTTCTGGCCGGTTGAAGAGGCTATTGGAAGGGGATATGGAATGGCTGTTTTTTATAATGCCGATCTTGACCCAGATAATTTCGATGATTTTAAAAATGGAATACATCCGCTTCTTGATTTAACCCCGCGGCCTGCTGATGCCTGGGGAACATTAGCTGCGTGGGCGTGGGGTGCAAGCCGGTGCATGGATTATCTTGTTACAGATGGTGCTATTGATGGTAAAAAAATTGCTGTGGTTGGCCATTCGCGAGGTGGAAAAACTGCTTTATGGGCAGGAGCGGAGGATAAGCGTTTTGCTATGGTTATTTCGAATGAATCGGGTGCCGGTGGAGCTGCCCTTGCCAGGCGCCGCTTTGGTGAAACCGTTTCGAGACTTAACACTTCATTCCCTCACTGGTTTTGCACAAACTACAATAAATTCAGTAACAATGAAGATGCCCTTCCTGTGGATATGCACATGCTTTTGGCTCTGATTGCACCGCGGGCTCTCTATGTTGCCTGTGCAAGCGAAGATCTCTGGGGCGACCCGAGGGGTTCTTATCTTGCACTTTATAACGCACTTCCGGTATTTAATCTATCGGGGTCAGGTTCTTCAATCCCGGAAGCAATGCCTCCGCTTAATAAGCAGATTATGAGTGGAAAAGTTGCATTTCACGTGAGAGACGGAGAACATAATTTATTACTCAAAGACTGGAACTGGTTTATGGATTTTGCTGATGTTGTCATGAAATAATTTTTTATGATCTCATTTTTGTTGAACACTTTAATAAAATATAACCCTGAATATGGAAAATAGTGAACGAAATATAAGAATCCCTTCTGATAAGATGAGATCTGAATTTCTAAGGATTCTGATTAATTCAGGTTTTGAGAAGCAAAAGGCTGAAAAATGTGCCTCAATATTTACTTTGAATAGTCTGGAAGGGGTCTATTCTCATGGTGTAAACAGATTTTCACGCTTTGTTAAGAATACCATAGATGGATTTATTAAACCCGATAGTGACCCCACCCTTATTCACAGAACCGGATCTCTTGAACAGTGGAACGGTAATCTGGGTCCGGGACCGTTAAATGCAACATTTGCCACGGACAGGGCCATAGAACTTGCCCGGGAGAATGGGATCGGCATGGTTGCCCTGGCAAATACCAATCACTGGATGAGAGGAGGAACTTATGGCTGGCAGGCTGCTGCGAAAGGGTTTGTTTTTATTGGCTGGACCAATACCTGCCCTAATATGCCGGCATGGGGAGGAAAAGATCCGAGGCTTGGCAATAATCCATTTGTTATCGCAGTACCATATAAGAATGAAGCCATTGTACTCGATTTTGCGATGACTCAGTTCTCGTATGGAAAAATGGAAACTTACCGAAATGAAGGTAAGCAACTTCCCTATCCGGGAGGTTTCAATAAAAGTGGCGTTCTGACAATCGATCCCGGTGAAATACTTGAAACCTGGCGTCCTCTTCCTATTGGTTATTGGAAAGGAGCAGGGCTCTCTCTTCTGCTTGATATCCTTGCCACAATTCTTTCGGGAGGTCTCTCTACAAATCAGGTAAACAGCTGTGTATCGGAACATGGTTTATCCCAGGTATTTATTGCAATTAATATTAAAAGCCTTTCTAATTTCCCTGCTATAGATAATTCCATAAATCAGATAATAGTTGATCTCCAGAAATCGCTCCCTGAAACTGAAATGGGAAAAGTCCGGTATCCGGGAGAAAATGTAGTTCAGATTAGAAATGCAAATTTAAAGGATGGAATTCCTGTAAATAAGCTTATCTGGGAGAAGATCTTAAGTTTATAGATTAGGAAAATAATCTCGATGTAAATCAGGCCTTTAGCACGAAGGTCATTAATTTTTCCTCTGTGAATTTTTTCGACTTTTTTAGTTAAAAATTTCATTGTTTACTATTGCCTAGTAAGTAAATCAATTTCAATACTCTGTAGACAGTGGTTATTCCGGAAAAGCACGGAACTATCTCAGCCTTAAAATATAAGCTCATTTTTTAAGATAGAATCGTAGTAGCCGTAAAATTATAAGCGAAAACTTATAAATATCCTTTTAGCCTGATTAATTCATAAACTTTAAATTAAGCATAATTTTTCACTTTTGTGGGTATCATTATCCTGCATGTTGGATATTTCAGTGATGTTGACCCTCCAAAACGGCTATGGTTTCAAACCATAATACTTAGAATCGTCAAAACA
>CAIJYD010000100.1 GCA_903824785.1 uncultured Bacteroidota bacterium
AAAAGTAGCACAAGCTTTCCTAATTTTAGGCAACCTTAATACCATGACAAACATTAAAATCTTTACTCTGGCCACCCTTGCAATGGTCACCTTAGCCAGTCCGCAGAATAAGAAACTGCAGAATACCGATCAGCTGAAGCCATCACGAAGGATGCCTATATTCTGAAAGGAGTAAAGAGCCTTTACTGCATTGGGAAATAGGGGGATTGCGGCCGGTTAATCCTGTTTGAATCACAGTTCCGAATTATTCAGTCGAAAGCTTTTTACCAGTTGGTGAAATACATTTTGTGGCTCTATATTGCCTATCCCCATTTCTTTAAAAATTGCCGTATGGAAGCAGTTATGATGATGTCGCAGGCTGTTCCTCCTATTATTACATATGATTGTGAAAATTTTTCGAAATATTTTTTAAATTGGTCTAATCCTCTTACCATTTTTGTTGTTCAATTATTTGTTTTAGTGCCAATTGCACCCTTTCATCCTTGTTATCCTTGAATTCGAGATATAAAGAAAGTGGATCTACAAATTCTTTATTGGCTAATGTCGCGGGGGCATATTTCCATGATTCAATGCTATATTTCCCGTCATAATCGCTATAGCTCGTGATTATACCTTCACTATGCAACTTCCTGAACAAGTCCTGATGGATTGCGAAATGCAGACGGGGTTCATCATTTAATTCGGTATAATAAGATAACGCGTTAATATTGCTTTTATATAAGAGGTTTGGGTTAATTTCGTCATCGATAAATACCTTTTTTTGGATAGGGCTCCTCAAGGATGGAAGGGCTTTTTCCCAGAGTTTACTCTTGGTAATTTCGAAACAAATTGTTTTTTCTTTCGTGCCTTTAACCTTACAAAGTTCTAATGCCCGGATGGTATCTACAGCTCGCGTAATCGTTAAATATGGGTAGTTGAGTATAATGGCAAGTTGTTTATAAGTGTAATGATTCAATGGCTGTTTTTGCAGATGATATAGGATCAGGCATTGGGCGGCAGGCTGCAAATACGTTTTTCGATCAGGCTTCAGTGCATATTCTTTAAGATCAACGAGGAAGCCTGGTATAAAGATTTGCTTTTGATTAATTATAAAATTTATTTGTTTCTGTACTAACCTGTTTCTATTAAAGGATTCCATATCCGGTAGGATGAAAATAACTGCCTGGTTAAAATTTCTTTCCAGAAGTTCAAATTGCTTTCTATATTGATCCGGAGTAAAATGCTCCGGAGAAACCTTTTTAGCAAACACGATATTCCGGCCAAGAAAATAACCTTGCATAAAGGAATAACCATTTACTATGTAAAAGGGTAAGGCATTTACCTGTATTGGATTGATCGCTGTAACACTCAAATCAAAACCAAAAACTTCCCGGACGTAATTTATGGTGTCCTTCATTTCAACACTCCTTGTTAATTATCATACAATTTTGCATCTTATCATTAGCATGTGATAATATGCAAATATAATGATAATACATTGATTTAAACCATATCATAATTCAAATTTACTGGGATTTTCAAAGGAATGATGTTCGCCATATCTTACATACCCTAATTGATTGGTTAGCATTTGAGTCTGGCCTACAGGGAAACCGGGAGTGAATGTATGGTGATGTCCGTAAACCCAGCCAACAGGCCCATAGGTTTCCACCAGATCAAACAATTCAACGGCAAAGGCCTCATTCAATAAATCGCCTCTATATTTTTCAGGGTAATTCAGGAAAGTAGGTACATGATGGGTGGCCACAACTGTTTTATAGGTCTGTTCTGCAACAAGTTCTGATTTAATAAAATTCAAACTCTCTTTGTGTTGTTGATTGTAATTTTCTGCAGAAAAGAGTTGTCCGTTGTATTTGATTACACGAAAATCACTTATCCGCTGTTCAATTTGCCACCGGTTTGCCTGACTTATACTTGTCCACAAAGTAGAAAATAGGAAACGAACGTCTTTGTGTAGAATTGCCATATTATTTACAAGGTGCACATTTGATCTTATGTCCTCCTTGAATGATCCGCATTTTTTTGATATATCGGAAAAATAATACTCATGATTGCCTGGTATCCAGAAGGTTGTTTCAAAATAATCTGATAAATAGTTGAAAAAATAAGCATAACTATCCATGACGGCAAATGGAACAATATCGCCTGCAAGCAAAAGCACATCTCCATCTGGTTTCAAAGGATTTTCTTTGAGGAATTTTTTGTTTTCAGGGAATTCCAAGTGCAGATCAGAAGCGTATTGAATGATCATTTTATTTAAGGAACCTATAATGGATCCTTCAACAAAGGTATTGATCTAATGAGACTTTTAAGGATAGGGATGCATGAGGAACTAAGGTAAACCAGTAATTTAAATAGACGTGAGTTTGGCAACCAGTAACGGGCTGATTGTTGCCGGATCGCTCATACTTTACCAATCATGGGAAGGGGAATTTGTTAGCATAATAAATTACTAGTTAACATTGATTACTATAGACATCGTAATATGACATTATCGCTTATTATGATTACTGTAAGCTTTATTATGCGGTCGGCTACCGCAGGAAGTTCCTGGTCATTCAGGGTGCTGTCAACATAAATCAGATCGGTCCGTTGACAAGTGAGCGTGCTTTTTTTATTTCTTTACTAAAAGTAGCACAAGCTTTCCTAATTTTAGGCAACCTTAATACCATGACAAACATTAAAATCTTTACTCTGGCCACCCTTGCAATGGTCACCTTAGCCAGTCCGCAGAATAAGAAACTGCAGAATACCGATCAGCTGAAGCC
>CAIJYD010000101.1 GCA_903824785.1 uncultured Bacteroidota bacterium
AAACTCAGTTGATCAGACAATAACTGGTTCAGCAACTACTGTTTTCAATAATCTGACTGTAATAAAAGATCCTGCAAAGTTGATTATCTCCACCGCAACCAAAGTAGCCGGTACTCTTACCATGACATCAGGGAATATTCAAGCCGGTGCTTTATTCGAGCTTGGTACGTCTACTTCAGCGGCAGGTATATTAGTCTGGACATCAGGTAACATAATTGGTTGTTTTAAAAGATGGGTAGATGCCACAGCTTCTGATATTCAGTTCCCTGTTGGTACTAAGGTAAATAATAATATGGCTGTAACCAACTTTACAAACCTTACAAATGGTTCTCTTACAGTATGTTTTACCGCATCAAATCCCGGAAGTAGTGGCTTGCCTTTAACAGATGGTTCGGATGTAGTGGACCGCCAGTTTACAGAAGGGTACTGGTCCCTGACGGCGTCCGATGGACTTGCGAGTACCGATTATCTGCTCACACTTGCCGGTAATGGTTTTATAAGCTATACCGAAGACAATACAGTTCGCATACTGAGAAGGGTTGATAATAGTTCACCCTGGACATTTGACGGCTCTGCAGAAGCAGGAACAGCTCCGGTATCAGGGCGTTCCGGTTTAAGTGTTTTTGGCGAGTTTGCTCACGGAAGAGTTAACCCTTGCGCTGTAACAGCGAGCAGCGTTGTAAAAACTGATGCCAGCTGTTTTGGTGGGAGTACGGGGTCTATTACAATCAGTGGTTTGTCGGGCGCTGCCAATTATCAATTTAGTATTGACGGGTCTGATTGGTCCAATACCGATGGCATATTTACCGGACTTGGTGCAAATACTTATTATGTAGAGATGCGTGATGCGAGTAATGCAACATGCATAGTTACCCTTGGCGATCAGGTGGTGAGTCAACCGTCTGTTCTAAATGCCCTTGTATCAAAAACAAATGTTAATTGCAACGGTGGAAGCACAGGAACAATTTCAGTTTCTTCACCTTCCGGCGGAGCTGGCACATATCAATATCGTCTGGATGAAGGTACCTGGCAGTCGGGAGGCAGTTTTACCGGTTTAGCTGCAAATACTTATAGTGTTCAGATTCGCGATGCAGTAAATACAGGATGCGTGGTAATTCTTGGCAATCAGATAATCACTCAGCCATCTGCATTAACCTTATCAACGCCAGAAGTTAATCCAACCTGCTTCTCGAATGGCAGCATAACTCCATCCGTTGGCGGAGGTACATATCCATATATTTATGACTGGACTGATATTCCGGGTGCAAATAATGCAGCCAACCGGACAGGTGTGGTTGCAGGTACTTATAATCTGACAGTTACAGATGCAAATGGTTGTACTATATCATCAGGAGACCTTGTTATAACAGCCGCATCAGGTTGTACCGGCATTGATGTTTGCAAATCAAATGCCGCCAAAGTATTTTCGGTAACCCCTGATCCTAAAGTAGACTATTATATATGGACAGTTCCTTCAGGTGCATCAATTGTTGGTCCGGATAATACTGCCTCTATTACAGTGGATTTCAGATCAGTATCATTAGGCGTTTATCAGGTCGTAGTAAAATCACATAATAACTGTGCTTCAAGTCCCGAGACTACTCTTACAGTTTATGTGAATGCCCCAACTGCTACAGCCTCAGTTATAGGGTCTGCCTGTGAGGGAAGCAATCTGCAGTTATCTGCCGGTGGTGGTCAGACTTATTCATGGACAGGACCTGACGGCTTTATTTCATCAAGTGCCAACCCGGTAGTTTATAACGCAGCTTCAGGAATAAATGAAGGTATTTATATTGCAACTGTAACTGATCAAAAAGGTTGTATTGCAACTGCTAATGTTTCAGTTACACTAAACTTGCCTCCAACTGCAACCGCGGTTATATCTGATGCAACATGCGGCACATCATCCGGGGCAATAGATTTAAGCCCGTCAGGAAGTTCCCCGTTTACATTTTTATGGAGTAATGGAGCAACCACCGAAGATATTGCTTCAATTCAGGGAGCTAACTATGGTGTCAGTGTCACTGATAACCTGGGATGTACATATAATGGGTCTTTTGTAGTAAGCAACACAGGCGGACCAACCGGTACAGTAAGTATTACAAATGTTTTATGCAATGGTTCCGCTACCGGTGCAATAACCCTCACCCCTTCAGGTGGGACTGGTCCGTATACTTATTCCTGGTCGCGTTCAAATGGAGTATCTTTTGCCACATCGAGAGACTTATCTGATCTTTCAGCAGGTACTTATAATGTTATAATCACCGATGCTACAGGTTGTACCGGAGCGGCCACAGCTACGATTACTCAACCCAATGCCATCCAGATAGCCAATACTATTACAAATATCAATTGCAGGAATGCTTCTACCGGTTCTGTCAATATTACTGTTACAGGAGGAACCGGTTCATTTACTTATGGATGGAGTGGTCCGGGTGAGTACACCGCTTCTTCACAAAACATTGCATCGAGACCTGTCGGAACCTATAATTTAACAGTTCATGATGGATCTTGTACCGCCACTGCTTCCTACACTATCACCCAACCCTCCGCAGTCCTGTCTGCATCCACCTCGGTTACCAATGTAAAATGCAATGGAACTGCAAATGGGGTTATAAATCTGACTGTTGCAGGCGGTACTTTGCCTTATGGCTATTCATGGACACGCTCCGGCGGTTACACAGCCTTAACGGAAGATGTTTCCGGTCTTATTGCAGGCACTTATGATGTAACTGTTACAGATGCCAGAGGCTGTACAGTATCAAGCTCCGGCGAAGTTACACAGCCGTCTTCACTTACTTTATCTAAAACACAGACAAATGTGAGCTGCAATAGCGGGTCAGACGGAGCAATCAATCTTACTGTTTCAGGAGGTACACCGGGAACAGATCCTTTATACACCTTTGTCTGGAGTAATGGCGCGGTTTCAGAAGATTTATCAGGATTATCAGCAGGCGTTTATTCTGTAATTGTAACAGATGCTAATGGATGTACAGCAACGATATCTGCTACCATTTCGGAACCTGATATATTAACAGCTTCAGCAGTTTCAACCAGCCCATTATGCTTTTCCGGTAACGGCAGCGTTAACCTGACTGCAGGTGGCGGAACAACCGACTATACCTTTCTCTGGTCAAACTCTGCCACATCTGAAGATCTCGGTAGTGTTGCTGCCGGATTGTATTCCGTTACCGTTACCGACTCAAAAGGTTGCCGGGCTGTTGCCAGTGCCACAGTAACAAAACCAGCTGCAATAACTGTTTCCGGTTCTGTCACTGCGGTAAAATGTTATGGTGCCTCTACAGGAGCAATTAACATTACTGCTGCCGGCGGAACAGGTGCTTTTACTTATGACTGGGCCGATCTTGAAGGAGCAGCTAACAGCGAAGACCGTACCGGATTAGCCGCAGGTACCTATACAGTAACTGTGAAGGACGCTAACAACTGCAGCTCCTCTGCAACCGGCTTTATTATTACACAACCGGCTGCAGCCATTTCACCAGGCATGGTGAATTCAAATGTTACATGTAAAAATTCTGAAAACGGAAGCATAAATCTGACAGTAACAGGTGGAGTATCACCATACACATATTTATGGACAGGTGGAGCAACCACAGAGGATGTTACAGGTCTTGCTCCGGGAAATTATTCAGTAACTGTAACCGATGCAAATCTGTGTACAGCTGAATTAACCTCCTCAACACTTACCCAACCACTCCTTTCTTTAACAGTTAGCAAAACAATTACTGATGTAAAATGTATGGGTGGTGCTGATGGAATTGTTCTGGCAA
Organism: uncultured Bacteroidota bacterium; assembly: GCA_903824785.1. GTDB lineage: Bacteria > Bacteroidota > Bacteroidia > Bacteroidales > VadinHA17 > LD21. Next base: position 3,792 of record CAIJYD010000101.1, read on the forward strand.
CTGGTTCAGGAGGAACAGGTACTATATCCTATTCATGGTCAACCGGAGCAACAACTGCGTCAATAAGTAATCTGATTGCAGGTAATTATAATGTTGTTGCAACCGACATTAATGGTTGTACAGCTACTGCCAGCGCAACAGTTTCTCAGCCAGCTTTACAGATTGAATTATTTGCAATTGCAACAGAAGCCTCATCCTGCGGAGGTCCAACCGGTTCTATCGACCTGACGGTGGTTAATGGAAATACTCCGTTTAGTTATTCATGGACAAATACCGGGCAGGAAATACAGGATCCTTCGGCGCTGGTCCCTGAAACTTATACTGTTACTGTCACCGATAACATCGGCTGTGTGAAAATATTGCCGGTGACAATAGGAACAGCCACCACTCTAAGCGTTTCTGTAACTACCTACCCTAAAACCTGCCTGAGTACGGATGGTTCAGCCTATGCAATCGTAACCGGTGGTGTTGCACCTTATTCGTTCAAATGGAATAATGGAGCAGTATCACAGGATATTACCGGCCTTGCTGCAGGTACCTTTATAGTTACTGTCACAGATGCCAATGGCTGTTCTGCCTCCAATAGTGGTACGGTAGGATCAATAAGTTGTTTACCTCCGGCTGTTGCAGATGATATTTTTACTACTAATTATAATACTCTTTTGAACGGAACCGTAGCAACAAATGATTCTGACCCCGATGGTGAAAGTACCGGTCTGGAGTATTTTATTGAAACGGTTCCTGATAATGCAACAGGTATTATCGAATGGGGAACAGACTATGACGGTACTTTTACTTTTACCCCTGCTGAAGGCTATGCAGGAACATTTTCCATTTCTTACAAAGTATTTGATCTTACCGGTTTGAGTACTGAAGGAGTTATTACTATTACTGTCGGACCAGATGCAGTTAATGATCCTGTTGGAACCAGCCTTAATTTTCCTTATAGCGGAAATGTTGCAACTAATGATGTTTATGAAGCCGGTTCTACCTTTACAAAGTTAACTAACCCTGTTCACGGTTCAGTAATCTTTAATCCAGCCGGGACATTTACCTATACTCCGGCCACAGATTTTGCCGGTGACGACAGCTTTACTTATAAGGTTTGTCTTGAGGAGCCTAATAACCTGGTTTGCAGCACCGGAACAGTATTTATATCCGTGGCCGGAGAAGCTGATATGAAAATCGTAATTACAGTTGATAATTCTACACCTGATGTTGGATCAAATGCTGTATTTACCTTAAAAGCAACCAATAATGGTCCAAATATGGCTTTAGGGGTAGTTGTAACAAATGAACTGCCTTCAGGCTATACTTATATTTCAAACAGTGTGCCTGATGCCGGAAGTTTTGTAAGCGGTACGGGGATATGGACAATAGGAAGCCTTGTAAATGGTGAGATTGCCACAATAAAAATTACTGTAAAGGTAAATGCCACCGGCGGTTATATCTGCAATTCTTCTGTTGAAAGTACAAGCAATGATCCGGAGATTGGCAATAATTCCTCAGCGTTATCAACGACTCCGGTTCCCCAGACAGATCTGGGTATTGTAAATACCGTTAATAACCCTTCTCAAAACGTTGGAGGAACAGTTATTTTCACTCTTACCATAACTAATTACGGACCGAGTAATGCAACCGGAGTAGTTGTAAACAATCTGCTGCCTGATGGTTATACCTATATATCTGATAATGGTGCGGGTGCATATAATTCAACATCAGGTGACTGGACAAAGGGAAGTATGGCAAAAAGTGCCACCGGAATCCTGGCCATAACGGCAACCGTTAAAGCAAGTGGCAACTATACCAGTTTAGCTACCGTGAGCAGTACTACAGAAGATCAGGTGACTGGTAATAACAGTTCATCCGCATCAACCGTGCCAGGGGCTGTATCAGATTTGAGTATAGCCAAGACTTTAAATAATTCTGCACCTTATGCAGGGGGAATTGTTGAGTTTACATTAGTTGCAACTAACAATGGTCCAAGTACTGCCACCGGAGTTAAAGTAACAGACCTGTTACCCACCGGCTACACATATGTTTCAGATAATGGCTCCGGTGCCTATGCTTCCGGAACCGGAATATGGACTATTGGCTCAATGGTGAATGCAGCCACTTCAACTTTAAAAATAGTTGCAAAGATAAAAGCATCAGGAGTTTATACAAATACGGCAACAATAGCAACAACAGATCAGCCGGATAGTGATGAGACAGATAATTCATCAGGTGTTACTCCATCTTCAGTTGTGGCACAGGGCGATCTCGCTATTGTCTGTTCAGTGGATAAACCATCCCCTGTTATTGGCGAAAATATTGTCTTTACATTAACTGTTACCAACAATGGAATGAGCAGTGCTGCAGGAGTAAGTGTAACCGACGTGTTGCCTGGCGGCTATACATACGTTTCCAATACCTCACCTTCAGCAGGAAGTTTTGCCAGTGGTACAGGAATCTGGACAATCGGCGCCATGGCTTACAACGAAACAGCAACACTGACAATAACGGCATTGGTAAAAGCAACAGGAAGTTTTATTAATACAGCCACAGTGAGTGCATCAACTGCCGATTTAACGACATGGAATAATTCATCGAGTAAAACAATAAATCCGACCCCTGTTCTTATTATCACAGATCCTGCAGCAAAATGTTCCCCATCAACTGTTAACATTACTCTTCCTGCTGTAACATCGGGATCCACTTCCGGTTTGACATATACATACTGGACTGATGCCTCGGCAACAGTTTCCTATGCAAATCCGACCACTGCTGTAAATGGGACTTATTATATTAAAGGTACCACATCTCTGGGCGGTTTTGTTATCAGACCTGTTGTTGTAACAGTAAATGCCAATCCCACTTCTCCTGTTACCGGAGTTGTAACACAGCCATCCTGTTCGTCAGCATCAGGAAGCGTTGCTCTTAGTGTATTACCGGCTTCAGGGACATGGACCGTAACCGAATCAGGAAGTGAGGAAACACTCTCCGGCTCGGGGACCACAGCATCATTCACAGGTCTGGCAACAGGTACTAAAACCTTTACAGTTACTGCTTCATCAGGATGTACCTCAGTTGCTTCGTCCGGAGTAGTGATTAATGCACAGCCGGCTACTCCTGTTGTAACTACAGGTACAATTACCAATCCTGCTGGTTGTGGTGAAAACGGAAGTCTTGTTCTGAATTTCACGAATGTACCCGATGCGTCATATGCAATATCTTATGGGTCAGGTAGTTTTAGTAATATAGCAGTGTCTGGAGGAACGGCAACTATAGCAGCAAAGGCCGGTACTTATAATGATTTAAGGATAACAGCAAATGGCTGTACATCAGTAACGGGGAAAAATGCTGAATTGAGCGACCCTACATCACTTACGGCAGCTGTTATCGGTACCATAAAACAACCCGACTGTTCACTGGCAACAGGCAGTGTGGAGCTGAGTGGCCTTCCTGAAGGTACCAGGACTATCACACCATCTGGCGGAACACCTGTTACAGGAACCGGAACAACGTTTACTTTTGAAGGACTTACTGCCGCAGCAACTTATACATTCAGAGTAACCAATTCTGTTGGATGTACTTCTCCGGCTTCGGCAGGTGCAGTAATTAACACGCAGCCATCAACTCCTTCCACCCCTGTTGCTGAAGCCACATTACAGCCAACATGTTCTGTTGAAACAGGTACTATATCCGTTAGTGAGCCAACAGGTGTGGGAATGACTTACAGCATTGATGGTTCCGTATATACCAATACAACAGGAGTGTTTCTGTCTGTTGCTGCCGGAGCATATACCGTTTCTGCAAAAAGCACAGGAGGATGTATCTCTTCAGGAACTGCCGTAACTATCACTGCACAGCCGGCAAAACCAGCGGCCCCTGTTGGTTCTGCATCACAATCTTTCTGTCAGGGGAATTTGCCTTCAGTTGCTGATCTTTCAATTACAGGAACATTTATTAAATGGTATAGCGCTGAAACAGGAGGGACGGTAATTTCAGGATCTGCATCACTGGTAAATGGAACGGTATATTATGCAAGTCAGAAAGTAGGAGGATGCGAATCTTCTGCCAGAAAAGCAGTTACAGCGTCAGTACTTACTTGTACAGGCCCTTCTGTTGCTGATAAGGTATTGAGTATCGATGAAAACTCTGTAAACGGAACATCTGTTACGAATACTAATGACAATACCACAGGAACCGATAAAGATCCTGATGGCCACGATTTAGTATACACCATAACAGGAGGTAATTCATCAGGTGCTTTTGCTATTGATAATTCTACAGGGATTATAACAGTTGCCGATGCATCAAAGCTTGATTATGAGTCTGCTCATTCCTTCATATTAACTGTAAGTGCGAACAATGGTACAATCTCCGATGATGCAGTTATTACAATTAATGTTAATAATCTTAATGACAATGCTCCGGTATCTGTTCCCGATTCTTATTCTTTAAATGAAGGCGGTACGCTTACGATTTCCGCTCCGGGAGCTCTGTCCAATGATGCTGATGGAGATGGTAACACCATGACAGCCATTAAGGTAACCAATCCTGTACATGGAACTTTAACGCTCAATGCCGATGGCTCGCTAACCTATATCCACGATGGAAGTGAGACAACCGGTGATTCATTCACTTATAAAGCAAGCGACGGACTCAATAGTGGAAACACGATAACGGTCACCATTATTATAAACCCGGTAAATGATGCGCCAATTGCCGGCAATATTGCTAAATCTTCAGCCGAGGATGCCATATTGAACTTCACTGCAACTGATTTTACAGGTTCGTTCACCGATGCTGACGGGAACTCTCTTTCGAAAGTAAAAATTACAAGCCTGCCTCTGAACGGAAAACTAAAACTGGCAGGTGTTAATGTAAATATTAATGATGAGATAACTGCATCTGATCTGGCTTCCCTTACGTTTGTGCCTGATGATAACTGGAATGGAACAACAAGTTTTGGGTGGAATGGATCTGATGGTACACTATACGCTGAATCAAATGCAGCCGTTAATATTAATATATCTCCTGTAAATGATACTCCGGATATTAATGTTCCGGTTCTCGGTATTACTTTGAACGAAAATGGAGGATCAAATACCATAGATATTTCAGGAAATATTTCAAATCCGGAAGGTGATGTTTTAACCACTACAATTACAATTCCTCCGGATCACGGCACAGCAACAACAGATGGTTCCGGAAATATTGTTTATAATCCTGAACCCGGTTTTACAGGTACTGATACTTTTACATATCAGGTTTGCGATAACGGATCGCCTTCTCTTTGCGTAACAGGAACTGTAAAAATAGAGGTTACAGCAATAGTCATTGTCAACCGTGTTCCGGAGATTGTGGAAATTTCCAAAACAATGGTTCAGAATGAAACTATTCTGTTTGAAGAACCTGATTTCAACTCAGCATTTACGGATGCTGATAATGACAAACTGGTAAAAGTAAGGATTGTATCCTTGCCGGTTTCAGGCTCATTACGTCTTAACGGAATTGATGTACTTGCATTACAGGAAATCCCAGGGGAAGATCTGAATAGTCTTGAGTATATTTCTGAACCAGGATTTTCAGGTGAAATGATTTTCAGCTGGCAGGCATCCGACGGAAAAGATTACTCTCTGACGACCTATGTCAGAATTACCGTTACACCTTTGGAAGTATTTGTTCCTGAAGGATTTTCACCAAATGGTGATGGGATAAACGACTATTTTGTTATTAAGGGGGCCGACGTGAATGTTGTTATCCTGAGCATTTTCAACAGATGGGGCAATCTGGTTTATGAAAGCAAGCATTATCAAAACGACTGGGATGGTGTTGCAAATGCCGGATTGCTTGTCAGTTCAAAATTACCGGATGGAACTTACTATTACATAATCGATTTCAATAACGGAGAAAAATCCGGTATTGGATATATCACTATTAACAGGTAAATATCATGACCAGAAGAATAAGCTTGGTAATAATATTGTTGACTATTGCTTTTAAAGCACTTGCTCAACAGGATCCGATGTATTCACAATACGTATTCAATGGATTAATAATCAATCCTGCGTATGCTGGGGCGCGTGATGCCTTGAGCACTACACTATTATACCGGAACCAGTGGGCAAATATTCCGGGTGCACCTCAAACAGGTATCCTGTCGGTTGATGCTGCAATAAAAAATCAGAAAGTAGGTATAGGATTTATTGCAGCATTTGATAAAATAGGAGTAACAAGTCATTCAGAAATAACAGGAATATATTCGTACCGGATTAAATTCGCAAGTAGTTCTCTCTCGTTTGGCTTGCAGGCAGGAGTTAGTTTTTCCAATTCAGATTTCACTTCAGTTAATTATTCCAATAGTGGTCAGACCGATGTAGCATTTCAGAATAATTTTCATAATGTTCTGCCAAACGTCGGATTCGGACTTTACTATGCCTCCGATCGGTTCTTTGCCGGAGTATCTATTCCTCAGGTTGGAGGATATACTTTGCAAAATATTATTAATCATAATGCTGAGAATGCACAGCTCGATTTAGCTAATCACTATTTTGTCTCAACAGGATATCTTTTCAACCTTTCACCCGATATTAAGTTTAAACCATCCCTTCTGCTTAAATATGTAAAAGGAGCTCCTGTTGAAGCGGATCTTAATTCAATATTCAGTTTTTACGACATTATGGCATTTGGGATTTCATACAGGAGCCTCTCTTCTGTAAACTTCCTGGCACAGATAAAGGTTACAAATCAGATTTATATAGGATACGCTTACGAATACTCTACTACAAAGCTGAATACTTTCAGCAGTGGCTCTCATGAAATAATGCTTCAGTATTTTTTCGACTTCTCACATCCTAAGATAGTTACACCAAGGTTTTTTTAATAAACATTCAAAATGAAGATCAAATTTCTGATTATAAGTCTGTTTATCTGCTCAGTTGTTGCTGCTCAGGATTTTGTAATGAAAGAAAAACTGGCTGACCGGTATTATAGCCGGTTCGATTACTACAGAGCAATTGCCATGTATGAGGAGATCCTCAAAAAGAGCCCCGGCGATTATAAAGTTTATGAGAAGCTGGCCGATTCGTACCGGAAAATAAACGATAGTGAAAATGCAGAACGATGCTATGCTGTACTGACTGATTCCTTAGGAGTAAAAAATGAATACCTTCTTTATTATGCCCAGGCACTGGCCAGAAATGGTAAATATGAAAATGCTGCAGCCTGGTATCAGAAGTATGGAGCAAAAGAAGCTGATGACAAGAGAGGTTCTGAATATCCGGTTGTTTATAGAGATATGGCAATGTTGTATAAGGATTCTGCCTCTTTCACAGTAAAACGGATGCCTTTCAGCTCTGAAACGTCCGACTTCAGTCCGGCTTATTTTGGAAATGAAATTGTGTTTGCCAGTGCCCGTAAAAGTTTTTCCCTGGTGAGGTCATTATACAATCGAACAAACACCTCCTTTCTTGATCTTTTCATTGTATCACCCGATTCATCCGGTTCACTTCCATTTTCAGAGGAGCTCAACTCCATTTATCATGAAGGCCCTGTTACCTTTTCAAGAAATCTTGACACCATTATTTTCACCCGAAGTAATTTTTATAACCGACGGTTTAGAAAAAGCTCTGAAGGCATAAATAAGCTGAAGCTTTTTCAGGCCGACTGGGACAAAAAGCTGAATCTATGGGTGAATATATCACAGCTTCCTTTCAACAGTGATCAGTATTCCGTTGGTCATCCGACACTGAGTGCCGATGGAAAATCAATCTATTTTGCCTCTGATATGCCCGGAGGTTTTGGTGAGACTGATATTTATGTGTCGCACCAGATTACCGATTCTTTCAATAAAAGCACCTGGGGCAAACCGGTTAATCTGGGTGATAATATCAATACCCGTGGATCGGAGATGTTTCCATATATTGACAATGACGGCAGTCTGTGGTTTGCATCAAACGGACTTCCGGGTCTTGGAGGTCTTGACATCTTTGTTGCCGGAAAGGAACAAGAGATGTTTAAGAAACCCCTTAACCCCGGATTTCCATTAAACACACGTTTTGATGATTTTGGATTTATTACCCGTAATTCAGGCAATGATGGCTATTTAAGTTCCGACCGGTTTAATGCCATTGGAGATGACGATATTTTCAGACTAAGACGTCTGTCGCGAAAAATTATTGTCATGGTCTTTGATTCAGAATCAAAAAAGGCTTTATCCTCAGCAAATATTATTGTTTCAGCAGAAGGATCTGAAACGGAAAAAATAGTGTCCGACGCCGGCGGATCAGGCGAGTTTGCTGTAACCTCTTTAAAGCCATATAATTTTGAGGCTTCTAAAGAGTTGTACCAGGAATGCAAAGTTGAAATATCGCAGGGTGAAATTGACAAAACAGATACTCTGAAATTTGCAATGGTTAAACGTATTCCTGCCTTTCAGCTTACAGCAAAAATTTACTCAGCAACCAATCTTAATCCTGTTCCCGGCGCCATAGCTTCTCTCATAAACAAAGCCGATATTTCTGAAAATCAAACAACAAGCGATGAAAACGGCATGTTCAGCTTTGAACTTCAGCCTGAAACAGATTATATCATAAAAGTTTCTGTGGCCTCTCCGGGAAGCCAGTGCGGTTCTGTAATAATTGAACGCTCTACACGCGGAAACCTGAGTACTGTTTCATTCAATGAATCATTTCCGGTATTTTGCGTTGGTGATGTTATTAAGGTGGAAAATATCTATTACGATCTGGGCAAGTTCAATATTCGTCCCGACGCCGCAAAGGAACTTGATAAAGTTTTGAAGATAATGAAAGAGTCACCGGGGATGAAGATCGAGCTGCGTTCTCATACGGATTCACGCGGATCGGCCTCTTCAAATATGACGCTCTCTGAAAAGCGTGCAGCTTCGGCAGCAGAATATCTCTTTTCTGGAGGTATAGCACGCGACAGGGTTTCAGGTAAAGGGTTTGGTGAAACACTGCCTCTGAATCATTGTGTAAAAGGTGTTAAATGCTCAGAGGATGAATTTAAAGTTAACCGTAGAACTGAGTTTAAAATTCTTTCAATAGAATAATCTGGTTTTTCGGGAAAGGAATTTACGTCAAATATTTTGTAGTTTTACCGGATGCCTGATTCTCAGAAAAAAACAAGAGTGGCATTCTCAGTTACCAACTGCTTATGCCACGATCAGCGTGTCCGGAAAATCGCCGGAACCGTGTTGGAGCTGAAATGTGATATTACCCTGATAGGAAGAATTAAAGGTAATTGTGGAAATCCGGAAATTGCTCCGTTTAATGTCAAACGATTCAGGATGCTCTTTAAACGGGGATTTCTATTTTATAAATTCTATAATCTCAGACTGTTTTTCTATCTTCTATTTCATAAATTCGACCTGCTTGTATCAAATGACCTTGATACGCTTCTTCCCAATTTTCTTGTTTCAAAAATAAAGAGAGTCCCACTTGTTTATGACTCGCATGAATATTTTACCGGTGTACCTGAAGTGCAGAACAGAAAATTCGTTAAATGGGTCTGGACAAGCTTTGAAAAAATGATCTTTCCAAGGTTAAAATATGTGATGACCGTATGCGATCCGATTGCCGATATTTACGAAAAGAAATATAATGTAAAACCATTGGTTGTAAGAAATGTTTCAAAAAATGCGGATCATATTACTCCTTTTACCCGTGATGAGATTGGGTTTGACAAAAACGATCTGATTCTGATAATTCAGGGAACCGGAATAAATATTGACAGAGGAGCTGAAGAGCTTATTGATGCAGTAAATATCACTGATGGAGTAGCTTTGCTTGTTGTAGGTTCAGGTGATGTTGTTCCTTCTCTGAAAAAACAGGTTACGGAGTTGAATTTAAATTCAAAAGTTACTTTTATAGAGACTGTGGGATGGGAAACACTTATCAGGTACACAAAATCAGCTGATCTCGGCATTTGTATTGACAAGGATACAAATCTTAATTACAAATACATCCTTCCAAATAAGCTATTCGATTATATTACAGCAGGAATACCGGTACTGGCCAGCGATCTCCAGGAAACAGGAAGGATCATTAATGAAACCGGTTGCGGATATATTATTCCTTCCGTAACACCTGCAAATCTTTCCAATGCATTTTCAGAGCTTCAGAACAACAGGGCTAAACTTGCGGTTCTCCGGAAAAATGCCGTGGCTGCATCCGCAAAACTTAACTGGGAAATCGAAAGCAGAAAGGTTATTGAATTGTATAGTCAGGTTCTGAATAATTTATAAGTACTATTTCGGTAAACTGATATCCGATTATTGCTTTCCTCAGACCTTCGTTATAGGAGAAACAGGTTCCGCTTATAAGTGCAAAAAAAGTAATAAAAACAATTACCTTTACATAAAATATATTCAATGAAAGAATTTATAGGAAAACATCATTTTGTTATTATTTTTTCGGCTGCAGGAGCGGTAGGTGGATTTCTTTACTGGAGATTTGTCGGATGTCAGACGGGTACCTGCCCGATAAAATCTGTCTGGTATTTAACTACTTTATGGGGACTGGCTTTCGGTTACCTTTCAGGAGGGATTATCAAAGATTTGCTGATAAAATTCAAGGGCAGAACTAAAACTGCTGATAAACCTGTTGTCACCGATAAACAGGATTGAATAAGTATAATTAAAACTGAGGAACCAGTTTTTTCTCAAAACCATTCCTGTTCATAAAACCTGCTTGTTCCCTCATATTTATTCGTCTTAAAAACTTTCAGATAAAGGTTTTTTATTTACTTTGCATCCTCTTCTATTAAGTCAGATGAACTAATTAAAGAATGATGGTTTATGAGGGTAATGAATTAATTGGTTTTCTATTCAAAACATTTGCAATAGTCTTATTTTCAGGAATATTAGTGCTTTCCTTTGTTCCTGTAAGAATTAAACCTTTTGTCAGCATATTTTCGGTTTTTCTGGTTTCTCTGATAACAGGGTTCATAGCTGTTAAATGTTTCACAACAGGAAGCGTGGAACTGATAATTAACGGAGGATCATTTTTTGGGGATATACCTCTCAGAATTGATGCCTTGTCAGCCTGGTTTATTCTGATTATTAACTTTACTTCATTTACAGGTGTGCTATATGGAGCAGGATATCTGAAACCATCTTTCATTCACCCTTCTTTTGTTACATTTCACTGGTCATTATATCTTGTTTTTCAAGCTTCAATGGTTGCTGTTACAATGGTTCAGCACAGTATTGTGTTTATTATCTCCTGGGAAATAATGTCCTTATCATCCTTTCTTCTTGTATTATTCGACTATACGAATCCAAAAGTTTTGAAGGCGGGAATAAATTATCTTGTACAGATGCACCTTAGTGTGGTATTTCTGACAGTTGCATTTATCTGGGTTTATTTCAAAACAGGTACATTCGATTTTCAGGGAATAGGATTGTTTTTTAATTCCAATGCCAATATCTGGTTATTCCTGATCTTCTTTGCAGGATTCGGATTGAAAGCAGGTTTTATTGGTCTTCATACCTGGTTGCCTCAGGCTCACCCTGCTGCCCCCTCGCACATATCAGGTGTAATGTCGGGCGTGATTGTCAAAATGGGTATTTATGGGATTTTCAGGATAATAGCCGGTTTGAAAACAGATTACCTCATCCTTGGGGAAATAGTTTTAATTTTGTCGCTACTGACAGGTCTGTTTGGTATTATGAATGCTGCCGTTCACCGCGATTTCAAAAAGATGCTGGCATATTGTACCATAGAGAATATAGGTATTATTGGGGTTGGTATTGGATTGGGTCTGATTGGTATCGGCAAGGGGCAGAGTATGCTCTGTTTTTTAGGTTTTGGCGGGGCTCTTCTGCATGTTCTGAACCATTCATTATTTAAATCATTGCTCTTCTTTTCAGCAGGGTCTGTTTACAGGCAGACACATACGCGTGATATGGATAAACTGGGCGGATTGATCGGAAAGATGCCAAAAACAGCGGGACTGTTTCTCACCGGAGCCATTGCAATAGGAGGGATCCCTCCTCTGAATGGCTTTATCTCAGAGTTTTTAATATATTGCGGAATACTTACCGGGATCAACTCATCAGGTATTGCTCAGATAACTTTAATGATAATTGCTTTTGCCGGGATGAGTATAATCGGTGGTATTTCACTACTTACTTTTACCAAAACTTTCGGAACTCTGTTTCTTGGTACTCCGCGGCAGAAAATAAAACACCATCCGGAAGAGGTTCCTTTGATGATGCTATTGCCACAGTACCTTATTGTGATTGCAATGGTTTCAATCGCATTTTTTCCGGGTTTCTATGTTGAACTTGCCGGGTCGGTGCTGAATGGTTTTACTTATCAGGGAATAAACCTGAATATTGGTGATCTGCATGGATACATGACAGTTATGAAGAATATCAGCCTTGCTTCTGTTATCTTCTTATCTGTAATTATACTTGTATTTATCCTCAGGCGGATTCTCATTAAGGGGACGGAACAAAAAATTGCTTCTACCTGGGGCTGCGGTTACCTTGCTCCAAATGTAAGGATGCAATACACCGGAAAATCATTTTCCAAATCATTCGGGAAGCTTTTGAATTTTATGCTGATAGAAAAAAAGGGATACAAGGAGATTTCCCGTAACGAAACGTTTCCTCAATCAAGAAAATACCGTTCATTTTACCTCGATATAATTGAAACTAAAGTAATAGATCCGGGAATTTCTCTGATCAGCCGGTTTATTAATCTATTCCAGTTTATTCAAAATGGCAAAATTCAGGCATATGTAATTTATGGAATTGTCTTCATTCTGGCCATCTTTATCGGAACCGTTTTAAATTTATGGCATTGATAAATATTATATTAATCATATTATTATCAGCGGTGATTGCTATTCTGTCGGCAAATACGACAGGGAAAGGTATAATTACTTTGTCGGCTGTAATTGTTATTGGATTCATCAGCAGTTTTGTTGCCATACAAGCACTTACCGGAACCAGCTATGAAGTAACTTTTACAGGAACTGTTATTTTCGGGAAAGTACCTGTCAGTATTGACGCACTTTCCGCATGGTTCATCCTTCTCATAAATTTCACCTTAATAACCGGAGCACTTTACGGTTTTAATTATATGAAGAGGTATGCTGAAAGGAGAAGCGAAATAACACTTCATTGCATAGCTTTTTTATTTGTACAATTTTCTCTGCTGGGAATATGTTCGGTACAGAATGGATTTGTCTTTCTGTTGTTATGGGAGTTAATGGCGATATCTAATTTCATTCTGGTAATATTCAATCATAATAAACCGGATAACATTAAAGCCGGAATAAATTATATTGTGCAATCTCACATAAGCATTGTTTTTATTATGCTGGGGTTCATCTACGTAGCTTTCAAGACCGGTAATTATAATTTCGAAGCAATAGCAGATTTCTCAGGTCATCAGTCAACACTTGCCGGAACAGTGTTATTCCTCTGTTTTTTTATCGGGTTTGCAATAAAAGCCGGTTTTGTACCTTTTCATACCTGGCTCCCATATGCTCACCCTGCTGCTCCGTCACATGTCTCCGGAATAATGTCGGGTGTTGTTATAAAAATAGGGATCTATGGCATTCTGAGAATGTTGCTGTTAATAAAAACTGATTATACAACAATTGGTTATATAATCCTTTTTGTTTCTGTTTTTACAGGGATTTATGGCGTAATGCTGGCAACTGTTCAGCACGATCTGAAAAGACTTCTGGCATATCATAGTATTGAAAACATTGGAATTATCGGCATGGGGATAGGCATAGGATGCATCGGACTTGGGTCGGCAAATAAGTGGATGGCTATACTTGGTTTTTCAGGTGCAATGCTGCATACCCTGAATCATTCTCTGTTCAAATCACTTCTCTTTTTCAGTGCTGGAAACATTTTACAGGCTGCCCAAACAGTTAATATCGAGCGTCTTGGCGGAATAATTAAAAAGATGCCAAAGACTTCCATTCTGTTTCTTATTTCGGCAATCGCTATTTGCGGTCTGCCACCACTTAACGGCTTTATCTCCGAATTCCTGATTTTTGGCGGGATTTATAACTGGCTCTACAGTGCCAGCCTGCTTTCCCTCATGGCAATTATCTTTTCACTGGTGGGGCTTGTGCTGATCGGAGGGCTTGCAATGTTATGTTTTACAAAAGCCTTTAGTATTGTTTTTCTGGGCAATCCGCGGTCCGTTATGGCGGATGAAGTAATTGAAACAGGTTTCTGGCAGTTGTTCCCGATGTACCTGACAGCTTCACTTATGATATTGATTGCTTTGTTTCCCGCACTGTTTCTGAATGTTTTGCAGGGCCCTGTCAATCTTTATATAAATCCCGTTGACTTTAATCTGAATTTTATAGAAGTTGCTTCGGTCAAGTCACTTCAGATCATAAACCGGTTATTTGCTGTTTTTATTTTGTTTGTTCTGGGAGTGGTAGCGCTCAGGAAGATTTTAAGCAGAAATAAGATAATATCATCAGCTCCAACATGGGGCTGCGGCTATGGCGCTGCCGATAGTAAGCTTCAATATACAGCAAACTCGTTTGTACGCAGTTACTCAAAGCTTGCCAAACCGGTACTTGACATCGAAAAGACAGATATTGTGGTTGATGAGGTATTTCCGGGAGTTAAACATTATGGGACGGATCCTTATGATAAGATAGAAAGGATCTTCATTGACAAGCCAGTTAAACTGCTGAATAGAATAACTGAGTTGTTCCTTTTCCTTCAGAATGGTCAGTTGCAGAGGTATATATTGTATGGTATTATTTTTATAACTGCTGTAATATGTCTGCCGCTGATAGCCGAAAAAATATTGACGATCCTCAAATTTCTAAATAATTTGTAAAATGCTAAGTATTATACTTATACTATTCACCAGCTTCTTTTTTACCGGGATAATTCTCCGGACAAAAAGTATTACTTCAGGCAGAAAAGGCCCCGGTATTCTGCAACCTGTAAGCGATGTGAAACGATTATTCCGGAAGGGATCTGTTTACAGTGAAACTACAAGCATAATCTTCCGTATTGCGCCGGTAATTGGTTTTTCTTCAGTTTTAATGGCATGTCTGGTTGTTCCGTTTGGTTCGTACAAAGGTATTGTGAGCTTTGACGGTGATTTTATTTTCTTTGCCTATATTCTTGCGTTAGGCAAGTTTTTCAGCATTATTTCTGCAATGGATACAGGAAGCAGTTTTGAAGGAATGGGAGCGAGCCGTGAAGCTCTTTATTCGATGTTTGCCGAACCTGCATTTTTTATTCTTATCGGCTCATTTGCTCTGCTTACCGGAAAGACCTCTTTCTATGAAATATTTTCATCATTGCATCTTGGCTCATCAATAACCTATATGCTGGGAGGCATGGCAGCTTTTGTGCTGATTATGATCGCCATGATTGAAAACAGCAGGATGCCTGTGGATGATCCGAAAACTCATCTTGAACTGACAATGATACACGAGGTTATGATACTGGATAACAGTGGTTTTGATCTGGGTTTAATACTCACTGCCGGATATCTGAAGTTTGCAATGTATGGTGCCATAATTGCTGATTTCTTTATTGGTGGATTGTCTCTTGTCTGGGCTGTTCCTCTGTTTCTTTTTATTCAGTTTCTGTTTGCAGTGATGGTGGGATTGATTGAATCTTTTATGGCACGATTCAGGATGAACCATAATCCACAGTTTATTCTGGCGCTCTCCTCAGTGAGCTTTTTAATCTTTCTTGGTGTGTTGCTTGTTCTGGAAAAATTTGTTTAAATAGTAAAAGAGATGACTAACGTTTTATTGATATTATTCATTATAAGCCTTTTATATGTGTCTATTGCAAACAGGATAATTACCTATGTAAGAGTTCTGGCTTTGCAGGGATTTATCCTTTTTGGTGTCACATTCCTCCAGCTTAAGGATATTCAGACCTGGAACCTGATTCTTATCTTGCTTGAAACAGTTGTTTTTAAAGCTCTGGCAGTTCCTATGTTTCTTGGATATCTGATCAGACGAAACAGAATAACCCGTGAGACGGAACCCTACCTTCCGCACTTCATATCACTTCTGATTATTACAATGATCGTTGTGATAACAGTATTGCTGGCCAATTCAATTCAGGATACCCATCTCGATAAAATATTCTTTATTGTTTCATTATCAACCCTTTTTACAGGTTTATACTTCATCGCTTCCCGGAAAAAGATAATAACTCATGTGATGGGTTACCTGATGATCGAAAATGGTGTGTTTGTTCTCTCTCTTGCTGTTGGAAACGAGATGCCAGATCTGGTGAATCTGGGTATTATGCTTGATGTTTTTGCCAGCGTTCTGATACTCGGAATATTCCTGAATAAAATAGGAGATGTCTTTAAAGATGTTGATGTTGACCAGCTTAGCAATTTGAAAGATTATTAAACATGGAAATGATGATTGGTATTTATCTGATATGTGCATATCTTATTTCAGCTCTTCTTTTCCTGAATAGAAAAGCTGCCGGTAACAATATTCTGATTGTTCTTTTCTGCATTCTGCAGACGGTATTTACAGTTTATGCCTGCTTCAGTTACAGAGAGACTTCATTGATCTATTTTACTTTCGATTCACTTGGATTGCTTCTGCTGATTACTCTCAGCATAATTACCATTCCTGCTCTTTTTCACAGTTATCTCTATATTGTCCGTCACGATGAATCACCACAATCGAGGGCGCTCTATTTTGCGGCAATAGTGTTTCTGATTACTTCGATAACCGCAGCCTATCTTGCAAATCATATTGCTGTAATATGGATCTTTACTGAAATGACCACGTTGTCTGCTTCTGTTCTTATTTATCATCACAGGAATAAACTTGCTCTTGAAGGTACCTGGAAATATGTTTTCATCTGCGCAATCAGTATAACTTTTGTTTTTATCGGGATCCTGTTTCTCAGCCTCTCTTTGCAGCATGCCGGGTCAAATGATTTATCTTTTGCAAACCTGATGATCTACAAGGATCAGCTTAATCCGTTTTGGCTGCGGCTGGCTTTCCTTTTTATTTTTACCGGTTTTACAGCAAAACTTGGTCTAGTTCCGATGTACACAGCAGGTATAGATGCCAAAGATAAAGCACCCGCTCCGGCTGGAGCTTTAATGGCAAGCGTACTTATGAATCTGGGTTTTGTAGGCATCTTCAGGTTTTATGTAATCATCGCTCATACCTCCCTTTTTCACTGGGCTAACCTTATAATATTTATTGCAGCCTTCCTTTCAATATTTGTTGCCACTGTTTATATGACCAGGGTTACAAATATTAAAAGGATGTTCGCCTATTCCGGAATTGAACATATGGGTATTGTAATGCTTGGCCTCGCTGCAGGCGGTATCGGATATTATGCTGCAATTCTCCATATTATTCTGCACGCCTTTGTTAAGTCAAGCCTCTTCTTTCAGTTCAATCAGTTATACAGGACATTCCAGAGCAAAAGTATTCAGCAAGTAGGAAACTATTTTAAATATAACCCTGCCGGTGCCATCGTATTATTATTAGGATTTATAAGTGCCACTGCTATGCCACCCTCGGGCTTATTTGTCAGTGAATTCCTTATTTTCCGGTCGCTGTTTGAGGGAAGTTATATAATCCTGCTGGTAGTGGTATTGCTGCTGCTGACAATTGTTATCTGGGCCTTTGGGAAGAATATATTAAAGATACTGTTCCTCCCTGTTACCGGTTTGGATGAAACAAAAATCCCGAAAATAAATCCGTGGGAATCTGTTACTCAATATATTTTGCTGTTTACAGCTATCTGGCTGGGGCTTAATCCACCCGATATTTTTGTCAGGTTAATTCAGGATGCAGTTAATGTCTTAACTACTTAATATGAGCTTCATAACTATAAATAACCAGCAGTCTGTTCCGTTAAGCTCTATACCGGAAATGACCTATGATCTGTTTTTTGACAGTAATATTACCTTGATAGAAAATCATGAGGAGAGGCATTGTGTATTGTATTTTGCTTTCCGCGAAACCGGCAACATCCGTCTAATATGCTGTATAGCAGATGATCTTCAGCATAATATCCTTGTTTCATCTTCCCTGGTAAGCAGTGATGCGGTTCTCAATTCGATGGCCGCCAGAAACCTCTCTTTTGAGAAATTTGAACGTGAAATACATGAAAATTTTGACATTGGCTTTGTTGGGCATCCATGGCTGAAACCGGTTCGCTATGCAGAAAACAGGGCAGACAAAACAAAAACCATACCTGACTATCCGTTCTTTGGAATCGAAAGTGAAGAGCTTCATGAAGTAGGAGTGGGGCCTGTGCATGCCGGTATTATTGAATCTGGCCATTTCAGATTTGTCTGTAATGGCGAACAGATCTTGCATCTGGAAATTCAGCTGGGATATCAGCACAGGGGCGTTGAACAACTTTTTCTGGAAAAGAAAAAGCTTATTCAGCGTACTACCCTGGCCGAATCAATTGCAGGTGACAGTGTTATTGGTCATACTACAGCATTTGCAAGCCTGTGGGAGAGTCTGAGCGGAATGTCAGCTGATTATGAGATGCAATATTCACGTACTATTGCTCAGGAACTGGAGCGGATTGCAATTCATACCGGCGATCTGAGCGCAATATGTACAGATGTAGCCTATCAGCTGGGGAGTTCGGTTTTCGGAAGACTGAGGACACCTGTCATCAACTTTTTTCAGGAATGGTGCGGGAACCGTCTGGCAAAAGGACTTATACGCACCGGTTATAATCCATATCCTTTTAATAAGGCATTGGCTGACAGGCTTATTGCAGTGCTCGATGCATTTGAACCAGATTTTGTGGAGATGAACAGTGAACTATCGAGGCTGCCCAGCTCTTTATCGAGATTCGAGAGAACCGGAACAATGAAATATGATCAACTCCTTTCAATTGGCACTGTGGGAATGTCTGCCAGGATGAATGCTCTGAACAGGGATATAAGACTCTCTCATCCTTATGGGATATATCCCGATTTAAACCATGTTCCTGTTATGAAACATCATGGCGATGTCTATTCCAGGGTGCAGATCAGAAAGGAGGAGGTTATTCAGTCCGTTTCCTACATAAGACAATTGCTCAAAAAAATTCCCGATGCAGGAGCGGCTCAGGAGATCCCGGCGAACCTGAAACCCGATTCGTTTGCAATCTCCCTTACTGAGGGTTGGAGAGGTGAGATTTGCCATGCAGCTGTCACAGGAAAAAATGGGGAGTTGGTAATATATAAGGTTAAAGACCCGTCATTTCATAACTGGCTGGCTCTTGCACTTGCAGTGAGGAACAATGAAATATCTGACTTTCCGGTTTGTAATAAAAGTTTTGATCTGTCCTATTGCGGGCACGATCTTTAAAACCAAACAGAGTAATTATTATGTTGAGAACCATTAAAATATTGTACCACCAGGGCAAACAATTTATCCCTGATCTGAGAAAAGCAAATGTTCCCGGAATATTCAGGGGGCGTCCGGAGATAAGCCTCGATAAAGTCGACTCACAGGCTCTGGCTGATATCTGTCCGACCAATGCAATTACCACCTCTCCGGTCGGAATTGATCTTGGCAAATGTACTTTCTGCGGTGAATGCTCACGGCTTTTTCCGGGCAAGATCCGTTTTACCACCGATTATAAACTTGCTGCGAATAGCCGGGAAAGACTATTCATAAAAGAGGGCCTTCGCACTCCGGTATCTCTTGATCCTGATCTAATTAGAAAAGATATTCAGCGAATGTTCCGGGGCTCTCTTAAGCTCCGGCAGGTTTCTGCAGCCGGCGATAACAGCTGTGAACTTGAGTTAAATGCCTGTGGAAATGTGAACTTCGATATGGGTCGTTTCGGTATTGAATTTGTAGCATCTCCACGTCATGCCGATGGAATTGTTATTACAGGTCCTGTCTCTGCAAACATGGCTGAACCGTTGCAGATAACTTATGATGCAACCCCTTCACCAAAAATTATTATTCTTGCAGGTACCGATGCCATAAGTGGTGGTATCTTTGAAGGAAGCCCTGCTCTGAACAGGAAGTTTATTGAGGAAAATCACATAGACCTTTATGTTCCGGGAAATCCGGTTCATCCTTTAACATTCATTAATGGTGTTATGGATCTGCTTGGAATATGACTTACTGATTAAGATCTGTTCTGGCTTAATCTTTTTATGGGCCGTTTATTATCTTTTATTTTTCCATCGCCTTTGCCTTTAATTCATCAGCCATTTTTTCGATAGCATATCTTAATGAGGTTCGTGGCATCGTTTTCTTTTTACTCAGTACATAATCGAATACTTCTCTTTCGTGGGTTTTGCTTGCTGCTTTTAGCATCCAGCCATATCCTTTCTGTACCATATCATCTTTGTCAGAATGAAGGATATCGGCTATCTCAAAAATCTCTTTCAGGAATTTACCCCGTCTGGCAGGTGCAATAAGTGATACAGCCGCGGCACGTTTTACCCAGCGTTTTTGCGATGTTGCCCATATTTTTAATCCATCCAGGTATTCCGGGTACATCTCAATAAATGTTCCAACATTATGGTTGCAGAAAGTATCGCACGATGCCCAGTTGCTGACATAATTATCTATCCACCTGCCGAATATTTCAAAATCGGCCGGTTCGTAATATTTACGGACATTATATGACCAGTTACAGGCTATAAACGATTCTTCAAATTTCCCCGAAGCCCATAATTCTTCACTTAATGAAAAGATATTTGATTTCGATTTGTCAGCAATTAATTTATAATGGCTCCGCGAGATATTACTTAATACTGCTGATTTGATACCATAAGGATTTATCTCTTCCCTGAAGAATCTTTCGTGTGCCTGCCTGCTCTTTTCATCAGCATTAGCGATGAGATCCGATCTTAGGTTTTCAATAATATTTTTCATTGGTTTTCCTTGCCTAAACGTTAATAATTAAACCACTTTAAATTGAAACAGTACTATATTTTAAGGTAAAATTATCAGGATTCTTTTACTTTTTGATAATTTAGCAGCTTATTAATAAACAAATTATTGCAGCCATGAAAATGTCGCCGAAATTATTTATTCTGTTATTTATGATGATATTGAACCTTAATTCATGCAGAAATGCAACACCGCCTGCCCCTGTGGCAACTGATGACTTTAACTATCTTGTTGATCAGTTTGAGGATATGCGTGTTTTAAAATATAAGCTCCCCGGATTCGAATCGCTCTCTCTTAAGCAAAAAGTGTACATTTATTATCTAAGCCAGGCTGCTCTCTCCGGGAGAGATATCTTCTGGGATCAGAATTTCAGGTATAATCTGAAGATAAGAAAAACACTTGAAGCCATACTTGAAAGTTATTCAGGTTACAAAGAAGCGACTGATTATAAGGCATTTGTTGTTTATGCAAAGAGAGTATTCTTTGCTAATGGAATTCACCATCATTATTCAAGCGATAAGCTGAAACCTGGCTTTGGCGAAAGCTATTTCTCCACTCTTGTTAAAGGGTCAGCACAAGACAAGCTTCCTCTTGCAAAAGGTGAAACTGCAGATCAGCTTATTTCTCTGTTGTCGCCGGTTATTTTCGATGAGAAGCTATTCCCAAGGAAAGTTGAACAAAGAGCCGGTGCTGATATGGTTGCAGAGTCTGCATCCAATTTTTACGAGGGTGTAACACAGAAAGAGGTTGAGAGTTTTTATGCAGGGAAAATTGTCGCTGATGATCCAAGACCTGTCTCTCTCGGATTGAATTCAAAAGTTGTGAAACTGAACGGAAAAGTAACCGAGGAAGTTTATAAGTCAGGTGGTAAGTATGGAGAAGCTATTGATGTTATTGTTTCGTGGCTTGAAAAAGCTGCAGGTGTAGCTGAAAATGAAACACAGAAGAAAGAGCTGGCTCTTCTTATTGAATATTATAAATCAGGTGATCTTCGGAAATGGGATGAATATAATGTTGTCTGGGCTAAAAATACCAATTCGATGGTTGATTACATAAACGGGTTTATTGAGAACTATGAAGATCCGCTGGGAATGAAAGCAACCTGGGAGTCAATTGTGGATTATACAGATTTAGAGGCAACTAAACGCACTCAGGTTATTACTGCAAACGCACAATGGTTTGAAGACAATTCTCCCATTCAGCCGAAATACAGGAAAGAAAAAGTTACCGGTGTTGCTGCCAAGGTGATAAATATTGCGATGCTTGGAGGAGATTCATACCCTGCCTCCCCTCTTGGAATTAACCTTCCTAATGCTGACTGGATCAGAAAAGATGTCGGTTCCAAATCGGTTACACTGGCTAATATAACAAATGCTTATGATGTTGCATCGCAGGGAAATGGTTTTCTGGAGGAGTTTGCATCTGACCAGCAGGAAGTTGCCCGAATAAAAAAATACGGATCAGTTTCCGATGCCCTTCATACCGACCTTCATGAGTGTGTTGGCCATGCAAGCGGAAAACTTGCTGATGGAACCGACCCCAATGCTCTTAAAAACTATGCTTCCCCTCTTGAAGAGGCACGAGCTGACCTTTTTGCGCTCTATTTCATGATGGATAAGAAGATTACTGAACTTGGCCTGCTTCCTGATGAAGAGGCTGGAAAGGCATCCTACGATGCATATCTCCGTAACGGTTTGCTAACACAGATGGTAAGAATAAAACCGGGTAAAGAGATTGAGCAGGCTCATATGCGTTGCAGATCATCTATTTCTCACTGGGTTTATGAAATGGGAAAAAATGAAAATGTCGTTGAATTCATAAAACGCGATGGGAAAACTTATGTTAAAATAAATGATTACCAGAAGCTTAAGCTGCTTTTTGGCGATTTACTTAAAGAGATTCAACGTATTAAGTCAGAAGGTGATTTTGAAGCAGGTAAAAAACTTATTGAGGATTTTGGTGTAAAAGTCGATGCCTCCTTGCATGCCGAAATACTGGAGCGTTACGGAAAACTTAACCTTGCTCCATATACCGGTTTTGTTAACCCGGTGCTTATGCCTGTACTGGATTCAAATGGTGCTGTTACCGATATTACTCTTCAGTATGTTAATGATTACCTGGGCCAGATGATTTCTTACGGGAAGAACTATTCTTTTCTTTCTGTAAATAATTGAATGAAGGCTGATTGCATCGAGGTAGCGAGCATCAGACAGCAAGGTTCAGAATTCAAGTATCTTCTCAACCTTGTTGCTCTTGAGATATTGCTTAAGGATGACCTGGATATCGTTGTTATCGGCTGATTGAATGATACATTCATGCAATGCGCTGAGACCGAACCCCATATCGTCGATATTAAAGTACCCCCAGCCGGCATATTTCCCGTTGACAATTTTAACGGCACAACGTTCTGTATCATCTCTGCCTTTATCAACAATAAAAATGTTACGCCGGGTAAAGTAAAACTCCTCGGTTGCCCTGGCTGCCCGTTCATTGTAATCTTCAGAACTCTCTTTTCCACAGCATGCCCCTTTGCATATTCCCACCTGGTAATGAAAACATTGTCCTTCTGTTTCGTAAAGTCCCGATAGTTTCTGACAAAGGCCATGTTTTTCAACCAGAGAGCTGAGCTTCGATTTGGTTTTCTCTTTTGATGTAAATACCGAAACAGGAGTCTCATCACTGTTAATTTGCCCATAACGATAATTAATGTAACCTTTCTGATCGGTAAAGGTGAATATTCCCCATTGGAATCCGGTTCTTCTCTGGGCCCTGTTATAGAGCGGTTTATTCGCTTTAATCTCAGATGATTCCTTAAGAAGGGCAATCAGCTCACTTCCTGTTGTTTCCCAGTCAATATCTGCTATAAGATCGCGCATTTCCATTGCACGGCTGGTTGTATTGTTTGAAAGGTGTGTGGATATCCTTTGCTTGAGATCACGGCTCTTACCGATGTATATTAGATCACCTTTTTCATTGTAGAAATAGTAGATCCCCGGTTCTTCAGGTATCTGTTCAATTTTGGTGAGGTCGAGTTTAGGGTTAAGCTTTGATATTCTCGTATTCTTCAGAAGAACGGTACTGCTGCCGCTTATCTCCATATCTTTTTTCATAAGCATTTCAAACAGCTTTACGGTAGCTAAAGCATCACCGGCTGCCCTGTGTCTTCCGCTTATAGAAATCCTGAGGTCTTTACAAATATTTCCAAGACTGTATGATTTATGTCCCGGAAAAAGCTTTCTGCTGAGAGATACAGTGTCAAGGATATTTCTTTTAAAATTGAAGCCAAGTGATTTAAACTCCTGCCTGATAAAGGAATAGTCAAATTTTGCATTATGAGCCACAAACGTTGTGCCCTCTGTTAATTCTACAATTTTTCTGGCAATTTCAAAAAAACGGGGTGCATCTTCCACCATCTCATTTGTTATCCCGGTCAGATTGGTAATGAAGTATGGAATATTTCTTTCAGGGTTTACAAGGGAAACAAATTCTCCGGTTATCTGATTTCCATCGTGAAGGTAAATTGCAATTTCAGTAATCTTTTCAGTGCGTGCACTTCCTCCTGTGGTTTCGATATCGATGATTGAATACATTTACTGCAATTTCATTATCCGGAATAATTTACAAATCTAAATAAAATGGTCTGTTTTTTTACGTTGCTTTTTAGCGAACTTATTTTAGG
Source organism: uncultured Bacteroidota bacterium (assembly GCA_903824785.1). Taxonomy (GTDB): domain Bacteria; phylum Bacteroidota; class Bacteroidia; order Bacteroidales; family VadinHA17; genus LD21. The sequence goes on from CAIJYD010000101.1 coordinate 28,348, forward strand.
AACAGCAGAATATGTCAGAGAAATAAAAGCAGAATTGACTGATAAGTGGCTGGGTCTTTGTATTTTTGTTTGTTAATACTATTTATCATGAATGAATGCTATGGAAAAAATTTCATACTTAACGGAAACCTGCAACCCGCAGACTCGTTCGATAATAGTATGGTTTACGAGGGCGATTCAATTTATGAAGTAATCAGGCTGGTCAGAGGAAATCCTGTTTTTTTTAACGATCATATGGAACGGCTGGCTGCCAGTGTAAGGCTTCAGGGAAAAGAACTTCTTGCTGGTGTTCCTGAATTACGAAAAGCAATTATTGCTCTTACCCGTTCTGAAAAGAGCAAAGAGAAAAATCTTAAAATAGTATTTAATTATAATAATGGTTCTGATAACTATCTCGTCTATTCAGTCGAACCTGTTTATCCTTCGGCCGATCAGTATAGGAAAGGAGTAAAAGGTGTTCTCTATTTTGCTGTAAGGAAAGACCCTGTTTCAAAGGTCATTAACCATAAACTACGGTCAGCGATATTTCATAAACTTATTCAGGAAAGTGCTTATGAAGCTCTACTCGTGAACGAAAACAAGTTGATTACTGAAGGAAGCCGGTCAAATATTTTTTTTCTTAAGGGAGAAACACTTGTTACTGCTCCGGACAATATTATCCTGAATGGTATTACCCGGAAGCACATTCTTGAGATTTGCAGGGAAAATAATTTTGAGGTGAAACTTAAATGTGTGAGTGCTGATGATATTTCTGATTATGATGCAGTTTTTATGACAGGCACATCGCCTATGGTTCTCCCTTTTTTTATCATCGATGATAAACCATTCAATGTCAGACTGCCTATAATGGAAAAATTAAGGAAACTATATATGAAAAGAGCTGAGGAAAGTATGACTCTTTTCAGGACTGAATAATGGTTCACGCTTAAACAGACTAACAGATAATTTACTATATTTGCACTTTAATTAATTCAAACACGTACCGCATGGCAAGTTTAAGAGATCTGAAAAAGGATATTGATTACCTGATTTTTGAAGTGATATCTGATTGTTTTGTTTATTCAGGAATGCATCCTGAAAATAAATCTGATGAATTATCAGCCATTATTACTGATTCTGTCAATTTCAGAAACGACCTGATTGCCCGTGTTAATAACCCTGACGGAAAGGATAATCCAAAAATTTTAAAAGGTTATTATAAATCGGTAGAGAAGGATCTTCTTACAGGTGTTGATAAACTATTTACCAGGCTGAGTACTATTTCGTCGAAGAAATAGTAAAGTGGCTGTAAATCAGATTACCGCAACAACTACATTTCCCTTCTTCATTCAGGTTTAGAAGAGTGGTCTGATAACCGGTTCTGATTGTAACGAGGGTTCCGCATTCAGGGCATTTTGTGTTTTGTGAAGTCTCTGTTTTCAGGTTCCCTGTATAGACATAATTAAGATTTTTTAATGCTGTATCGTAAAGCCTGCTAAGGGTTTCCTGATTTGTAGCAGGATCATCTCTTTTGTACATCGGGTAATATCTGCTGAGATGCAGAGGAACATCAGGTCCGAGTTCACCTTCAATCCATTCTGACATTAAAGCCATTTCCTTTTCATTATCGTTTTGTCCGGGTATTATCAGGGTGGTAATCTCCAGATGCTTTCCCGACCGTGCAATTTGCTTCAGACTATCCTTAACAGGCCCGATGCCGGATCCAGTTAGCCGACGGTAAAAGCTGTCAGTGAATGCTTTAAGGTCAATATTGAACGCATCGGTAAACCCTGTTATTTCATTCAGCGGATCTGAGTTAATATATCCGTTGCTTACCATTACTGTACATAAGCCAGCTTTTTTAATAAGTATGGCAACATCCCTCACAAACTCAAACCAGATAACAGGCTCATTATATGTAAATGCTATACCAATGTTGTTTTTTGATGAGAGCGCTGCAGTGGTCAGTTTCTCAGGTGTTGTATCAGCTATAAAATGGTCTGAATATTTCTGCGAGATATTGAAATTCTGACAAAAATCACAACTCATATTGCAGCCATACGATCCGACTGATAACACATTATATCCGGGAAAGAAATGATAAAGTGGTTTTTTCTCAACAGGATCAGAGGAATATCCTGAAAGAACACCATATGTCAGCAACTCAATATTTTCACCTCTGTTTCTTCTTACTCCGCAAATGCCGGTAGCGCCTTTCGTAAGTTTGCAGCAATGAGGACATAACAGGCATTCAAGTTTGTTCTCATTCTTTTTGAAGAGGGGTAGCATATAACAACTTTTATTATAGCAAAAGTAGAATATTTATCAATCCCATTTATGCTTAATTTAAGGTTTATGAATTAATCAGGCTAGAGCTTCTCCTGAATTATTTCGATGGGAATATCTTTTGATTCAGCAAAATTCATTAACTCATCTTTGATTTTTTCATTCAATTCGCTGAAGGTATTGCCGAATCTGAATATGATTCTCTTTTTTGTTTTTAGAAAAAATACAACATTGAAGGGGAATAATTCTATTTTCTCCATTGTCGCGGAAGTAATCACTATAGCCGGAAGTATACTGTTTTTCTTAAGCCTGACCTGATCGGAGCTTATTTCAATAAATCTGACTGCCCTCCCCAGGCCTGCCCAGATCTGATAAACTCCAAAACCTGAGAGAAATATGATTGTTATCCAGAGATTAATATCAGCTTTCAGAGAACTGAGATTGAAAATAACCCAGAAAACAGCTATCCCGATGCAGACAATGCCGAATGCTATCCTTACTGTTTTAAAAAAAATGTTGGTTTCAACTGATCCGAGAGAGAAATACTTCACTTCCATTTTCTGATATATATCTAATTACTGATTAATTTATGAACCTGAAGTTCATCACAAAGTAACTTAAAAGGAATAAAAATACCTCTCTGATTTTCAACAAACCGCGATAATAATTTTTTCACTGACCCGGTCAGCACCTTCGGCTCACATCGGTCAGCACCTTCGGCTCACACCGAACTTTTACCTTTTCAGCAGTTTGTTAATTAAATAGATGAATTATATATCAGCCATTCGAAAAATTATTTATTTTTATACTTGACAATCTTAAATTAATCTGATAAATTCATTTTAGCTGAAAGGTTAGATAAATATTGATTAGTTAGTTGATTAATAAATATATAAAACATTTAAATTTTTTTAAATCCATGATTATGAAAAAAACCGTTTCTATTGCCTTTTTAATATTCTCATTTTTTTATGGCTCAGCACTGGCTCAGCAACCTGTTCTTAAAGCTTTGGATGGTGACAAGATGATTCCGGGTTTGACAGAAATTATGGACCCTGAAGTTACTATAATTCAGCCTGGTATAAAAGACAGCGATGCTCCTTCGGATGCTATAATACTGTTTGGTGGTTCAGATATTAATTCAGAGTGGACAGACAATAAAGGTGCTCCTTCAAAGTGGATTGTGAAAGATGGTTCTTTAGTTTGTGTAAAGGGTTCAGGCGTTATAAAAACAAAACGCAAATTTTCAAATTTCCAGTTGCATATTGAATGGAAAACTCCTTCTGAAGTATCAGGTGATGGCCAGGGTAGAGGGAATAGTGGTATTTTTATGCAGGAACTTTATGAATTACAGGTACTTGACAGCTACAATAACCGCACTTACCGCCATGGGCAGGCAGGTAGTTTTTATAAACAATTTGCTCCTTTAGTGAATGTTTCAAGAAAACCGGGCGAATGGCAGACCTATGATGTTATTTATACCGCACCGACTTTTAATAATGATACAACAACCTTTTTTACTCCTCCACGGGTTACAGTATTACATAATGGAGTATTGGTGCAGAATAACGTAAGCCTTAGAGGACCAACTGTATATGTTGGAATTCCTGAGTATTTTATTAAGAAACATGGGGCAGGAAGCCTGGTTCTTCAGGATCATGGTAATCCTGTAGCATACCGGAATATCTGGATGAGGGAATTGTAGTTTTACAACATTAATGATTAAGTTGTTACATAATTGAAAAATCAAAATTATCTATAATAAGTATTTTTATCATTCCATATTAAAAACTTAAATTACCTGACAATGAAGAAAAATTTTAAAACAATTTCACGCCGGACATTTCTGGAAAGCACCGGTGCTGTAGCTGCAGGTCTTACTATACTGCCCAGCTCAGTTATCAGTGGCTTTGGCCATAAGGCTCCCAGCGACAAACTCAATATTGCTATAGTTGGAATCGGAGGAATGGGAAACTCAAACTTAAAAGCAGTTGCCCCGACAGAAAATATAGTAGCACTCTGTGATGTTGACTGGGATTATTCAAAACCTGTTTTTGCTGCCAATCCAAAAGCAAAAGCTTACTGGGATTACAGGAAAATGTATGATGAAGTAGGGAAGAATATAGATGCAGTTATGGTTGCAACAGCCGACCATACACATTGTATTGTTGCCTCCACAGCAATGGCTATGGGAAAACATGCTTATGTTCAGAAACCGCTTACCCATTCTGTTTATGAGTCAAGGCTCCTGACAAAACTTGCAGCAAAACATCAAGTGGCAACACAGATGGGAAACCAGGGATCTTCCGGCGAGGGTATTAACCTTACTTGCGAATGGCTTCAGAACGGCGAAATAGGTGAAGTAAAAAAAGTTGAAGCTTTTACTGACCGTCCGATATGGCCACAGGGTCTTAACAGGCCTGCGAAAGGTGAGTGGGTTCCTGACACTCTGAACTGGGATCTTTTTATTGGTCCAGCTCCAATGCGTCCTTATAACAGCATTTATCACCCATGGAACTGGCGTGGCTGGTGGGATTTTGGTACAGGTGCACTCGGCGATATGGCATGCCATATTATGCATCCGGTATTCAAAGGTTTGAAACTTAAATACCCTGTTAAAGCTCAGGGCAGCTCAACTCTTTTATTAACCGATTGTGCTCCTAATGCTCAGATGGTTACTCTGGAATTTCCTGAAAGAATTGCTCCAAAGGGTTCAAAAATCAAATACCCTGCTGTTGAAGTAATATGGTACGATGGTGGATTACAGCCTGCTAGACCAGCAGGATGGCCAGCCGGAAAAGATATGAATGACAGTGGTGGCGGAGTTATTTTCCATGGTTCGAAAGATACTCTTATCTGCGGTTGTTATGGTAAAAATCCATGGCTATTGTCAGGCCGCGTTCCTGTAGTTGCAAAAACTGAACGCAGAGTGGATGGTGAAAAACATGAAATGGACTGGGTACGTGCTTGTAAAGAGCCAAAAGAAAGCAGAGTTGCTACCAAATCTGATTTTTCAGAATCCGGACCATTTAATGAAATGGTTGTAATGGGTGTTCTTGCTGTAAGGCTCCAGGGGCTTAATAAAGAGCTTGAATGGAATGGAGAAAAGATGGAATTCACAAACATCGGTGACAGTGAAACTGTGAAGATCTGCGTTGAAGATGCATTCAGCATTAAAGATGGTCATCCAACATTTAGTAAAAAATGGACCGAACCTCTCAATGCAAAACAGTTTGCAGCTGAAATGGTTAAGCATAATTACCGCAAAGGCTGGTCATTACCGGAAATGCCTGTATAATATAATAATATGGTCACAGGATTAATACCCCTGTGACCATTATTTTAAACTTTTTATTCATTATGAAACCGGCATTTTGCTGATTTATCTGTCAGCAAAGAGAGTTAAACAGCATAAACGGTTCCTTGTCTGGCTGACATAACAGAACTAACCAATAAGGTTTTAAAAAGTGAGGCGGACAGGTTTTTCACATTTTAAATAGAAATTGGATTATGAAGAGATTTGTAAATATTATTTTATGGTGTGCCCTTGTCTCGGCTCTTGCAGCTTCATGCGGAACTAAAGGCAGCGCAAAAAAAGAGGCATCAAAAGATGACGGTTTTGTCTCAATCTTTGATGGAAAAACAACTGCCGGCTGGCGCGGCTATAACAAGACAGCTTTTCCGGCTGAAGGATGGGAGGTCGTAGACGGAACTTTACATGTGATCGGTTCAGGTACAGGTGAAGCCGGGAACGGCGGTGATATCATCTTTGATAAGAAACTTAGCAACTTTGAACTGTCGCTTGAATGGAAGATATCCGAGGGAGGAAACAGTGGTATATTTATTCTTGCCCAAGAAATTCCTAACGAACGGATCTTTAAATCATCACCTGAAATGCAGATACTTGATAATGACAAGCATGTTGATGCAAAACTTGGAGTTAACGGGAATAGACAAGCCGGGTCGCTTTATGACCTCATACCTGCTGTTCCGCAGAACACCAAACCGGCAGGAGAATGGAATCAGGTTGGTATAATTTGTTATCAGGGAACAGTTGTTTTCAAGTCAAACGGAGCCAATGTAGTTGAATTTCATCTATGGACAGAAGACTGGAAAAAGATGGTTTCAAATTCCAAATTCAAAGACTGGGAGTGGTTTCTTAATCCTGGTAAGGAGGGCTATATCGGTCTGCAGGATCATGGAAATGATGTCTGGTTCAGAAATATTAAACTCAAGGAACTTTAATAAATTCACTTTGAAAAACAGAGGGCTGGACCGATTTTCGATTCAGCCTTTTTTGTCAGCCTCCCAAACCGATCTCAGCAGCGGCGGTTCTCATCCCCATAATACAATCGGTTATAAGATCATCAAGACTTACGCCGAGCATCTGAGCTCCTTTTTCAATAACCGAACGGTCAACTCCTGCAGCAAACTTTTTATCATTCCATTTCTTTTTTACCGATCGGGCTTCCATGTCAAGTACACTTTTTGAAGGTCTGACAAGTGCGCTTGTTGCAACCAGGCCTGTAAGCTCATCAACAGCATAGATGGTCTTTTCAAGTAACGACAGCGGTTCTGTTTCAGTTGCAAGTCCCCAGCCATGGCTCATTACGGCACGGATATATTCTTCCGGCCAAAGATTCTCGCGAAGTATTTTTTCAGTCATAATACAATGCTGTTCAGGATACATCTCATAATCAAGATCGTGAATGAGACCTATAATTCCCCATTTCTCTTCATCCTCACCCGATTTCTTCGCCATAAACCGCATTACACTTTCAACTGCAAGGGCGTGTTTTAAAAGGCTCTCTGATTTGTTGTATTTTTTAAACAATTCCATTGCCATTTCACGGGTTGGTACTGGTGTGGTCATTGATAATGTGGTTTTTAAGGGAGAAATATAGATAAATTACCTGTTGATTTTAATTACCGTCAATGTTTTATTTATGGCTGTTCCCCTGATATTGAGATAATAAACTGCTGGACCCAGTCTGAGATCAGGGATAATAATTTCATTTTTTCCGGCCAGTATATCTTTTTCAGCTTCATATATTTTAGATCCGGTAATGTTACTTAATGAAAAATGGAGATGATCACCATATTTTGAATTGATATATATCGTAAACTGGCCAGCGAAAGGATTCGGAAATACAATTACAGAATCGCGGATTTCAGTGTTTTGAATTTTAACAACTATTGTATCATTAAAAATGTAATCATCGTTGTTTCCGGTACCATATGTTGCAATATTATAGATGCCGTATTTTGAAAGATCTATCTTTTTATCAAAAGAGACAGTAACTGAATCGCCAAACGGGATTACCTGTTTTTCAAAAAGTTGTTTTACTGTAACTGCCTGGTTATTTACTTTATAAGCAAGATAAAAGCTGTTTATAACATCCCTTCCAATATTCAGAACTTTAACTGTGACTGTCTCCTGCCCGTATTTTTCATTTTGAACAGGATTTACCACTCTTGCAACCTTAAGGTCTTTCTGAATATAATTTACATAACCTGTTTTAGAGAAATCAATCATATCGATCCAGGCACAATCCGATCCGCCTGAAACTGACTGATCCTTCTTGTAAATCCACTCCATTTTGTTCGCTCCTGCCGGTACGGCAACTGCTTTCCCTGTCCAGGGGACCTCACCGGATGCTTTGAATACCTCAGCATCATTCAGCTTGAAGACAAAATAGTCGTAATTTACTTCTGACGAAACCTTATAGAAAAACTTAACTGAATCGGCTGCTGTAAATACGGTTCTGATTATCAATGAGGTAGTTGCACTATGTGAAATAGCACCTGATTTAGCACAAAGAGTTCCTTCATAGGAGCCTGTACCAATTACTGTCCAGGGAACAGCACTTATGTTTATCCATGGAAAGGAGTTGAATGATGATGCTTCAAAAGTCTCCCTTATCTTTCCAATTCGGAAGGCGAAATCTTTATTTAAAATATATGGGCTGCAATCAAGAGTTGATGTAACTGAAATAGAACTGCCTGATAATGATTGGTCTGACAGTTTAACAGTTACAGGAATTTCGGAGGTCTCTCCCAGTTTAAGTACTCCCGATTTTATTGTTGGTTCTAAAATGGAAAGATCTGAATTTGTAGTTGCTACTGAGAATTGTCCCGATGCATCACTGCTTCCATTATTGAGGATTTTGAAAATAAGTTTAAATGTTTCTCCTGATTCAGCAAAGGAGTCTCCGTCGCCTAATACCGAATCGTCTATCCTGCAATTGATTATCTGTAAGTCAGGAGCATGAAGGCTGATGTCGATATTGTAGTGTTTTTCCGATTTCAGATCTTTCAACATCAGATGGATTGTTACTGCAGCCATATCCGGAACTTTATTTGAAACGGTTATCCCGAGTTTATCGGAGATAGTAACCTCCGAACCGGCTGCAAGTGTGCCGATATAAGCTGAATCGCTGTTGATTGTAATCCATTGAGATGTTGATGATATGGTGGCATAAAGATTACTGGCAGAGGTTAATCCAAGGTTTTTTAGGATGAGTTTGAGGTAGAAAGACTCTCCGAAATCAGCACTGCTGTTATTATTGCCTCCAATATCGTTAATACTTGTTGATGTTAGGTTTATATACTCCGAAGTTATAGCCGAAATATGTATTGTTTTAATCAGAGGCAACCTGTTCTGACCGGTAATTACAATCATGCATGAATCATTTTTCAGACCGGGAAGGTCAAGTACAACTGACCCTGACGCACTGGCATACGAAGCGTCCCAGAGTGTGTCGAAATGTGATATTGCAACATATGCGAATGGATCGACATTTAAGGAAAGTGTTTTAATGCCGTTTGGAATTGTATCAGCCAGAGCGATATTGAAAGGAACGGGTTTTCCTATTACAGGAATTACGCTTGGATCGCCAATCAGGTTATAGGTCTCCCAGTAGTATCGTTTTCGGGATGATGTACTTGCACTGACTGCCATGTTCCCGGCATAATTTACCTGCCCCATGGTAAAATACCAGTCTGAAGGGGATTCCCCGTGGGTATGAAAAAGTCTGTCATAAGCTCCAAGTCCGGTTGTTGCGTATGTAGGGTCAGATGAAGGAGTACCTGTTCCGACAGCCCAGTAAAAATCCTCATCCCAGTAGGAATCGTTTGAGCATCCTATAAAACCTATTGCACCTTTGTTTTCTGAAACTATCATTCTGTTTCCCATCGACGAAGAACTGCTGAAATGGGCTGTCTGGCATGCATTGTTTATTACAAAGGGGTACATGTTTTTATTCCTCATTGAATCGATACTTACCGTAGGATCAAGCCAGCCTGCAGCATCACCGTGCCCGGTGTAATTAATAAATGTTATTCCTTTGTTTATCAGCTTTTTAATTGAGTCCTCAGAGCTGGCCGCCTGCGGATAGTAAAAATTCGTACCCGTTAATCCGTTAGAACTTTTAATATAATTGGTCATTGCATACTTAACCTGCCCGTTCATGGTATTGGCATATCCGGCATCATTTCCGGCAGTTACAAGCGCCCGGGAATAGAATTTGTTGGTGTCGGCGAACTCAAACTTCTCATATTGAATAATCTTGTTAAGCACAGTTTTTAATTCTGTAGTGTCGGCTACAGGTAACCTTCCGATAAATACATCAGGAATATAATCACCATTTCCGTCGAATTCACCGTAATACATATCGGTAATATTCCCTGATCCGTAATATGGAATTCTTTTAACATCCCCGATAATGAGAAGATAATCGGGAGGAGGATTGATATCAGATGAGGATTTGTAAATATTTGTAAGAGTATCTTTTAGTTTTGTGTATGTGTCACCGGCCATTGTTGCTCCTTTATATAATACTTCAAGTTTATAGCCTTTCTGTGTTTTCCATTTCAAAAATGGTTTAAGGAGTTTCCTGAAAGCAGTGTCGGTTATTATCACCATTTTAACAGGCCGGGTTGAATAGCCCGGGATTACGTCAGCTGCATTATAGTTGAGAATACTCTTGCCAACAGATTCATCAAAAAGAGAAGATATTCCTGAAACAGATTTTACTGCACTATTTTCAGGATTGGAAAAGATTATTTCAATCTTCATTGATGTTATGACCTCAATCTGGTTGGAATGAGGGTTATACCTTACCGGAGAGATATAAAGATTGGCAAGTTTATTATTCCTGACAATGCCAAGTGGTTCAATCCTGACAGTATCTGAGGCAATGAATCCTTTTGTTCGGTATAGTTTTTTATCAATCGCAAATTCCGGTTTCTTCAGTTCAGAACTCTTCGTTTCTCCCTCCTGAGCGGGGAAAAGAATTCCTTCAATCTTTTTCCCTGACGGATCTATTTCCGAAGACCTGACTCCTGAAATAATCACTTTATAATCTGCTCCTTCCGGAACAGAGATCAGATAACTTAAAACCGGGAGCTCAGGTTTTCCGGGAGAAGAGGTCGGGATATGGCCCGGTATTGAAATACGGAAGAAATTTCCATTCTCAGAAATAATACTTTCAATATTCAATTCGGAAATAGAATAATTAATTGTAACAGATTGATTATCTGAAATCAAATCACTTACAGGCAAATTCCCATCAAGCTGGTATTTGATGACATTTCCAGCCTGACCGCCTGCCAACAATGAAAAAAGCAGAAAAACAGCCAATAAAACAGCTTGTTTATCTTTCCATAAACGCTTCAACGTTAATTAATTAACACTGTATCCTAAATTCCGGATGCAAGTTATTAAAAATAAAGAATAATGCGAATGAGGGCGTAATTAATTTGATTAAAAAAATAAGATTCGTATTTTTATGGGCGAATTTGAAATGTTGATGAATTGAAGTGAAAATGAAAAAAGCGGGGATACTGATAATACTCTTTTTTTTAGTTATTGAAGTGCAGGGCCAGTTGAACAGGTATGGGGTACCTCAGATCAGAAATTACAGTACACAGATTACTTCGGGATCGGACCAGAACTGGTGTATAACAAAAGATAAGTCAGGAAATCTTTATTTCGGCAATCAGGACAGGGGAGTAATCCGTTATGACGGAACAAAATGGACAGGTATTCAGATTGGAAATAATCCGAGGGTTTATTCACTTGAGTCAGATTCAAGGGGAATTATTTATGTGGGTGCAGCCTTTGAATTTGGATATATCCAGCCTGATATAAGAGGAAAAGCAGAGTATATTTCTCTCGCCACACGCGTTGATTCAATACCCGAAATAAGGGTAGTTTACTCTATTGTTGTTCAGAAAGAGAAGGTCTTTTTTCTCAGCCCGAAATTCATCTATGTATATGATATTGATAAAGATTCGCTCTCAAGCATTAACCTTGTCCGATACGGTATTGTTGATGCATATCGTCTGGTACAAATAAATGGCAAACTTATTCTCTCAGATAATTTTGAAGGTCTTTTTGAATTGAAAGATACTGTTATTACCAGATTGCCGGGCGGCGATTTTTTTAAAAAGAAAAGCTGTACCGTTCTCCTGCCATTTGATGAGAACAATATTCTTATCACCACTTTTTATGATGGACTGTTTCTGTATAACTATAGAACAGGTGAGGTGAAAGCTAATTTTGCCGATAAACAGATAAATGAAAAACTTAAAAAAGTCAGTATCTACGCTGCTGCAAAACTTGAAAACAACCTTTATGCAATCGGAACAACCAACCAGGAGGGAATTCTCGTCTTCAATAAATCCGGTGAACTGATTAGGCAGATCAGGAAAGAAAATTCTTCTCTTGAAGATAATACCATACTGGCTATGTATTGCGATTATCAAAATAATTCTGAATTGTGGATCTCAACATACGGAGTAATCAGCAAAGCTTATTTCAATGTTCCCGTAACCGAATTTTCTGAAAAACAAGGAATTGAGTCCGGTGTTAATGAGATCTGTGAGTATGGCTCAGAATTTTACCTCTCTTCAGATGCAGGTGTGCTTAAAAGCTATATTGACAAGAGCAATAATATCGGGTTTAAAAATGTTCAGGGGATAAATACTCAGGTTTTTCCTCTTGAAGTAATTAAATCATCTTCAGGGAATGTCCTGGTTGCCGGTTCATTGAACGGACTATTTCAGATCTCAGGAAAGGACCGGATTGAAAATATCGAAAACATTTGCATTAATATGCCTGAAAATGGAAAATATAATGCAAGGAAGATTTTGCAGTCGTCAATTGATCCTGCAGTTGTCTATTTAGGCCTTGAAGCTGGGGGGGTGGTTATCCTTAAGTTTGATGGGAAAAAGTGGTATTATATCGACCGGATAAAGGATTTCCCCGGGGTAATATATTCAATGTGTGAGAAGAAAGATGGAGGGTTATGGTTTCTTACCGACGATCCCTCTTCATTATATTCTCTTACCATCAGCAGCAAAGATACATCTCTGGTAAAATACGGAACTGAAAAAGGAGTACCTGCTCAGGATATGAATACGGTTGGATATATTCGTGATGAGTTATATGTCACTACCGCAACAGGAATTCTTAAATATAATGAATCATCTGATTTATTTATCGCCGACAATACAATTACGGCCGGATGGTCCGAAGGAAAATACTCACAAACCCTTTTCCCGGATAACGATGGCGATATCTGGTTTAGCGCAATAGATAAAACAACGGAAGAGCTTTTGTTCCGTAACGGGACGAAAGGCAGAGAGACCTATAGCGGAGTATTACGATTTCTTCCTAATGTTCCTTTAATGGATATTCTTCAAACCGGAAGCAAATTGTACCTGCTGAAATCAAAAAAAGTTTTTGTCGTTGATAAATCAGAGCTTAAGCCTGATTCAACGAAAGTCACCACATCCTTCGTGAAGATTATAGCCGGATCAGATTCAGTAGTTCTGGATGGATCATTTTATCAAAGTATTGACAGTAAGAGACGATTCCCTGTATCTTTAAACACCTCAATAGCTATTCCTGAGTTCGGATATGACATGAATAAGATCTTTTTTTCATGGACTACACCATACTATACAGAAGAGTTGTTTACGGAGTATAGTACTAAGCTGGAAGGATATGACAAGAACTGGTCTGTTTGGGAGGGGATCTCTTTTGGAAATACAATGGAAGCTCAGTATTCTAAAAAGGAGTTTACGAATCTGCCATATGGCAAATATACATTCAATGTCAGAACCCGAACACTCACTGGACTCACCGGCAACGAACTGAAATATGAATTCATAATTCTGAAACCCTGGTATGCAACCATCTTTGCTTACCTGGGATTTGCATTAGCAGCTTTTCTGGTAGTTTTCGGGATAATAAAAGCTTATACCCGGAAACTTAAGAATGAAAATCTAATTCTGGAAGGTATTGTTGCTGAACGTACTGCGGTAGTAGTAAAGCAAAAAGAGGAACTTGAATCAAGTATCCATTATGCAAGCAGGATACAGATGGCTTTACTCCCTTCTGAAGCTATTCTCTCAGAAAACGTAAAGAAATATTTTGTACTTTTTAAACCGAGAGATATTGTCAGTGGTGATTTTTACTGGATGACAAGAAAAGGAGAAAGGCTCTATATTGTGGCTGCCGATTGTACCGGACATGGTGTGCCCGGTGCATTTATGAGTCTTCTGGGAATGTCATTCCTCGATGAAATAATTGATAAGGATTTTGCTCCGCGTGCTGATGATATTCTGAGCCAGCTGCGGATTCATGTTACCGAATCACTGAAACAGATAGGTGGCGATGATGAAGCAAAAGACGGAATGGATATGGCTATTCTGGTAATTGATTTCCGAACCCAACGGATGGAATACTCAGGAGCCTATAATCCCTGTTTCCGGGTTAGAAAACTTACAACTGATGAAACAGAAAAATTCATGGCCAATTCACTTGAATTACCGGATGGCTCAATGTCTAATGGGAAATATCTCCTCGAAACCATTTACGCAAGCAAAATGCCTATCGGGATCTCATCAAGAATGAACGAGAAGTTTGTTTTTCAGGATTGGGCTCTTGAAAAGGGAATCTCATACTATCTTTTTTCTGATGGCTATATCGACCAGTTTGGTGGTGCTGACGGAAGAAAGTTTATGAAGAAAAGGTTCAAGAGGCTGATACTCGAAATTCAGGAATTACCTATGAGTAAACAGAAAGAGGCTTTTGATAATAACATTAAAGAGTGGATGGGAGGATCCCCGCAGATTGACGACATTCTTGTAATGGGTATCAGAACAGACTAATAACAGATCCGTATGTTAAGATCTGACCAATATATCTGCAGACTGCATAATATTCAGACAGGTCTTTACTAAATTCTTAAAGAAAGTTAAAGGATATTTGATGTAAGACAAATATTTGTACATTGTGAAACCAAATATTTTAGTAATATGGTTAACTGTTTATATATCAGGAGCAAAAGAATTATTTCCACATTAATAATTGCTGCAATGACATTCCATGCTTTTTCTCAGGATGTTCCAGATTATGATAAAGTAAGTACTTCTGCCGGTGTGGTAGAGATGCATTTTATCGGACACGGATCGCTCATGTTTAAAGTGAACGGATTTGTTATTTATATTGATCCCGTAAATAGCGCGGGAGACTATAGATTTCTTCCTAAAGCAGACATAATCCTTGTTACTCATGAGCATGGCGATCATCTCGATACCGGGTTGATAAATGACCTGAAAAAGCAGGAGACTCTTTTGTTCTGCAACGAGAACTCAATTTCAAAAGTACCCTGGGCAATGGCTATGGTAGCCGGCGACAGACAGGAAATAAACAATATTATTATAGAAGCTGCACCGGCATATAATATTGTTAATGTCCGAGCTCCCGGCCAACCTTTTCATCCAATAGGAGCAGGGATAGGTTTTATCCTCACCATCGGAGGAAAAAGATTCTATGTTGCCGGGGATACCGAAAACACTCCGGAGATGAAGTCTCTGAAAAATATTACTGTTGCTTTCCTTCCGATGAATCTGCCATACACCATGACACCCGAAATGGTTGCTGATGCTGCCATTGCTTTCAAACCGGAAATTCTTTATCCTTACCATTACGGAGAGACAAATACAGATATTATTGTAAAACTTTTAAAAGATACAGGTATAACGGTCAGAATCAGAAATTTAAAATAAAAAAACATGCAAAATATTAACAGACGGGGCTTTTTACGAACAGGAATCGCAGGTGCTGCAGGAATAGTGGCGTTATCACCATTTGCATCAGCAGCTTCCTCAATTCAGGATGAGAATATCATCTACAGAACTCTTGGAAAAACAGGTCTGAAAATTCCTGTAATAAGTTTTGGAGTTATGAGAGCCGATAATCCAAACCTGTGTAAGGCTGCTTATGAAAAGGGGATAAAGCTTTTTGATACAGCAAACGGTTATCAGAATGGCAATAATGAGATAATGCTTGGGAACCTATTTAAAGATATTCCAAGAGAGTCGTTCCTCCTTGCCACAAAAGTTAGAGCCGGTGGTGTAGACAAAGAGGGGAGGCCTACCAGCCAGACTACTGCGGAAGATTTTCTGGAGAAATTCAATGTCAGCCTCTCAAGACTAAAAATGGATTATGTCGACATTTTATATTTGCATAGTGTGAATAATCCGGAATTGCTTGAATGTAAACCGGTGCTCAATGCTATTAAAAAACTTAAGAAAGATGGAAAGATAAGATTTATGGGCTTATCAACACATGCCAATGAAGCTGCTGTAATTACTGCTGCTGCTTCGACTGATAACTGGGATGTAATTCTTACTTCCTATAATTTCATGCAGACTTATATCAGCGATTTAAATATTGCAATCAAAAAAGCAAGTGATGCCGGTATTGGTATTGTTGCAATGAAGACAATGGCAGGAGGTGGTTTTTTTGATAAGGAGAAAACCAAACCAATCAATACTACTGCAGCTTTGAAATGGGCATTGTCAAATCCCGGTATTACTACAGCGATTCCCGGAATGACAGACTTTGATCAGCTCGATCTCAATCTTAAAATACTGTCTGATATCACATTAACTGATAATGAGAAAAAGGACCTGGTAATCCCAACTGCTGAAACAGGTTTGTATTGCACAGGTTGCACTAAATGTATCCCCGCCTGTACAAAGAATCTTCCTGTTCCTGACCTGATGAGAGCATATATGTATGCCTATGGCTATTCGAACCCTGCAATGGCTCACGCACTTCTTGGAGAACTTGGTACTTCTGACAATCCATGCAAAGAGTGTGACACTTGTAAAGTAGAATGCACCAAAAACTTCAGAATTAAAGAGAAAATTACAGATATATCCAGGCTTGTAAACGTTCCTGCTGATTTTCTTGGTTGATAAGTTTTTTTTGGCTCCTTTGGTATTTAACGCAATTTAAATCAATTCATCTGTAATGAGAAATAAACTTTTTACCGGGTTTCTGCTGTTAATAATATTTAGTTCAGGTTCTGCACAGGATCTGGCTTTGCCTGAACTGGAGGGATATAAAAAATCTACTGATTTTCCTGTATTCGGTCCGGAGACACTCTGGGATTTTATTAATGGTGCTGCAGACAACTATCTGGCCTATGGTTTTGTTGATCTGCATGTTGCTGAATATAAAAAAGGAAAGAATGTAATTAAGCTTGAAATTTACAGACATAGTAATTACACCATGGCTTTTGGTGTTTACTCATCAGAACGCTCCTCTTCTTTCCGGTTTCTGAACCTTGGCGCCCAGGGATATATTGCCGATGGGTCAATAAATTTCTTCAAAGGGAATTATTATGTTAAGATAAGGACCTATTCAAAAGATGAAAAAGTATTGCAATCGGAAGAATCTCTGGCACTTAAGGTAGCTAATATGCTTGATGGCAGTTCTGAAATGCCGGGTGTCTTATCTAAATTTCCTGAAACAGGGAAAAAACAGAATGAGGAGGCCTATGTAAATGAAAGCGTCCTCGGGCATAAGTTTTTAAACAAAGCTTTCAAAGCGATATATGAGGCCGGAACGGATAAGTTCTCGGTATATATTATTGAAAACACATCACCTGAAGAAACCTGGAAGACGGCTGAAGCTTACCTGAAATCGGCAGGAACAGAGGCTCCGGAATCAGCCGGCGGCAAGTATATGCTTTCTGACGGATATAACGGAACTGTCTTTCTGGCGTGGAAAGATAATCTTATTGTAATTATATCCGACCTTTCTAAAGATCAGTCTGAAATTGCAGACCGCTACAGTTCTGAGATTCTGAAATAGTAAATCAGGAAAACCATTTCCTTTCGCGGTTTTTGATATCTCCAAGTATCTCACTTGCAGTATTGACGTCGTCAATTATCTGAAAGTCGAACATCCCGACGCAGATGAAGTCAGCTCCGTTTTCGAATGCAAAACGGAACCCTACTTTTGGTTCAATTGCTCCGGCAGCCAGTACTTTAAAGGCAAACCATGGTTTGTTAACAGTTTTCATATATTCAATGGTGCGGGCTGGAAACAGATCCCACATATTCTCATGATTCTGGTTGTGGTCAGGGGAAACAGGTCCGATAACACTGTATTCTACGCGATTCTCTTCAGGATGTGCAGACCAGTATTTATCGTGATGTAAAGTTTTTACATAAAAATCTACAGGAATTCCATCCCTCTCGGCTGCTTTTATTGTCTCAATGGAATGTGCTCCCAGTCCGGCAATAAATCCTTTTTGCTTAATATAATCGATTGCCTTTGCTATCATATCTGATTTACCTGCCTGCATATACCTGTCGCCTTCCCCGCCCTGAATGTAAATTGCTGTAGGATTGCTTTTTATAGCCAGATTAATATCTGAAAAGAAATCTTTGTCCGGCAGCATCGCCTGGCAAATAGATTGCATTTTGCTGTTATAAATGTTTTTATATTTATTGAAAGTCGGATAATACTGTGTCACCATGAATGTAGTATTTATTCCAGCCTGTTCTGCCAGATAAAGTGTCTCAATAATTTTCCGTTCATTATTATAGGCTTTAAAAAGCTTATCGGAATAAATCAGATCGCGGGCATGAGACCATCCTCCGATGAGGTTACAGCCCAGAATCATTCTGCTGATAGTAAGGTCGCCAAGTTTTCCATCCGGGAGTTTTCCCTTCAAATCCTTTATCTGTTTAAAATCAACTTTGATAGTCGCCCCGGAAACAACGTCAGGTCCGGCCTCTGCCAGATTTTTTGCAAATGCTCCGGCAAATACTGCCAGTACAGGTATCCCAGCCAGTCCTTTGAGTAGCTTTCTTCTGGAATTAGGTTCATCAGTCTCATCCTCCGGAGTAATATCAGCCTTTTCCGGCACTGCATTTTTTTTCTTTTTACGTAATGAATCTAATCCGAAAAAAGTACCTGATCCTGTCATCGCAAGCATTGCAAGAGTACAAAGTTCAATAAGGTTTTTGTTTACAAAGAGGTAACTCCCTTCGGAAGGGGCTCCGTAGCTGAAGCCGCCAAAAGGTGGATATGCAAGATAGTACATAAGTAGCAGGAGTACACCGCTCCATGATGCGAGCCGGGTGAAAATCCCGAGTATCAAAGCAATTCCGATAAGAGTCAGACCATAAGCATTGGCTGTATCAATCAGCCACATCCCGGTATCTCCTGAAATCATCCATCTGAAAAGATCTCCGAAGATCCAGCGCGAACCTTCCAGAAATGGCCGGGCTGTCCAGGCACTATTCAGAAGTTTTACTAACCCTTCATAAAGGAAATGCCATCCGATCACAATCCTTAAAAGGGTAAGGAACGATGGTACAAGCCGGTTCTTAAAGGTAGCTGATGTCATATTGTATTTTTTTGTTTCTTAATTATTATATTGAAATGTGTTATTTTAGCCTTATTAATAAAGATATTTATGACATTCTGAGCAGTTGGCCTCTTTCCAGGCAGTGCCAATGTCAATAGGATGCTGAAATTCAAGAGATTCCTTGATATTTGTGAAAGCCATCATATCCTTTTTACCCTGACCAACAATGGTATGACATAAATTACAGTCGCGGGAAATGACCCGTCCGTTGTCCGCCTTAAAAGTATCATTGTGACATCTGAAACATCCATCTGATTCCAGATGTCCGATATGCTCAGGATATTTGTCATATGTAACTTTCATTTTTGGAAAGGTATTCTGACTGAATGCTCTCTTCACTGAAGATATAGAGCTGTCAATAAGGTTTTTATTTGCAGAATAATAGTCATTGTAATCTGTTTTGTAGAAGCTGGTAATTCTCTCTTCAATTTTAAGATAAGCCGTATCCGTGTCACTAAAAGTTTCGCTTAAGATGCCCATGGTTACCTTTTTAAAGAAAGGAATGCTTTTTGACACTTCACCTGTCAGCATAGCTTTGTCGAAATAGACAGTAGGTGAACTGTAGTTGTGCGATGGCCTGTTATGACAATCAATGCAATCCATTGTTCTGGGAGAAGACGCCGCAAGCAGACTGTCAGAAACAGGATTGTTCTCATTTCTGTATATAGTAACCGCCCCGGTTGTTTTGTTAGTGTACTTTACATATGTTATGTTTTCGCGTTTATCATTCTCCGAAATATATTCAATGTTTACAGCAGGGTTAATGTGCCAGTGAATTCCTTCAGTAAAACCAAATCCGCTATACTCCGGACCGGTTTTCATCTGAAGCATTATGTCCCATTCTGTATTTAGTGAGTCGGCAAGAAAATATTTATTTGTCCATATTGATCTTGTATAGAATTTCTGAGGCCAGTGACATTTTTCGCAGGTCTCTCTGGCAGGGCGCAAATCGTGAAGTGGTGTTTCTATTGGTGTGGGAAAGCTCTTTGCCAGAACTGCATAAACCTGATGTAAGCCAGATAGTTTGGATTTAACATACCATGAAGCACCGGAACCGACGTGACATTCAACGCAGGAGACATTGGCATGCGGAGATTTCTTAAAAGCAGTATGCTCAGGTTCCATTACCTGGTGACATAATGTACCGCAGAATTCTACCGATTCAGTAAGATGAAATGCTTCAAAGCTTCCAAGTGTTGAGAGGAAAAGTATGATTATTGTAGAAACTGTAAATATGAGAAAAGCATTTCTGTGGCGCTGGTCATTCAAGTCAATACGCGGGAAACGTGAAGCTTCCTTAACTCCGCTTTTCCTGATCCTTCTTCTTTCGCGGAACATGCCAATGGGTATCATTAACAGACCCATAACCATAAACCCGGGAAGGATGATATAAATGAACAAACCAAGGTTAGTGTTACCCTTGTCGAAGAGTGTTGATATAAAAAAAATCAGAACGATCAGCAGCAGATTAATGCTGGCGATTATAGAACCGATAATTGTCAACCAGTTTTTAAAGGCGGATGGTAGTTTCATGGTTTTCAGGCTTAATAAATCAATCGGAGTAAAAATAGAAAAATATTGGATTAATCATCAGTCTTCCTGATAATATTTACTTAAAGAGGTTCTCTGTTAAATTAATAACAAAAGTATTTGTACCTGAGTGAGTAACATCATTGCTCATTGCTGATAATCTGCGAGATGCTCTGTTTTAGCTCGTTGTATGTTTTAACAATCTTCAGATCACCGTGTTCATCAATAACATTCTGAGGCGGATTATATAATATCCCAAACTCCGCTTTACGCAGCATTGCAATGTCGTTATATGAATCTCCTATTGCAATAACTTTATATTTAAGGCTTTGCAACGATTCGACCACCATTTTCTTTGCATCTTTCTGTCTGAGATTATAATCAGTTATGTTGCCTTTAGCATCCGTTGTAAGATGATGGCAAAGCAAAGTAGGTCTTCCAAGCTGTTTTATCAGCGGGTCGGCAAATTCAAGAAACGTATCGGAAACTACTATCAGCTGAGACACTGTGCGGACCCAGTCAACAAATTCCACGGCTCCCGGAAGTGGCTCCAGAAGCGAAATTACCTTTTGAATATCAAACAGGGAAAGACCGTGTTTTTTCAGCAATTCCAGTCTTCCTTTCATCAGAACATTATAGTCACTTATATCACGGGTGGTAAGTTTAAGTTCTTCAATGCCTGTATGTTTTGAAACATTTACCCAAATTTCAGGTACAAATACCCCCTCAAGATCAGAACATACTATATACATAATTCACTTTTTTATCTGTTAATAATTTTTCTGTATAAATTCTTTCAGTTCACTGTAATTGTTTTCCATTGGAAAGTAATTCTCGCTCTTCTCTTCCAGGCCAAAAAGGGCAGGTGGGAGGGGAGGGTCGGTATTGATAATCCGGCGAAGCTCATCGGGGAATTTTGCCGGGTGAGCAGTCTCCAGAGAAATACAGAGCTGTTTTTCAGGATCAGTACCTGTTTCAGACCTCAGATATTTATTCAACCCATGCCAGGCAATAGCTCCATGGGGTTCAAGAAGTATCTTAAACTGTTTGTAAACCTCTGCTATTGATATTTTTGTCTCTTCATCGGTTACGCTTACAGCATAGAGATCTCCACGCATCTTATTGAAATCCGGGGATTTTGCTATGTTTCCTTTCTCATCCATTATTCCGCCATAGAGGGCTACGATCCTTGCCAGATTACTGGGATGACCAACATTCATAGCACTGGAGATACAATTTATCGACGGGTCAATTGATTTGTAATTTCCTGTCTGCAAAAACAGAGGAACCTCGTCATTTTCATTAGTTGAGACAATAAATTTTTCTATTGCAAGTCCCATCTTACCGGCAATAATACCTCCCATCAGATTTCCGAAATTGCCCGATGGAACACTGAATATTGGTTTGTCTTCAGAATTTTCAGATAACCTCGACGATGCGTAAAAATAGTATACCGACTGGGGAAGCAGCCTTCCGATATTTATTGAATTTGCTGACGAAAGGGGAAGATGTGATAACTCTCTGTCAAGGAACGCCATTTTGACCAGTCTCTGGCAATCATCGAATTTTCCATCAATTGCAATGACCCTGATATTATCCTTGAGGGTTGTCATCTGCTTTCTTTGCATTTCGGTCACCTCACCGGCAGGATAAAGGATTATTACATTGATATTTTTCAGTCCATAGAATGCATTGGCAACAGCACTGCCGGTATCACCTGAGGTGGCTGTCAGTATTGTAAGTCGTTGATTATTAATAGACAAAAAATACTGCATAAGTCTGCTCATCATCCGGGCGGCAAAATCTTTAAATGAAGCTGTTGGTCCCTGGTCGAGCCGCATGATGTATTTCCGGCCGGTTACTTTTTCAAGCGGTACTTCAAAGTTATAAGCGTCATTGCAAATACTCTTTAGCTCATCATTGTTAATCTCTTTTCCTATTAGTTTACTGAGAACAATAAAAGCTATTTCATTATAGCTTATTCCGGAAAAACTCTCCAGTTCAGCAGGAGTTATTAAAGGAAAAGAAAAGGGTAAATATAGTCCGCCGTCTGGTGCAAGTCCTTTCAGCAGCGCCTCTTTGAATGATACTTCAGGCGAATTCCCATTGGTTGAATAATATTTTTCAGGCCCGTTTTTCAATGTAATATTCATATATTCAAATATACCGTTGTTTACTCTTCTGATAGTAATTCACTGTTATTTAAACATTTACCACTCTCATAAGGTCGGCAAACACTCCGGCTGCAGTTACCTCAGCACCTGCTCCGTACCCTTTAATTACCAGTGGAAGCTCATTATATCTGCTTGTGGTAAGCAAAACAATATTGTTACTCCCTTCAAGGTTGAATGAAGGATGATCGGCACCAATAGTGAGGAGTTCAACTTTAGCTTTTCCTTTATCGAGAGTTGCGAAGAACCTCCATTTCTTATTCTGCTTTGAGAGTTCTTTTCTTTTCTCTTCAAATTCAGAATCAAGCTCTTTTACTTTACTGAAGAAATCATCAAGATCACCTTCAAAACAGTTATCTGGCAGGAATTTATTTACTATAACTTCTTCTTTTTCAATATGATATCCAGCCTCCCTGGCAAGGATAAGTATTTTTCTCACAACATCAGTCCCGCTTAGGTCTACTCTTGGATCAGGTTCTGAATATCCTTTTTCCTTTGCCATGCTTATTGCCTTGCTTAAAGGAACTTCAGGGCCGATCTCATTAAAGATGAAATTCATGGTTCCGGAAAGGACAGCTTCGATCCTGATTATCTTGTCGCCGCTGACAATAAGGTCGTTAATGGTTTTAATTATAGGTAACCCGGCTCCTACAGTTGTTTCATACATGAATCTGACACCGCTTTCATTGGCGATTGACCTTAGTTGCTGATAATATTTATACTCAGCCGAGCAGGCAATTTTATTGGCTGCAACTATTGAAACATATTTCGAAAGAATACCACCGTATCTGGAAGCTACGTCTTCATCAGCAGTACAATCGATGAATATTGAATTTCTGAGATTCAGTTTTGTCATGTGTTGTATAAAAGGTACTATATCTCCAATATCACCAGAGGTTTCGAGAGCTTCCATATAGTTTTCGAGAGAGATGCCTTTTTTGTCTATGAGCATCAGTTGTGAATTGATGACACCCATAAGATTTACCTTCAGGTTATGTTCATTAAGTAGAGTTGAATATTGTTTCTGAAGCTGTTTCAGCAGACATGATCCAACCAATCCTGTTCCTGCAATAAAAAGGTACATCTCTTTATAACGCGAAAGAAAAAATCCGTCGTGGATGGCATTCAATGCTTTCTTGAGGCTCTCATTGCGGATGACAACCGATATGTTTAATTCAGATGATCCCTGGGCTGTGGCTATTACATTAACCCCATTCAGACCGAGCGAACGGAAAAGTGTTGCGGATATTCCGGGGGTATTTCTCATTCGTTCGCCGACAATGGCAATAATTGAGAGGTTTTTCTCAATATGAACTTTCAATTCGTTATTCAGATTGATCTCATTCTTAAACTCCTCCTGCATTGATGATGCTGCTGTTTCTGAATCAGAAGGACTTACTGCAAAGGTTATGGAATACTCAGAAGAGGCTTGAGTTATAAGAATGATATTTATGTTGTTTTTTGCCAATGTACCGAACAGCCTCATTGAGATTCCGGAAACACCAACCATGCCGGTTCCCTGCAGCGTAATCAGATCGATGTGATCAATTGATGAAATCCCTTTTATCGGGCTTTTGTCATCGTCAGATTGTTTATTGCTTATGATTGTCCCTTTTGACTCAGGATTAAATGTATTGAGAACAACTATAGGAATATTTTTTTTATATACCGGACGGAGGGTTGGGGTATAAATTACTTTAGCTCCAAAATGAGATAATTCAATTGCTTCAGAATAGGTAAGGCTTTCTATTGCATATGCCTTCTCAACTTTTTTAGGGTCGGCGGTCATGAAACCATCCACATCTGTCCATATTTCAAGTATCTCCGCATCAAGAGCAGCGGCTATAATCGCAGCTGTATAATCGGAGCCTCCTCTTCCCAGAGTGGTTGTTTCATTACGAAGATTGCTGGCAATGAATCCCGGAATAATAATATGTTTTCCTGTTTCAGTTATACTCTTTTTAATAAGGCTGTTGGTAAGCGGGAAATCAACCCCGGCAAATCCGAAGTTATTGTCAGTTTTGATGAATGTTCTGGCGTCAATAAGCATACTTCCATCAATAAAGCTGCATATTATCCGGGAAGAGAGCATTTCTCCGGTACCCATTACATGGTCGAGTGAATGTTTGCTTAATTCACGAAGCAGGTAAATACCGGTAAGTTTTTCGTGTAACTCGTTGAATATGTTTTTTATAGCTGCAAGCGTACCCTCCTGTTTATCCTTTGGGAGTAATTGCTTTACATATTCATTATGCCTGGCAGTTAATTTTTCAAGATGTACTTTGTATTCGTCATTCCTTGCGGAAGCCAGTTCGCTGATATTTTTAAGCTCATCAGTAACACCCTGAAAGGCCGATACGACTATTACACAAGGTGAACTCTGCGATTCAATTATTTTCTTTACACCCCTGATTCGCTCAGGTGATCCGACAGATGTTCCGCCAAACTTAAGGACTTTCATAGTTAGTCTTTTTATAAAACAAAAATGCATCTCATAAGATGCAGTAACAAAGTGTAAATGTAGTAATTTACAGCTAATTTTCCTGCTGATCTTAGAAAATGATACTCAGGTTTAAATATTAATTGAATATTTCTTTCGAAAATGGTAACGCACTTAATATTTAAACCAGAGCCTCAGTTTCTTATTCTATCCTACCTTTTCAAGTCGTTTTATTATTGAAAAGATGAAAGCAGCAGAGATAAGGCAGCATACTATAAATACCAACCACAGAGTACCTAGTCCAACTTTATCCCATAAGATTGTACCTACAACAAGTAATTTATTTCCAACTGCTGTGGCAAGTAACCAACCACCCTGCATAAGTCCCTGAAACCTTGATGGTGCCACTTTTGAAACAAATGATAATCCCATTGGGCTGAGAAAGAGTTCAGCGATAGTAAGTATAAGATAACTGCTTATCAGCCAGTATGGAGAAACCCTGTCGAGTTCATTAACCGGAGCACCTGCAAGTGATGAAGGCGATGGCAGACCAATGGATGAGATTAAAACAATAATGAAACCGATGGCAGCTATTACCATTCCAATACCTATCTTTTTCGGTGTTGACGGTTCAATACCTTTTTTGGCTAACCAGGCAAATGCACCCATGACAGGGAATGTCAGGGCAACGATGAAAAGCGGATTAAATGACTGGAATATTTCCGGTGAGATGGAATTCTTTGCCTCAAAAGGATTGATCCATCTTCTCAGAAGGCCGGTAGGGTCATAGCCTGTTAAAAGGAAATTTGCATAAAGAAAAGATATAAAAAACAAAACGCCACCTGCCCATTTTACCCTGGTTTCAACGTTTCTGCGAACGAGCAGAACAAGTCCGGTAATTGAGCCAACAACCGCCAGCATTGATGACAATGTAAAGAACAGGTTTGTGAATTTATCAACCTGTTTGAATGTATAATCTCTTGCATAGAGAGTAAGGGTGAGCCCGTTTTGATGGAATGACATCCAGAAGAAGACAACCACAATGAATACGAGAACAAGAGCAGTTATGCGGGCCCTTTCCTCCTTATGTGAACTTAATATTATCCAGGTAATAAAACCGGCAAACAATCCGAAGGCAAACCCGGTGGCCAATCCATCGATAAATCTTAACGCATATGCTGTGATTCCCATTGCTGCAAGAGATATCAGAAGAATTACCGGGTTGAATTCTATTTTATTTCCGGTCTCTTTTTCTGCTCCGTTTTCTGCAACAGCTTTCTCTTTATTTGGAAGCAACCTGTTAAAAAATATGTAAACAACCAATGATATTACCATTGCTCCGGCAGCAATTCCAAAAGCATAGTTATAACCTCTGGAAAACACTTCCAGATATTTTACTGCAAATCCAGACAGGTCGGTGATCTGGCCATTCAGACTTACCCCGTTGGCGAGCTGCTGGAATGTAGTAGTGTCCGTAAGTGTCCCGTTTATATACTGGTGACAAAGAGAAGGAAGCGATCCGTCGTGGGTAAATCCGTTTACTTTTAGCCACCAGTTCCTCATTGCTGTGGCAGCAAAAGGTGCAAAAAATGCTCCGACATTAATTCCCATATAAAAAATCATAAATGCAGAATCCCTCAGTTTTGAATACTTAGGATCATCATACATCTGCCCGACCACCGCCTGAAGATTTCCTTTGAACAATCCATTTCCAAGGGCAATGGTTAATAGGCCTATAATTGTTACGGTAAGTGTCATTCCGGGAACTGCCATAATTACATAACCGGCAAACATGATTACGATACCGGAAAGGATAACCATCTTATACTTTTTTGTTGCGTCAGCAAGAATACCGCCTGCCAGTGCCAGTGCGTAAATACTGAAATAGAACCAACTGTATATTCCTCCGGCTTTTTCAGCTGACAACCCAAACTTGGCCTGAAGGAACAGTACCAGAATAGCCATCATTGTATAAAATCCGAACCTTTCACCCATATTTGAGAAGAAAGCCACGAGTAGTCCCTTGGGATGATTCTTTAGCATATCGAGTATTTTTTTAGGTTATTATTTAATTTATAAGTCTGGTGATCTTTTCAACATTACATTATCAAAACATGACAGAGATTTCAAACAAATATATTAAACATTTTGAAAGTAAAAAACCTTCGGTCAACAACTCTTTTTATTCAAAACTCTCAGCTTTCTTTTTATTAACGGATATTGAGTGTAAATTTGTGAATAAGAAATATTATCCGGATGAAAATTTTCCGTTGCGATCAGATAAAGGAGATTGATGATTATACCATTAAGAATGAGCCCATTTCGTCAGCTGACCTTATGGAAAGAGCTTCAGAACAGGTTTTTAAATGGATAAAAGAGAGATTCGGCCGTTCTGAGCGGATAATCATTTTTGCCGGTCCCGGTAACAATGGTGGTGATGGACTGGCCATTTCCCGCTTACTTTTTTCTGACGGTTTTACGACGGAAGTTTATTATGTTGACTTTTCAGAAAAGAGATCCTCTGACTGGGAGAAGAACCGGTTACGGCTGGAGACAGAAACAACTCTCAGCCTGAATTACATGGCATCTTCAGATGATTTTCCGGTTGTCTCGTCAGGTGATATTATCGTTGATGCAATCTTTGGTTCCGGCCTTGACCGTCCTGTAAAAGGTTTGCCCGGAGATATTATTAACCAAATCAACCTTTCTGATGCAACAGTTATCTCTATTGATATTCCGTCGGGGCTGGCTGGTGAGGATAATAAAATAAATTCTTCAGGTAATATTGTCAAAGCCGATTTCACACTCTGTTTTCAGTTTCCCAGGCTCGCTTTTATGTTTGCTGAAAATTCAGCTTATACCGGTGAATGGAGAGTGTTGCCAATTGGATTGAATAAAGCTGTGATAAGTAATACTGAATCGCGTTATCATTTTTTGGAAAACAGTGAAGTTAAACCATTACTCAAGCGGCGGAATAAGTTTGATCACAAAGGGAATTTCGGTCATGGTCTGCTTGTCTCAGGGTCGTCAGGTAAAATGGGTGCTGCCGTTCTCGGAGCAGGAGCTGCTTTAAGGACGGGGATAGGTTTACTTACATGTCATGTTCCTGTCTGCGGAAGTTTAATTATGCAGAGTTCACTGCATGAAGCTATGGTGATAACGGATATGTCTGAGAAGGCTGTATCATTGATTGGAAATACCGGAACATTTTCGGCAGTGGGCATTGGACCTGGCATGGGTACATCGTCCGAATCGCAGAGTGCTCTTTACAACCTTCTGCTCGAATGCAGGAAACCTATGGTAATTGATGCCGATGGACTGAATATTCTCTCAATGAATAAAGAATGGTATGGCCTGCTGCCTGAAGGTACAGTACTTACTCCGCATCCAAAAGAATTTGAGAGGCTTGCCGGGAAGTCTGAGAATAGTTACGATCAGCTTAACAGGCAGATAAAATTCTCGGAGGCCTTTAAATGTATAGTTGTACTTAAAGGGGCACACACTTCAGTTACGACACCGGCAGGAAAAGTTATTTTTAACAGCACCGGTAATCCTGGCATGGCTACTGCCGGTAGCGGCGATGTTCTTACAGGAATAATATTATCTTTGCTGTCACAGGGCTATACTCCTGAAAATGCTGCGGTTCTTGGAGTTTATCTGCACGGAACGGCAGGTGATTTTGCGGCAGAAGAATTATCTGTTGAATCAATTATCGCAACAGATATAATTAAAAGTATAGGAAAAGCGTTTAATAAAATAAAAGAACTCTGAACCTTGAATCAATAAATATCTATATGCAGACTAAAATCAGATTACTCATATTACTTGCGGCCTTTTTCGCCCTCAGTTCATGTTTCTCAAACAGGAAGATGGCCGGTCCGAACAATACGGTGCAGCCTCTTTCCGATACCGTTAAAATTACAGAAGGGACTCTTATATACAGCCTCCCCAGAACAGTTTTTACCGTATATGCTGAAATGGAAAGAACAATAGAAAAGCCGGGTCCTTATGCCCGTTATGCTGCTGATCTCCTCGGTCTTAATGATGTTATCCTGAGTGAAAATGAATCGTGGTCATTACAAGGTATTACTGTCAAATCTCATGAAGAATCTGATCCGTCGGAGTTTTATGTTATTAAGTGCAACTCTCCTTTTCAGGCAAATGCTCTGGCACTTAAGAAAGAGGGACTTATTCTGGATCTTAATCCGGGAAGTTTTTATTCTTCAGAAAAAGGGATCTCAGTAAATGATCGTGATAATTCAGATTTCAAATCTTTTGACCTGGGATCGGATGAGTATTTTCTACAGCAGAGTGATACTGCTTACAGGCGTGTTACCATTGACTCTTCTTTCATACGGATTCCTTATATAGTTGAGAAGAAAAAAAGGCTGAGTGTGGACCAACTTGCAGAAAAGGCCGCCAAAAGACTGATGGAGATGAGAGAAGGAAAGCATATGATTCTTACAGGTGAAGCTAATGTTTTTCCGCAAGGCGATGCACCTATAAATGAGATGAACCGCCTTGAAAAAGAGTATACAGAATTATTTTCAGGGAAAACCTGGAAAGAGACCAGGAGTTACACATTTCAGGTTATTCCGAAAAAGGAGATGTCGGGAAAACCTGTTATTCTTTTTCAGTTTTCTGAACTTACCGGACCTGTCACGGGAACAATGAAAGGTGGAATACCTGTTACCTTGGAGTTAATTCCGGAACTAAAAACAAAAGATATTCAGATTATTGACAAACAAAAGGTTGGTCAGGTTGCCACTTCATTCGATAAATTGTATTACCGGGTTCCTGATGTTGTTAACCTGAAAATCAATCTTGGACCAGAGTTGCTGTTTAATTCCAGAAGACTTGTTTATCAGTTCGGGGAGGTGATTCAACTTCCTTCAAACTATATAATTGGAAACTAGTAGTCTGCAGCCGATAAAGAATAAAATACTTTTTTTACAGAGACTACATAACCTCTGACCGGATTGAATAGAATCCGAACTATTTGACTTTTCCTGTAAAGCTCTTTTGAAAATCATCCCATGAACTGGTTTCATAGGCTTTATCGGAAAAGAAACTGAGCAGAACTTCCATATCTTTCGGTTCTTTATATCCGGGAGCAGGGGAAACTGCTATTTTACCATCTTTTTGTGTCAGAAAAACAACAGTCGGATAGGATAATTGACCCTGAAGCAGAGCTACTGCAAGCTGATGTGCATTTCCTGACTTCCCGTCATTAATAAAGGTTTGCCCAAAAAAAATTATGCTTTCTTTCCCTTCCGCATCGAACTTAACCGGATAAAACTTATTATTGAGAATGTCAGAGATAACTCCATTAGTGAAAGTATCCTTGTCCATTTTCTTGCACCATCCGCACCAGTCGGTATAAGTGTCAATGAATATCGGGCGGGGAGTTTGTTTACTCAGTTTTTCAGCTTCCTGTATAGTGTACCATTTTACACCTGAAGTTGTGGAAGTTGTGCTGCTCTGAGATTTACCTGCTATGGCAACCAGAGCCAGTAATGCAATAATTAAGTTCTTTTTCATAATTCTTTAAGATATTTGCGGCAAACAAATCAGGCTCAAAAT
The DNA here is from genome assembly GCA_903824785.1 of uncultured Bacteroidota bacterium. GTDB lineage: Bacteria > Bacteroidota > Bacteroidia > Bacteroidales > VadinHA17 > LD21. The sequence continues at coordinate 59,082 of CAIJYD010000101.1, forward strand.
AAATGAAAATATTTATATTATTTGTTATCCGGCCTCTCTCTTTTTGATTAGTAAAACATTCAGGAGAGCTTTATGTTCATGTTCCCTGATTTTATTATTGATAATCATTCAATTTATTTTCTACATTTACCGTCACTAATAAATATCTAATTTACCGTTATGGAAACATTAACAAATACATTGCGTGACTCCAAAGCAGCTAGATGGACAGCCCTGGCAGTAGTATCCTTTACAATGTTATGTGGTTATTACCTGACTGATGTGATGGCCCCCCTCAAAGGATTGCTTGAAGGTCAGCTGCACTGGAACAGTTCGGAATTCGGATTCTTTACAGGTGCTTATGGCTGGTTTAATGTATTTCTTTTTATGCTCATTATCGGGGGTATTATTCTCGATAAGATGGGGGTACGCTTTACCGGTCTGATGGCTGCAGTAATAATGGTAATAGGAACTGCAATAAAATACTGGGCTGTTTCTACACATGTTCTGGATAATCAGACATGGCATCTGATTCTCTGGGATGTGAAAGCTCAGGTTTTTATGGCAGCTTTAGGGTTTGCAATATTTGGAGTTGGTGTTGAAATTGCCGGAATTACGGTTTCAAAGATAATTGTAAAATGGTTTAAGGGGAAAGAGCTGGCACTTGCCATGGGTCTGGAGATGGCTACTGCACGAATGGGTACAGCACTTGCACTCTCAACCTCCGTTCCGATTGCAAAAGGATTCAACAATGTTTCCGCACCTATTCTGGTTTGTCTGATTATGTTGTGTATTGGTCTTATTGCATTCTTTATCTATACATTTATGGATAAAAAACTCGATGAATCGCAGGCAGCATTTGATAAGGCAAATGAAACAGTTAATACTGAAGAAGAGTTCCGTATAGCAGACATTCTGAAGATTGTCACAAACAAAGGCTGGTGGTATCTGGCTATCCTTTGCGTTTTGTTTTATTCCGCAGTCTTTCCTTTCCTGAAGTATGCAACTGATTTGATGGTTCAGAAATTCCATATTAATGAAGACTGGGCAGGACTAATACCTGCAATGCTGCCCTTTGGGACTATTCTGCTTACTCCTCTCTTTGGAAATATGTACGACAGAAAAGGAAAGGGAGCCTCTATAATGATTCTTGGAGCTCTGTTACTTATATTCGTTCATCTGGTTTTCACAGTTCCATTCTTAAACCATTGGATTATTGCAATACTTCTGATCCTGATTCTTGGAGTAGGCTTCTCACTTGTTCCTTCTGCAATGTGGCCTTCAGTTCCTAAAATCATTCCTGAAAAACAACTGGGAACTGCATATTCTCTTGTCTTCTGGGTGCAGAACTGGGGATTAATGGGTGTTCCTGTTCTCATCGGATGGGTTCTGAATAAATATTGTTTTATTGGATATTTCGCAGTTGCCGGAACAGGGTTTATTACCAGTCAGGGCGATCAGATCTCTCAGGTTGCATTGTCAGATCAGAAAACTTATTCAGTTTCTGAAGTCGGGACTATCAGTCGTAAGAATGATGATATTAAAATAATACAGTTTGTTAAAAATGATGCAGGAGTAGTAACGTCTGTTATTACAGCTTCAAATGATACCATCCCTTCGGAATTTATCAGCAAGAAAGCATTAAAAAATGCCATAAAGAAAAATGAGATAGAGGTAACCCAGTACTCATATTCCGATAAAGGAAACATTCAAAGCTTTGTAACTGATAAAGGAGAAAAAATTTCTAAGTTTAATAATGTTTTTTCCTTCTATAACTACACTCTTCCTATGATGATCTTCAGCGGTTTCAGTTTATTGGCGCTGGCATTTGCTTTTCTTTTAAAAGCAGAAGACAAGAAAAAAGGTTATGGACTGGAGATGCCTAACATTAAGTAATAAAGAAATCGTATAAAAACTGTATTGAATTTTTTTTGCTGAAGCTGAAGAGATTAAACTAAGTGAGCAACTCTTTATTTCTCGTTCTTCAGTTCAAGAATATACCCAACGGTAGGTATTGTGGTTATGATGACATCAGGATCGTTCTTAAGGTAACTTCTTAATTTGGAGATAAATACATCAAGACTTCTTCCTGTGTAGTAGTCCGATTCGCCCCAGATATCGATCATTATTTCTTCTCTTTTTACGAGGTTGTTCTTTGTGTTGCAGAGAAGTCTCAGTATTTTACTCTCTTTAATGGTTAGCCTTCGCTCGATATTATCAAATATCAGAAGCTGATTCAGAAGATCGAACCTGAATTTTCCTATTGTCGTAAGATTATTATTACCCGTGTCGGACCCTTTCCTAATCCTGTTCATTATTGCCATAATACGATAAAGCAACTCTTCCTCGTCAAAGGGTTTGGTGATATAATCATCAATGCCTATCCTGAATCCTTTAATTTTATCTTCCCGTAGCGACCTCGCTGAAAGGATGATTACCGGAATATCGCTGTTTAACTCCTTGATCTTTTCTGCGAGAGTAAATCCATCCATTTTCGGTAGCATCAGGTCGAGAATGCAAAAATCAAAATAGTTCGATTTGAAGCCATTTAATCCGGAGAGCCCATCGCGGTAAAGCTTCACTTCAAACCCTTTTGATTCAAGAAAATCAACAAGGAGGAATCCGAGGTTAACATCATCCTCAACCAGTATGATTTTGATTTTTAACTCTTTATCTGTCATTTGTTTATTGAAACAGGAAAAACCAGAAAGAAGCTGCTTCCTTTTCCCTTTTTGCTGGTTACGCTTATTCTCCCACCCATCTTTGTTACAATGTTCCTTACCTGGAACAAACCAAGGCCAAAACCATTATTATCGTGAATATTTCCGGTAGGGACCCTGTAGTATTTTTCGAATATCTGTTGCTGCAGATCTTTTGCAATTCCAATACCGTTATCCGCAACTTCTATTGAAATAGAATTTTTTCCGGAGATCAGACTGATCTTTATTTCAGGCACAGAGGTGCAATACTTGATTGAATTATCTATAATATTTCCAATTGCAATATGAAACAGATCGATATTTCCCGATACATTGAAATTATCACCTTCCTTAATAAATGAGAATGAACCTCCTTTTTCTTTTATCTGAACGGCATAGGTTTCAGTTACATTTTCAATAACCTGAGATACGTCAATCGATTCATTAAGGAGTGGAGTACCTGCTTCTGAAAACGATGCTTTGAGAAGTTCTTCAACTCTTTGCTTAAGTTTATTATGTTCCGTCTTTATTACCTGTGAATAAAAGGTAAGTTTCTCGTCATTTTCAACTTTATCGGTTTTTAAAATCATACTGTTTGCAAGGGAGATATTTGTAAGAGGTGTCTTGAATTCATGTGTAATGTTGTTAATAAAATCCACGATGTTTTCGGTAAGTCTTTTTTCCTTCTTATAATACGCAAAGATCATTATAAATGACAAAGTTACAAGGATCAGCAAAGCAATGGAAAAGATGAAAATGTATCCGATCTGGGCTATGATGAAGTCACGTTTTTCAGGAAACTTTATTCTGAGTTCAAACCCCGATTTCTGCAAGGCCTTTTCCAGGTTATCGCTGAAATAGACACTGTTGCCCTGAGACGTCTTTATTCCCGTTTTATTCTCAACTATATCGAACTCAAAGTCAAGATTGATTCCATAATACTTAAGGTCATTCTTGATCATAGCACCCATATTAGCCCACTCCTTGCGGTTTTTCATCATAATACAGCACGATCCGGCAACACCCTTTCTCAGACAGTTGCTTACCTCCCTGCATATTGCCTGGTCTGTGGCAAGATTCTCGACAATGCGGTTCATAGCCATATTTACACTGTGATTGAACTGGGCTTCCTGCATCTCAGCAGCCTTCATTATCCATTTTATCTGTATTCCTGCCAGAGCGATAAGTGAGGCAAGAGTAAAAATAAGAATCGTTAACTGTGATTTTGATTTTTTCATTTGCATCAAAAGTAAGCAGATTTTATAATTACAAGGCAAATTTAACATCGGCTTAACACGAATTAACCTCTTTATAACCTGATTGAGCTATTTTATTAATATTTTTGCCATGAAATAAATATTAAAACTTTTAAAATATGAAAAAAGTAATTTTAGGTTTATCAGGAATAGTATTAGTAGCATTTGTTGTAATTATGGTTGCAAATGCACAGAGCAGTACACAGGAAGGCAAAAAAGCTTCAACTGAAATGTCTAAAGGTTGTGGGAAATGTCCTTCAGCTGCAACTTGCGCTGCCAAAGGTGATGTTGTTACAGCTGATGCGGTAAAATGCGATCCTGCAAAATGCAAAGAGATGGGATGCGATCCTGCAAAATGTAAAGAAGGAAAATGCGATCCTGCAACCTGCAAAGCCAAATGTGCTGCTGCTGAAGGAAAGAAATGTGATCCTGCCAAATGCCCGGGAATGGCTACGAAATAGTTTTGAAAATATTTACGGACTGATTCTTTCAGTTCTATTGTGTACCGGAGTCATAATTGTCTGCTGAAAAGCCGATAGTTATGACTCTTTCTTTTTAATGTTTTCTGGTCCTCCTTCGCTACCAACTTCGCTAAAGATTTGAAAGCGTTGAAACTCCAAACTTTAGTTCACTTTAGGAATTTATTAAGGACAAAGTTCTTAATTTTGCAGGGTCTGAATCCATAAATGGAACATCATTAAAATTATTAAGCTATGAGTACAAATGAATTTGAAAAGTCGAAGGTGTTCAGTTTTAACGAATCGGTTGAATATTCTGATGGCGGAATTGTCAGCAAGACAGTTTTAAAAAAACAGACCGGAAATATTTCGCTTTTTTCTTTTGACAAGGGAGAAGCATTGAGCGAGCATACAGCTCCGTTTGATGCAATGATTGAGGTAGTTGATGGGAGAGGAGAGGTTATTATTGGAGGAAAATCATTTATCCTTGAGACGGGACAAACCATTATAATGCCTGCAAATATAACTCATGCTGTAAAAGCAGTCGAGAAATTCAAGATGGTTCTGACAATGATTAAAAGCAGCTGATAGAGCTGAATTAATTTCTGATAAACTGTTTAAAATACCAGGCTGAAAACGAAATACATTACGCATCCAATAGAAGCACTTACAGGAATTGTAAGGATCCATGCCCAGAAGATGTTTTTTGTAACACCCCATTTAACCGCTGAAGTACCTTTTCTGGCACCAACTCCAATAATGGCACCCGTAATGGTATGAGTAGTACTTACCGGAATCCCGAAATGAGTTGCCCCGAATAAGGTCAAAGCTCCGGCTGTTTCAGCGCAGAAGCCTTCAAAAGGTTTGACCTTGGTTATCTTTTGTCCCATTGTCTTGACAATCCTCCAGCCACCAAAAAGAGTGCCCAGTGCAATTGCTGTCTGACATGAAAGTATTATCCATAATGCAATCGGATCCTCTTTAGTGGCCAGGCCCGATACAATCAAAGCTGCCCATATTATGCCCATCGATTTCTGAGCATCATTTCCGCCATGACCGAGGCTAAGTGTGGAGGAGGAGATTATTTGAAGCTTACGGAATATTTTGTCAACATTTGAAGGAGTAAAATTTCTGAATAAATAGACCACGATCGTGGATATAATGAAGGACATTACCATTCCGAGGACCGGTGCAATAAAAATAAACAGAACTATCTTTATTACTCCTGCAAAAACAATTGAGCTAATTCCGGAATGGGCCAGAGCAGCACCAATAAGTCCTCCTACAAGGGTATGCGATGAACTTGACGGAAGTCCCCACCACCATGTTAGCAGATTCCATCTTATTGCAGCAAAAAGAGCCGCTGCAATTACTGTAAGTGTCAGTACATCAGGATTAACAACACCTTTTCCTATAGTATGCGCTACTTTTAAAGGAAAGACGGTAAATGCAATAAAATTGAAAAAGGCAGCCATCATAACAGCAACCAGGGGAGAAAGAACTTTCGTGGATACAACAGTTGCTATGGAGTTTGCTGAATCATGAAATCCGTTGAGAAAGTCAAAAATAAGTACAAGGGCAATTACAATATGGAGAAATGTCATTTTAGAGAAGACTGCAAAATAATTTTAAATTTTTCCTGATTTTGTAATTATTCTGAAATGATAAGTTGTTTATTATTTGATGTTTACATTTCAATAATTATTCAAATCATACAATAGAAAAATAGTCTTAATGGAACTAAGATCAAAATGATTCGATAAATTTATTTTCTTTTCAGGAAAGATAATGTAAAAGAACTATATATGAAGATGTGAATGCTTCATCTATAGATAAATAGATCAAAACAGGAATGTTTATTTTTATTTAAAAAATAAATGGATAGAGTAAAAAGGCCCCCTCTTTATGCCATTTTTATAAGAATCGCCTTAAGGGTGTCAGTTACATCCTCTTCCTCATCGACGCATCTTTCGAGAATCTCAAGGATCTTGTTGTTTTTCAGTAATTCCTTTGTATCTTCTTCTTTTTCAAATAGTTCAGAGATGCCTACATAGTAATATTCGTCAGCCTTGTTCTCGATCTCCTTTACTCTTTCACAAGCTTTTGTAATCTTTTCTTTATTGGCAACCGGATCCTTCAGACAAAGCACCGCTGCTTCTATCTCCTTTGCGCCCTGGTAGATCATCTCAGCCATCTCCTTGTATATTGGGATCATCTTCTTTGGTTTATAGAGACACATTCTGCGGCTGACACCATTTATAGAATCCACAACATCATCAATATGTGCTGTAAGTTCATGAATATCCTCCCTGTCAAAAGGAGTAATAAACGACTTGTTGAGTTGTTCGTATGTCTTATCGGTTATTGCATCTCCGATATGCTCAACCTCTTTTATCTCTTTATTGATCCTTTCATGCTCTGCGGGGTCGGTGCTCGACATCAGTTCTTTGAGAAGTTCGGCAGCTTTTACCAGATTCTGGGCATCACTTTCAAAAAGTGGGAAGAAGGAATGATCTTTAGGAACAAAAAACTTAAGAACGCTATCTATATTCATAGTTGAATTTATATTAATGTGTTAAAGGTAAGTATTTATCGTTTATCCAATTATCCAGTTCAGAAGATAATACATAGAGGAACCAACAATGGCTGATATCGGAATTGTCAGAATCCAGGCCCAGAATATACTGGTAGTAACACCCCATTTTACTGCTGATGCACCTTTTCTCGCTCCGGCACCTATTATGGCACCTGTTATAACATGTGTAGTACTTACAGGGATGCCGAATTGGGTAGCACCAAACAGGGTAAGTGCTCCTGCCGATTCAGCACAAAACCCTTCGAAAGGTTTGAGTTTGGTTATCTTTTGTCCCATTGTTTTTACGATCCTCCAGCCTCCCAGTAGTGTTCCCAGTGCAATTGCTGCCTGGCATGAGAGGACAATCCATAAGCCAATCGGATCATTTTTTGTGGTCAGTCCTGCAGCTATAAGGGCAACCCAGATGATTCCCATTGACTTTTGTGCATCATTTCCACCATGTCCGAGACTGAATGCTGCGGCTGAAAGAAGCTGAAGCCGGCGGAAGTGCTTATCAACCCCTGATGGTGAATGGTTCCTTGCAAGAAAGATGACAATGGCTGATATCAGAAATGACATGACCATGCCAAGTAAAGGCGCTATTACTATAAAAATAATAATCTTAATTACACCTGCCATTACTACTGATCCCCATCCCGAACTTGCGACAGCAGCCCCTAATAATCCGCCGACGAGGGTATGGGAAGAACTCGATGGCAGTCCAAGCCACCATGTGAAAAGATTCCAGGTAATAGCAGCTACAAGAGCAGATGCTATAACAGTCAGAGTAATTACATCCGGATTAATTACACCCTTTCCGATAGTTGTTGCAACTTTCAGAGGGAATATCAGAAATGCAATAAAATTAAAGAAAGCAGCCATTGTTACTGCTGCAATAGGTGAAAGAACTTTTGTTGAAACAACAGTTGCTATTGAATTTGCAGAATCATGAAAACCATTTATAAAGTCAAAAATCAAAACCAGACCAACTACAATATATAAGAATGTCATTTTGTATATATTTTAATACGAAGAAATTATTTAAAAATATTTGGATTGAAATGATAAGTAGTTCATTTCGTGATAGTTACGTTTTTAATTTAACCCCTTGTAAATTATGGTCAAAGTTACAGAATCAGAGCGATATACAGTTAATGATTTTATTAATTTATTGTTACAATTTAAGTTGGAATCTTTTTGAAAAGTATTAATTCCAATTTAATTATGTCCGTCAATTCAGTCATTGTATATATTGTCAAATTGTATTAATTTTATTGCATTATTATGACTTTTTAAAACCAATTTATTATGAATAACATAAGTAATCTGGAACCTAAGCAATTGTGGAATTATTTTCATGAAATTACACAGATTCCTCGTCCTTCAAAAAAGGAAGAAAAAATTGTTGAATATATGATCAGTTTCGCTAAAAAGCATAACCTCGAAACTGTTGTGGATAAAGTTGGTAATGTCATTATCCGGAAACCTGCTACAAAAGGAATGGAAAACAGGAAGGGGGTCATTTTTCAGACACACCTTGATATGGTACCTCAGAAAAACAGCGATAAGAAACATGATTTTGAAAAGGATCCTATAGAAACTATTATTGATGGTGAATGGGTGCGGGCAAATGGCACAACACTCGGTGCGGATAATGGGGTAGGTGTTGCAGCTGTTATGGCAGTTCTTGCATCAAATGATATTGTCCATGGTCCGGTAGAAGCTCTTTTTACTATTGATGAAGAGACAGGTATGACAGGTGCTTTCGGGCTTAAAGCAGGGTTTTTGAATGGCGATATTCTGATGAATCTTGATTCTGAAGATGAAGGTGAACTGTATGTAGGATGTGCCGGCGGAATTGATGTAAGTATTGGAAAAAACTATTCAGAAGAAGCTACTCCGAAGGGATTGGCTTCCTATAAAATTACCGCAAAAGGGCTAAAAGGAGGACATTCAGGTGTTGATATTGCCATGGGAAGAGCCAACTCCAATAAACTGATGTTTCGTTTTCTCATGCAAGCTGAAGCCGACTTCGGAATCAGGCTGGCTGAAGCTTCAGGTGGCGATCTTCGCAATGCCATTCCGCGCGAATCCAATTCAATCGTTTTAGTTCCGGAGATTAAAGCTGCAGAATTTGAAAAATTTGTAGCAGGTTATGAAAAAATGTATAAAGCTGAGTTTTCAGACACAGAACCTGATCTGATATTTTCCTGTGAGAAAACCGCAGCTCCATCAAAAGTTATGAATCAGGGAGATCATTTCAGAATTATCAGGGCTGTTTTTATATGCCCGAATGGTGTTGTCAGGATGAGCCAGGCTATGAAAGGGCTTGTGGAGACATCTAATAACCTTGCAATTGTACGTTGTAAGAATGGCAGGTTTGAAGCCCACAATCTTACAAGAAGTTCCGTCGATTCGGCCAAGGAGGCAACTGCGTGGAAAATTGCTGCTGTGTTTCAGCTGATTGATGCGGATGTTAAGCTTGAAGGAGGTTATCCCGGCTGGAAACCAGATATGCATTCACCGGTTCTGGCAACCATGAGTAATGTTTATAATGAAATGTATGGAATTATCCCTGACATTAAAGCTATTCATGCTGGTCTTGAATGTGGTCTTTTGGGTGGCGTATATCCACATCTCGATATGATCTCGTTCGGGCCAACAATCAGATATCCTCATTCCCCTGATGAGAAAGTGAATATTGCATCAGTAGGAAAATTCTGGAATTTTCTTGTTGGAACTCTGAAACATATTCCTGTTAAAAACTGAGAGATCAGGAGGTTTTCCCTCGGTGGAAAACCTCCGGGTTCCTATCCCGTATATCTCGACATATGAGCAAGGAACAGATCTTTTCTGTTCCTTGATATTGGAACCTGCGAAGAATCGGTCATTTCAATATACCCTCCATCCTGTCTTACATATTTCCTTACAAAATCGAGATTGATAAGATGTGAATTATGTGGACGGAAAAAATTTCTGTCATTGAGAAGATCCTGAAACTCCTTTAAGTGTTTCGAAACAAGGATCTTTCTTTTATCATTAATAAAAAACCAGGAATAACTCCTGTCGGCTTCTATCCGGATAATATCTTTTGGATTCAGATATTCTCTTCCATCGGAGGTTGGTATCACAAGCCGGGTTGGATGTGCCGTCCTGATGTTTTCCAGAAGAGCTTCAAACGTTTCATTTCCTATAAATGTACCTGTAGTGCGCTTATGCACAACACGGTTTACAGCTTCTATGAATTCATTAATATTAATCGGTTTCAGAATATAATCTACTGCACTGAATTTAATGGCTTTAATTGCATAATGGTTAAATGCCGTTATAAATACAACATCAAAGTCCTTCTCGGGGAAATGTGTAAGAAGGTCAAAACCGGTTCCATTCGGCATTTCAACATCGAGGAAAACAAGTTCAGGTTTTATCTCTTTAATAAGCTGAACACCATCTTTTACATTATGGGCTTTTCCTGTTACTTCAAGACCCGGACAATATTCACCTATTATAGAGGAGATGAACTCAACAGCATCTGGTTCATCATCAATAATAATTGTTATCAGCTTGTGGTTCATCTTTAACTATTTACGAAAGTATAGGAATCTGAATTTCAACCCGTGTTCCTGCAGCTTCTCCGTTTTCATTTTTAAGATCGGTGTAAATTGTCTTTAAACTGGTGCCGTACAGGGCATTTACAAGATCAAGTCGTGAGGAGACAATCTGTGTCCCAAGGGAATTGTGATTTTTTTCACCCCTTTTGTTTTTCTCCTGTGCAGCTTCACGGCCTATCCCGTTATCTTCAATAGTACATGCAATATAATCATTTTCAAGCTTCAGATCAATGATAAGGATTCCCTTTCCCTCACCCGGCATTAGCCCATGGCAAATTGAATTCTCCACATAGGGCTGAATAAGCATCGTAGGAACCTTATAGAGAAGGGGATCTATCTCTTCATCAACCTTTATCTCATAAACAAATTTATCTCTGAATCTTATCATCTCCAGTTCGAGATAAAGATTCAAAGCATCGAGCTCATCCTGAAGAGGAACAGAGGTATGTTGTGAATTCTCCAGAACTTTTCTCATCAGGCTCGAGAATTTTGTAAGATAATTGTTTGTAGCCAGCTTATCGTGCTGATACATATAATACTGTATGGAATTCAATGTATTGAAAATGAAATGGGGATTCATCTGCTGCCGGAGGTTTGCCTGTGTAACCTCAGATATCTTCCTGTTCATCTCACTTATACGACGCTTGGCATTTATTTTTGCCCGGCTCAGAAGCAGCAATAGGATAGCCAGACTTAAAATGAAGAGGCCCGTATAGCCATAAATAAGAAGTCTCTGGTTTCTTAACCGTAATGACAGTAATTGCAGTTCCTTGTTGTGAGAGTCTGCATCATATCTTATCCTGGCATCACTGAGTCCCTGAGTATTAGTCTTTGTTACTGATTGATCACTGTATTTTTTAAACAGCACGAAATTTTTATAGGCATTTGATGTGTCTCGTTTTCTGAGGTACAATTCACTCATATCCTGATATATCCATGAAAGGGAATATAAATCATTGGCAAGCCTGGCATGTTCAATTGCTTTATTGTAGTTAATTACCGACTTATCAGTAATCCCCATATCGCGGTAAATAGTACCTATATTTCCAAAACAGTTGGCTGAGTTTTCATATATTTTTCCGGGCACACTGTATGAAAGAGATTTGTTATAGAAGTTGAGTGCCGATGTATAATTCTTTTCAATATAGTAGTTCCATCCTAAATTAGCCAGCGATAATGTTATATAAAATGTATCGCCTTTTACAGATGCGATCTCAAGACATCTTCTGAGCAGAGAATCGGCCATTTTGAAATTACGCACTTCTGAGGTCAGCGAAGTACCCAGTCTGAAATAACCGGTTTCCATTGATAGTGTGTCATTTTCTGAATCAGCAGCATTAATGAACTGCTGAAGATAATTCCTGTATTCTTTCTGGTTGCCAAGTGCATTGTAGATATCAGCAATCCCATGATAGTTAATTGGTATTATGCCCTTAATATGTTTTTTTTTCGCAAAAATGATCCCTTCTGTGAAATTTTCAATCCCCTCCTGAAAAAAGCCGGTACGCAGGGAATATCTACCCTGAAAATTCATTGTTTTAGCCAGAACATCATCTTCCCCAAGTTTTTTTGATTTTTTCATGGCAAGTGTTGCCTCCTGCGATGCACTTCTGAAATCACTTGTACGAAAAAAATATTCCGCCCTTGCGAGGTGAAGAAGTGACGGGAATTCAATCTTTTCTTCATTACAGATTAATTCTGCACTATCGATATTCGCTTTAACATATTCGATCTTCTGCTTTATTGAAGAGTACGAAATCGCATTTCTGATATAGCGGAAAACCATTGCGGTATCCTGTACAACAGTGGATTTTTTCGGACCATAGTCTGTTGCAGATTGAAGATTTGCTGAGCCTGTAAACGAAGGGCCGGCAATTGCTGCCAGGATTAAAAGAATTATTCTCAGGTTTCTCATACTATTATAACTTCGTTTGTTATGAATTTCTCCAGTTTTTCATGGGAACGGTTATAAATAATGTTTCGACACGGTTAATCATATGCAAAATAGATATTATTGTTAACTTTTGTTGATTCCAATCAACGGATTGCATGTTTGAGTTGACAGTTGACATATTTTAATTTTTTCCGTTACGAATTTATACAATACAAAGGTTGTAATAATTGTCAATTCAACACCAACTGACTTTACAACCGGAAGGAATGAGTTAACGGATACCTCATTTGAGGTAAAACAATGTTCTGCGAAGAGTATCCGTCAAGAAGAGATTTGTTAAACAGAAGATGACCGGATAATCAAAAGAGGTTTAAAGTTTAATTTCGACGAGAAGATCATCCTTCATTACATTGGTATTGGCTCTGGCTGAGACTTTTACAATTATGCCATTTACCGGAGATAATATTTCATTCTGCATCTTCATGGCTTCGAGTATAACAACGGGTTCTCCGCGCAGTACTGTTGTGCCTTCCCTTACAAGAACATCGATTATTTTTCCGGGCATGGGAGCTTTAATGAACTCTTTTTCTACTTTGCCTCTTTTGGAATTAAGAACTTTCATCCTTTGCAGGGAGAAAGGGGTTTCAACTGTAAATGTATAACTAATATCGTTAAACAGAATCTCATATTTGTTTTGCCGGGAGCTGACAATTTCGACAGGATATTTCCGGTTCTTCCACAAGATATAAGTTCCGAATTTTTCATCAGCTTTAAGCTTTACCTCGTAATTTCTTTTCCCAATCCTGATTGTTTGTTTGAGGGGCAATGAAAAACTGAATTTCCTGTTTTCCGATGAAAGTGCGTACAGCTTTTTATTCTGAAGTTTATCGTTCACCATAGTAATAGCCTGATTAAAATTGATTTATTCTTTTATTAAGCAACCAAGGACTCATCTCTTTTCCATGTTTAAAATCGACACTGATACTATCATCATTTAAATTTTCCTCAACAAACAGTTTAGTAGCCAGCCAGGCTGCAAGCATCTCTTCATATTCACTGTTCAGGTAATATTTATCGAGATTTTCTATGAATGCAGTTGTAAAGTTCCCATCCAGAAATTTCGGATTCCGTACAAGCATCCTGAAGAAGGGGAGTGTTGTTTTTGTCCCTTTGATCCAGACTTTATCAAGGGCCATCTTGCAGTTTTTAATTGCTTCCTTTCTATCTTTACCTTTAACAATCAGTTTTGCAATCATTGAATCATAGCTGGCAACTATTGAAGAGCCTGCCTGAACACCGGTATCTACCCTGACACAGGGATCGGAAGGCATAAAAATGCTTTCAATCTTTCCGGGGTCAGGAGCAAATCCTGCCTGTACATCCTCCGCATTTATTCTGCATTCTATTGCCCAGCCATTAAGTTTTATATCTTCCTGTTTGAAGCTAAGCGCCTCTCCGTTTGCAACCCTGATCTGCTGTTCAATAAGGTCAATACCTGTTATGATTTCAGTAACCGGATGTTCAACCTGAATTCTTGTATTCATCTCCATGAAATAGAAATTCTTTTCCGAATCAAGAAGAAACTCGACTGTTCCTGCTGAATGGTAATTTACTGCTTTTGCAATCTGAACTGCCATTGTGCCCATCTTTTTTCTGAGCTTATCGTCCAGTGCTCCGGAGGGAGCCTCTTCAAGAAGTTTCTGATGTTTTCTCTGAATAGAGCACTCTCTTTCACCTAGATGTATAACGTTCCCTTTTGTATCTCCAAGTATCTGAAATTCAATATGTTTAGGATTTTCAATATATTTTTCGACAAATACTGAAGGATCATTAAATGCTTTTTCAGCCTCTTTGCTTGCAATGTTAAACATCTTTTCCATCTCATCAGATTTCCTGACAATCCTCATGCCTCTTCCACCGCCTCCCGATGCCGCTTTGATAATTACAGGATAACCAATTTTTTCAGCCATTACGATTGCTTCCTCCTCGTTTGCTAAATTGCCTTCACTGCCCATTGCCATTGGAATACCTCCGGCAAGCGCAATTTTCCGGGCGATAGTCTTATTCCCCATTTTATAGATAGCATCCGGGGAAGGGCCTATGAAGATTATTTTATTATCAATGCACTTTTGTGCGAAGTAGGCATTTTCAGCAAGGAAGCCGTAGCCCGGATGGATGGCATTGGCTTTTGTCTTCAAAGCTATTGCCACCAGTTTTTCAATATCAAGAAAAACAGGAATATCGGTAGCATCATCAGTATTGTCATAAATCACATCAGCTGACGAAAGGTACATGGCGCCCGGTTCAACCGCAGTCTTAATTGCTACCGTTTCAATATTCATGATGGCGGCAGTTTTCATGATCCTGACTGCAATCTCACCTCTGTTCGCTATTAAGATTCTTGAAATTTTCATCTGTTATATTTATTAATCTTTCAGAAAAAAGTATGGTTGCCGGTTGTCTCCCGACACCTTACAGCGGCATGTTGCCATGTTTCCTGGCAGGTACTTTAACCCATTTATTATTTAGTGCCATGAATGCTGAGATTATTTTTTTCCTTGTCATTGCAGGGTCAATTACCTCATCTATATAACCGCTTTCGTCTGCAATGAAAGGGTTTGCAATTTTATCGCGGTATTTTTTAACAAGCTCTTTTTTCAGTTCAACAGGATTTGCCGATTCAGCAAGCTCTTTTCTGTAGAGAATGGCAACTGCTCCATCGGGGCCCATAACAGCGATTTCCGCTGATGGCCAGGCAAAGCTGAAATCGCCGCCAAGGTTTTTGCTGTTCATAACGATAAACGCACCTCCATAAGCTTTCCGGAGGATAACGGTGATTTTTGGAACAGTAGCTTCACTATAGGCAAAAAGCAGTTTTGCTCCATGTCTTATTATTCCTGCATGCTCCTGGTCAACGCCCGGAAGGAAACCCGGAACATCTTCGAGCGTAAGAACCGGTATGTTGAATGCATCGCAAAATCTGATGAATCTGGCACCTTTAGTTGATGAGTCGATATCAAGAACACCGGCAAGCACTTTAGGCTGGTTAGCCACGATTCCTAGCGTTTTTCCTTTTAGTCTGGAAAACCCGGTAACCAGACTGGCTCCGAACAGTTCGGATGTTTCAAAAAAACTGTTCTTGTCAACTATCTGGTTAATAACATCTTTTACATCGTATGCTTTGTTGGCATCATCGGGAACTATATCTCTCAGCTTTTCATTGAAATCACTTATTGAGCCATCATCAGCAACTACCGGAGGGTTTTCAACATTATTTGAGGGAAGGTATGAAAGAAATTTTTTCAGGGCAAGAATTGTATTCTCCTCATCATCATAAATCATGTGAGCTACTCCGCTTTTCCGGGCATGTACTTCAGCACCTCCAAGACCGTCGGAAGTAACATCTTCATTCAGAACCTCTTTGACGACATTTGGACCGGTAACAAACATATAGCTGGTATGGTTAACCATAAAAACAAAGTCGGTAAGGGCAGGAGCGTACACAGCGCCGCCAGCCGCCGGACCCATAATAACCGATATCTGCGGAATAATTCCGGATGAATGAATAATATTATGAAATATACCGGCATAACCGCTGAGACTTGCAACACCTTCCTGAATTCTGGCACCACCTGAATCAATGAGGGCTATAATCGGAGAGCCCATTTTCAGAGCCATTTCTTGAATTTTTGCAATTTTTTTTGCATGGACGATTCCGAGCGATCCTCCCATTATTGTAAAATCCTGTGCGTAGGCAAAAATAAGGCGTCCGTTAACTTTTCCATGTCCAACAATAACGCCATCTCCGAACGATCGCTCAACCTTTCCGAATTCCACCGGCTGATCAGCTGGCGTAACATAAGTATCTATCTCCTCAAAAGTGCCGTTATCAAAAAGGAGGCTGATACGTTCATGGGCGGTAAGCTTACCTTTTGAATGTTGTTTTTCAGCTTGTTTAGGGCTATACTGCTTTTTAATTGCCTCCTGACGATCAGTAAAGGCCTTGTAATGCTTACCTGATAAATCCATACCTAAAATCTATTAAATTGAATATCAGTAATATAATAACTTTACATTATTATTTACCCTGTTTCCTGATATTTTGATGGGGTCAAAAATAGTCAATATCATGGAATTTACAAAAAAGCTTCGACTGTAGCAAAAGCAATATTTGTAATACAAAGATATACAGGTATATAGCTAATGCTGGTTTTCGACCGGACTCATAAGCTATAATTTCCCGGATTTTCCGGTTTAACCGGTTGTTTATTAAGCGGGTTTAAACAGACCAGCTTCATTGGATCCCAGCAACCCGGCTTTAACCATTGTTTCGCTGGCCCTGTTCAGATTACTGATCATCTTTTTATCAACAACCGGATAATGTCTGGAATTTTCCAGTTTATCACCGATATATTCCAGATCGTCATCAGTTGTTGTCCAGTCTCTTGAGTCAAAAATACTCAGATTGAGAGGGAGAGAGTAAGAGCGCAACGATTTCTCGCCGAGCAGATTGAAATAGAAATCAAAATAGGACATTACCAGTTCCCTGAGCGAACGGTAAACCGGTTCCCTGTATCTTAAAGTGGTGAAGTTCGATTTTGCGACAGCTCCCCAGTGACCACCTTCCTGAAAGACTGCAATTACATGGTCGTCATCATTAAAGGCTTTCATGTCAACTATTAGCGGAGAGTAACCTGCAAATCTGAGTGCAGCTGCAGCAAACAAGGCCCCTTCAAAACAGTGAGCTGACCTGTTTCTGATCACCCATCTGGGTGACCTGCATTCATAATTCGGATTATAATCTATTGAATCGAGAAAGCCCTGAATTTTATCGGGATTACTGACTGTTTTCAGAAAGCTTATCTCATCTGGTGTCCATTCCATGGTAAGAACTTATTATTAAAACAGTTGGATGATTCCTGCAAAAAGGGTAACAGAAAGGCAGCTAAGTAAGTTCCCTGATAATCTTCTGCATATCCGTATATTGTTCCTCCATGCTCATTACAAGCTTTAATTGTGCCCTTGCTCTCTGGATGTTATGATATTCATGGTGGATTTTAAAATAGTTATCCCCATCAATAAAATCGGTTATAAAGCGGACTCCAATTGTGTAAGTAATTAATTTTGGAGCGAATGCAAGATATTCTTTTTCAACATCATTCAGAGTTTTTCCGGCTTCCGAAAGGTATCCTTCAGAGTAAGCCCGGAAAAGATTGATATTCATGTTAACTTTTGACAGATCTTTCTCGTCTTCAGTCGATGTATTAGTAACTGTTCGGATGGCATCGCCGAAATCATAATGAACATAACCTGACATTACCGTATCCAGATCGATAACACATAATGCTTTATCATTCTCGTCCAGCAGTATGTTATTGAATTTAGTATCGTTATGTGTGATACGCAAAGGAATTTTCCCCTCTTTCCCAAGCCTGAGTATTGTTTTCATCTCCTCTGCTCTTGAGAAAACCATATCCAGCTCTTTCCGCACTGACTCAACGCGCCCAACAGGGTTTTCGTTTATTTTCAGATTGAGAGCCTCGAGTCGTTTTTCGATATTGTGAAACCAGGGGATTGTTTCGAAGAGAGGAGCACCTGGCATGTCAGAAAGCATTGCCTGAAAACGGCCTATTGCTTTTCCTCCTTCAAATGCTTTATCGGGACTATCGACAACATTGTAGGAACGGTGGTTAGAGATGAAAATATACATTCTCCAGAAATTGCCCGATTTATCTGTTATCCAGCTTTTGCCTTCAAGCGAAGGGATAAGGATAAGGCATTCTCTTTTAATATCGGACCCTGGTACATTATTTAGTTTATTCTTCAGGTGAACTGTTACTCTTTCAATATTATTCTGCAGCTCAGGGATATTTTTGAATATCTTATTATTCAGACGCTGAAGTATATAATTGTCTTTATCCTTCTCCGCAGTTTCTACACGGAAGGTGTCATGAATATGTCCGCTGCCATAAGGTTCACCCGTTAAAAAAGTTCCTTCAGCTGTAAAATAATCAAATATTTCTTTCAGATTAAAGTCCATATTATTTACCTGCTTTATGGCCTATAAAAGCATAATACATTACAATCAGGTAAGAAGGAACGCAAATCCAGTAAGCAGACTGTGTTGAAAAACTGACCGCCAGCTTGCCATAGAGCAATGGTAAAAGAGCTCCTCCGGCAATTGCCATAACTAGTAATGCTGAACCTGTTTTAGTGAACCTGCCCAATCCGGTAATGGTGAGTGGCCACATGGCTGGCCATACAAGAGCGTTGGCAAGTCCAAGCAGAGCAACAAACAGAACAGTAACAGGCAATGCCAGTTGTATTGACTGGAATGTCATAATATCAATAAACGGCATAGTGAAAACAATATGAGCAGGAGTAAAAATGGCACCCAGAGAGAAAAGTACTCCAAGGATTGTGCTTACTTTCAGGGCGGTAACCTGGGAGATATATTTTGGAATAAATGCTATTCCGGCAATATACCCAATGATCATACCAAATAAAGTCAGTGAAGTATAAAATTTAGCTGAGTCCATGGCTATCCCGATTGACTGGCCATATCT
Organism: uncultured Bacteroidota bacterium; assembly: GCA_903824785.1. GTDB lineage: Bacteria > Bacteroidota > Bacteroidia > Bacteroidales > VadinHA17 > LD21. The sequence continues at coordinate 78,120 of CAIJYD010000101.1, forward strand.
GATTATACTGTCACCTGCAATGACCTCCACTCCAACATAAAAGAAGAGAGCAATGACACCAAGCATAAGATGAGGGAACTGCCATACACTTGTTTTTTTGGCATTGGTTTCACCGCTTGCTTCATCTTCCGAATCTGTATCAACTTCAGGCAGATGTGCAAACTTAAGCAACATCCCCAGAAGAATCAGGATTATAGTCATTACAACGTAAGGCATAATAACCCTGCCAGCCAGTTCATCAAGTAAAACAACACGTGTTGCAGCATCAGCAGCCTGAGCGAGCTTTTCTTCAAGAATTTTTGAATCTTTAAGAATAATACTGGCAAGGATAATCGGAGCAATGGCGCCGGCAAATTTATTTGCAATACCCATAATGCTGATTCGCTTGGCAGCACTTTCAGGAGGCCCGATAATTGTTATATATGGATTTACAGCTGTTTGCAGAAGAGCCATTCCGGTTCCTTCAACAAATAAGCCAAGGAGGAATAAGCTGAATGTTCTGGTCATCGCAGCAGGGATAAAAATAAGGGCACCGGCTGCCATTATCCATAATCCGACTGACATACCATTTTTGAATCCGGTTTTTTTCAATACCCAGGATGAGGGAAGTGCCATAACGAGATAGGAGACATAGAAAGCAAAAGTGACAAAGTAGGCTTCGAAATCATTTAACTCACAGGCTGTACGAAGGAATGGAATAAGTATTCCGTTAAGCCATGTTACAAACCCGAAGATGAAAAAAAACAGCCCGATTATTGTTATTGAAAAAATATAATCTTTTTTGCTGATTGCACTTGACGAAGTTGGAGTAGTCATAATCTGATTGTTAATTATGGTTAGGTTTATGTTGAAGGTTTCAAAACTAATCTTTTTATCTGATGGAAGCAAGAAAATATTTGTAGTTTAATTATTCTTTTCCTGATATCTCCCTCGATTTCATTCCCAGATATCCTCCGTGGTGTCTTTTTGCATAGTCGTTGGCATTGAACCCAATTTTTTCCATAAGTAATACAACCAGCGTATCTCCGATCACTGTCATTACAGTAGTAGATGTGGTTGGGGTAAGGCCAAGAGAACAGACTTCAGCAGGAGCTCCGGTCAAAATGAAACAGTCGGCTTTCTTTGCCAGCGGACTATTCTCATTTCCGGTAATTACAATTAAAGGTATATCGGGATAGAGATTGTTTTTAAGATCGATAAGTTCGATGATCTCCCTTGTTTTGCCTGAGTTGGAGATAACGAGAAGAACATCATTCTCCTGAAGAATTCCAAGATCGCCATGCTGTGCCTCGCTCGGATGAAGATATGCAGCAGGTGTCCCGGTTGAACAAAAGGTTGTTGCAATGTTATGTGCAATCTGACCCGCTTTGCCCATTCCGCTTGTGACAAGCTTTCCGTTTTTGCTGTGAACATGCCTGTAAATTATATCTATTGCTTCTCCGAAACTTGTTGTTACAGGAATATTTCTTATTGCAGAAGCTTCATTATTAAATATTTCCCTGACTTTTTCTATCATAAATGGCTCATAAATAAACTTATGGCAAAGTTATTAAAAAAATTAACCGGCAATAAAGAACTTTTGTTTTTCTGTTCATATCAATAGTTATCTTTAAAGCTGTTTTTAATAAACACCTTCAAAGGGGGCAGAATGTTTAATCATGCTGTTTCCAAATTACGAATTAACACACTTTGCAGGAAAGTGTATCTGAAATTTAAGTATATACGTTTTTATTAGGGAATATTTATGGGAAATATAGTTGGGTCTGTTAGTATTGGCCTGCCAAAGCGAAGCTCTCAGACATACATTGTAGCGACAGCATTCTTATCTCTTTTTGCTATTGTTGGATTTGCCTACTACGGCCTTCCGTTTTTTTATGATTTTATGATAAAGGAATATGGCTGGTCAAGAACTTTCGTCACTTCCGGAAATGCAATGGCAAAATTGATTGTTGCACCCTCATTTGGTTTTTTTGCCGGATGGATGATTGACAAGTATGGGCCAAGACGCTTGATGATGTCAGGGGCATTAATGATGGGTATAGCACTTATAGGATTAAGTTTTGCTGATTCAGCCGGTTTGTTTTATCTCTTTTATGCTTTTAATGCAATAGGTTATGTTTGTGGCGGACCATTGCCATGTCAGGTTTTAATTTCACGATGGTTTGATAAGAACAGGGGGAAGGCAATGGGAATCGCTTACCTGGGAATAGGAGCAGGAGGTGCACTTGTTCCTCAGATTGCAAAAGGACTTGAGGGAAGTTTTGGCTGGCATATCGCACTCTCATCTCTAGGTTTTCTGATAATCATAATTGCAGTACCTCTTGCCTATTTTATTAAGGGTTCGGCAGTAAAAACTAAAGAAACAGCCACAAGTGAAAAGGCAATCCCCATAAAAGCAATACTATCGAATCCTAATTTCTATCTTCTAGCTTTTGGCAGTATGTGTTCAATAGGTGCTGTGGGTGGTGTAGGTCAGCACCTTAAACTATATCTGCGCGACCTTAGCTATACACAGGCTGACGCCGCAAATGTAATGTCATTTGTCCTGTTTGCCAGTCTTGGTGGCAGGGTCCTGATGGGTTGGCTCGCTGATCTTATCCGAAGGAAATATGTAATGATACTTATTTATCTTATTGTAGCACTGGCAATTCCTCTTCTGCTTATGCCTGATTTTCCCGGACGGATCTATATTTTTGCTCTTATATTCGGGATTGGGCTTGGCGGTGATTATATGATTATTCCACTGATGGCCGGAGACCTGTTTGGTATTAGGGCACTCGGCCGGACAATGGGTATTATTCTGGTAGCTGATGGCATTGCTGAATCTCTGTTTCCTATGCTGGTAGGAGCTATGTATGATTCAGCAAAGAGCTATGCACCCGGTTTTATTGTGCTTATCTGTTTAGCTCTGACGGGTGCAATAATTGTCTCTTTTTTACCGAAATCCATTGTTAGCAAATAACTCAGCCCAACAGATCGGAAGGCTGCAATTTTAATAGTATTTGGCAAGGGAACGGGCAGCTTCACTATATGCCCTGAAGTTTTCAGTTGATGTATCAGGCGGAATTTCACATCCGGCAGAGACTATTCCACGTCCGTCAGTTACATTGAAGCAATGCAGCACACTCTTCTCTATTGATTGAGGGTTTCCATCGCGAATGACAGAAACAGGGTCACTGTTTCCGGAAGGAACCTGTTTAGCAGAGAACAGTTGCATAAAATCGCCCATTGAGGTAACAAGGTGGTCTATGTCAACTATATCTGCACCTGTTTTTATCATGTCGGGCAGTATTGCTGTTGTATTTCCGCAGATATGGAGTTTAACCATGGCATTGAGCGAATGAGTATGGTCAATTAATGCCTTTTCAAGGGGAAAAATAAACTCCTGATAAAGATCCGGAGAAATAAGTGAACAGACTGCATCTCCTATTCCAATGCAATGTGCACCGGCTTTTACCTGTTCCGTTATGAAACCAATTGCACTTTCAGTCATAACGTTAAGTGCAATTTTCAGCTTTTCAGGATTTTCATACATATCCATGCATGCTGCTGATAAATCTCTGATATCACAATATGCAGCAAGCGGGCCCTCAACCCATCCGCAGATGAACTGAGTATCTCCAACCAGCCGGTTGAATTCCCTGACCTCATCAACCCTTGCTATTAATCTTGAATGATCTCTGACCTTTAGTACTGAAAGATTATCAACGTCATTTATCTCCTTAATTAAATATTCAGTAACCTGAGGCAGGTTGTTTTCCGGATAAGTAAGTTTTGTCCCGTACGCTGATGCTTCTGCATATGCGTCGGACATAACATTTACCCAGTCGTAAGAAAAATCAGTGGCACACAATATATTGGTTTCACATTTATGTTTGTAGCTCAGGCAAAAGTCCTTGTATTTAACACCTGCATATTGTGCGGCAAACCGCATCAGAATCGGATGAAAAGGGGGGCGGTCAACAGTAAGTCCGCTAATAAAATCCTGTGATCTTTGTAATGAATTCATAAATAATGTTTTAACTATTTGTCGAATTGTGATAAGTTTAACATTGGATCAAGCCTGGCATTGGAATTCCGAAGCTCATCCCAGCCAACTCTTTCGCCTGAGATTGCTGCTTCCCTTCCCAATATGGCTGTCAGTGTAGATTCTGCTCCGGATTTTGTCTGATTCAGGAATTTACCAGTTTCTATACTATTGATAAATGCAATCTCTTTGTTTGCGTCGGCATCCTGAAGGGCAGAGAGAAATACTCCGGCTTTTCTCTGTTCATCGGTAAGAACTGTGTTTGCACATCTTGGCACTCCTGAATCCCATGGATTACTTCCACTGATATAAACACCACCTGAATAATGAGCTTCAGCTGTTCCTTTTGTACCGATAAATTTGGCACATACATCCCCGAAATGTGACCCGAATTGAGTGGCCAGAACGCTTACGTTTGTCCCGGGATATTGATATAAGACCTGAAAATGTTTCCAGGTATCTCCGAATTTGTGAGTTTCATCTTTTCCTCCGGTTGCAATTGCATCTGTAGGAAGTTTCTGGAGAGCCCAGTTGCAGACATCAATCATATGTATGGCCTGATCAAGCATCACCCCACCTGACAATGCATGGAAGTTATACTGGTTCCGAACCCGGGCTTCATCGTAGGAGAGGCCTGTGATATTGCCGACAGCAGATTCTGTGGCAAGATAGCTGAGGTGAACGTTAAGTATGTCGCCTATATCACCCCTCTGTATCCTGCTTACCATCTCCACATACGGAGTAGCATGGCGGATCTGAAAACCGATAACAATGCTTAATTTCCCGTCAACAAGGTTTCCAATATGTTCAACCTTACGGCAGCCGGCAACATCGGGAGCAGCAGGCTTTTCGCAATAAATATGTTTTCCGGCCATGGCTGCAGCCTCAAGATAATCGGCATGGGTATAAGCAGGAGAAGATATCAGTACCGCATCAATATCTTTATTCTCAAGGAGGCGGAGATATGCTTTTGAACCGGTATATGTATAGGTTTTTGATACTTCAGAAAATCCCTTTTTTATATTCTGGGCATCGAGAATCTTTTTTGTGTATTCCAGCTTGTCCTTAAACAGATCAGCCATTGCAATTATGCTGATATTGGTATTGTTTGACATTGAGGTTATTACGCCTGTACCTCTTCCGCCGCAACCGATAATTCCCATCCTGATTGCTGAGTTTGCTTTCGAACCAAAAGCAGTTGATGGACTGATTAATGTTATTGCAGAAATGGCCGCCGTGTTTTGTAAGAAATCTCTTCGTTTCATATATAATAGTATTTATTAAATTCAGCTTTTAAGTTCGGTAATAAATTACCTGGAGGGTCCAGCCACTATTCAACCCATGTGTAAACTGCTATATCCCCGGGATCAACTTCAGTGTCATTCCGATAAACATCAGCTGAAGCCACGGAGCCATCTTTTGCTATTTTTTTCACATTTGCATTGCATTCAATGGTTAGCTTCATCGTATTCCTGAAATCGCGGTTAACGACGACAAGGTAAGAATTTTTACCGTTTTTAAGAATTGAGACAACCGCTCCGGTGCCTTCGGTTTTCAGCGATTTAATCTGAACGGGCAGACTTTCAAGCGGTTTGGTACCAGATGGAATAGAGTTGCCGGTATGTGTTACAGAAATAACAGTGGCCCCAAGGAAAACTGAAGACAGATTTCTGATTTCACTGTTTACCTGCTTTACCCTGTCATAAACAACTGTTCTTTTGCCTTTAAGATCAATAGGACCATTATTGAATTTCCAGACGGTATCAAGTGGTGTCCAGTAGGTAAAATACTGAATTCCCTGAGCTCCGTAAGCCAGGTTGCTGAAAACCTGGAGTCTCAGCTGTGCAACTGTTGGAATAGGATAGGGGCCGTGCGCAACAGATAGTGCAAAAGCCCAGAAAGGTTTCCCTGAATTTTTTGCTGCTTCGGAAATTATCTCAAGGTTCTCATACCAGTTGGCCCTTAAGGAATCGCCGAGAACAGGATAGTGGTCGAATGACAAAAGCTGAAGAGGAACCTCTTTGATAAACAGATCAACATGTTCTTTATATGTTTTAGTTCCAAGTTGTTTTTCGCTGGCATAATTAGGGAAAAGGTTGAGATAACAAAAATGGGTATCATCTGTGGCGCGTATTTTTTTTGCCCATTCGCCAAGGTCAGGAAAATCGGTACGGCAGGGTTCATCGCGGAGCATATAACCGGCAATAGCCGGGTGGTTCATAAACCGTTTTACAGTCTCTTCGGTTTTTGATTTAAGTTCAGGGCAGGAAACAATCATTTTTATACCTGCTTTCTGTGCAGTATCCAGTGCTTTCGACATTGTTTCCGCATCGGGGAAGAAGCTAAGATTATATGTAATCCCTGTTTCTCTGAGTTCAAGATACCGCGTTAATGTGGTTTCCTGAGGTGGAATACTATACCAGGCCAGTATGGGGATCTGATTTTCCGATTTTGTCTGTTTTTCAGCTTCACGGCAGCCAGTTAGACAAAAGCCTAACCCAAATAATAGAAACACAAAATTTCTCATTTGATACACCTCTTTATATATTTAAAAAGCAATTAGATAAAAGTATTATGTCGATAAGCCTGAAGATTTGTCGGCTGCAAATATTATTTTGTGGGTATGCATTGCATCAGCCAGACTGGTAAGCGGCATTTCAGTTCCCTGATCAATTGCATTAAAAAATGCCTCAAACTGTGTCTGATACGGATGGTCAGAGACATCACCCGAATCGAGCATTTTCATTGATAACTCACTCCATTTTCCTTTGTTCAGGCCACCCAGCCGTGTGGAATAGAACTTATTATCAAGCAGGCTGCCTTCACTTCCGACGAGATGAATGTGAAAATAATAGGGCTGCAGACAATCAATTACTGACGAGACTTTACCAACGCTTCCGTCCTTGAACTTAAGAATTGTGACAGATGTGGTGGGATATTCATATCTGGCGAAATCTTTATTGGCTGAAGATGCGGAATAGCTGGCAACATCTTTTACATCGGTTCCCATACACAACAACAGGGCATCGAGTGCATGGCATCCGGCTGAAAGCAGACTGCTTCCGGCTTCATCCTTTATTGTGTTCCATCGATATTGACCATACCAGGGGCCAATACCATGAAAATAATCAACTTCCCCATAGTGGATCTGTCCGAGAAAACCACCATCTATAAGCGACTTGATAGTTGTCAGCTGGCTTGAAAACCGGCATTCGAAACATACACAGCTCCTTACCCCGGCTGCATCAACTGCTTTCTGAACAGCCATACAATCTTCCCAGTTTAGTGCCAGCGGTTTTTCTATGATCAGATGCTTTCCTGCCTCTGCTGCCATAATTGCCTGCTTTGCATGTTCGGAGGGATAGCTGCAGATAGAAACAATATGAATTTCCGGATCAGCAAGCATCTGTTTCAGATCGGTGTAACATGTAATTTTGCTGCCATGCCTTGCACTTAGCTCAGCTGAATCGAGCTTCCTTGAAGAGCATATTGCCGTGACCTGCGCAACTGAAGTTTTATTAATAGCTTCAATGTGTGCTCCTGCAGCCCAGCTGTAACCTATAATACCAACTTTGTATTTCTTCATTGTTTTTTATTTTTTTGCTTAACAGAGTCAAATATCCTTTTCTATTGCTGAAGCAGAATTAAGAAGATGAAATAATTTTCTCAAGATAATCTTTTGTTTTTAAAATATATTCAGAATTGCGTCCGGCAAGTTCATATTCTATAGTGATACTACCGTTGAAGCCCAGTTTTTTCAGGTAGGAAATTATTTTTGGAAAATCAACTTCTCCATTAGGTATCGGTACCTCTTTTCCCAGTTCAACAGGATTTACAGGATACATTCCGTCTTTGGCATGAAGGGCTTTTACATACTTTCCGATCACTTTCAGACCATCCAGCGGATTAGACTTACCGTACATAACCAGGTTGGCAGTGTCATAATTAACAAAAAGGTTTCCGGTTCCGATATCCAGTATTGCTCTCAGGAGGGTGACCGGTGTCTCCTGTCCTGTTTCAAAATAGATATCAATGCCTTGTTTCAGAGCATGTTCCCCGATAGGTTTCATAGTATTTATGAACTCTGAATAGAGAATATCTTTCGGATCTTCAGGGATGAAGCCAAAATGGGCATGAACGGCGGGGATCCCTGCCGCTTTGCAGAAATCAATACCCTGCATGAGCCTTTCCACCCTTGCCGGCCGTTTTTCACGGGGTATCAGGCCAATAGTTGCAGGACCCTCTGTAAAATTCCAGACATAAGCCCCGGGGCCCATACATATCAGGGATGTTGCTTTTAGCTTGTATTTTTGCAGAGAGGCAGTAAGTCGTTTTGCCAGCTCCGGGGAATACTTTTCAATACTCAGCTGGCAGGTAGGAAAGCCAAGGTCTCTGACAAGTTTTAGATCCTCTTCCGGATTATTTGCACCTGAGATAACCCCAAGCTGCATGTTACCTGCAGATTCTCCTGCGCTGATTTTATTCTTGTTTCCAAAAGAGAGACCCGGAGTTAAAATTGTAAGTGCTGAAACAGCAGTTGCATTCTTAAGAAAAAGACGACGTTCCATTTTTAACTTTTTAAAATTATCGAAGACATTATGTTTCTTTTAATTATTATCCAAAGGTTTTCCTTCACTGATAACTGTTATCTGCACTCTTGAATTGACTCCTTCAGGACCTTTGCAATCAAATATTACTTCATTATCTCCTTCATTCAGGAGAGGGATTTTTCCTGACACAGGAACCTCCTTCAGGAATTCTCCTTTTGATCCATATAATTTGCAGTCTGTTTCCGACCTGAATTCAAGGTACATTCCCGACTCCATTTTTACCGGGAAAATTAATTTTTCGCCACCGATGGTAACTGATGGGTCATTAATGGTTATTGGGACCAGAGGCAGTGCTTTAATGGTTCCTATAATACAGCTGACCTCTTTCCCTGCCGGCAGATTATTATACCATAGCTGTAGCTTATCCACATTGTTAAACAAGACTGTATGGCGGAATGAATCATAAACATAAAATCCTGAATCGGGCCAGATATAATTGCTGAATTCCGATGATTCAATTTCCACCAGCTCAAAATACTTCCATCCGGTGAAATCAATTTTGATAAAATGATCTCCCCTGGCTCCGTGAGAGAGATGCTTAGGGCTCTCTACTCTTAAGTTCAGCAGTTGTCCGTTTCCATCGCCTTTTACCCAGACTCCCAGTGCCTGATTTTTATTGATATCGAGTCCTGGTTCAAATTTTTTCTCCATTTTGAGCCACAATCCCTCAGTTGGTGTTATCACTGAATTATTTGCATAGAACAGACCACTTGCTCCGCCATCTTTTGATTTTTCGCCTGAAGGTTTTATTTCGCCTGAAACTTTTACTGAACTTCCCTCATTAATGAATTCTCCTGATTTTGAGAATCCGGCTAATACAACATTGGAAGGATCATGGAATGGTTTTACCGACATTAGAGGTTCTATTCTCAGCTTAACAGGTTGTTTACCAAATTCATTGGTGACTATCCATTTTGAGGAAGGATGAGTTAATCCTGCAACTTTATGTTTCTGCCAGGCAATAGGTTTGAAATTCCATTTGCCGTCATCCTGCTGAAAAAGTGTAAACTCTTTTCCGGGCTGCCGAAGCTGAGCACGAACAGAATCATTGAAATAGTTTTTGTGTCTTAATTCTTCGTATTGTCTGATAATATCTACCAGCCGTCTGAAGAGAGGATTTGCATCGAGGGTTTTTTCATCAACACCTCCAAGCATCGATAACCCCGCGTTGTTTCCTATCATCTTGCAGCAGAGGTATTCTATATCGTCAGGGAATGTTGGTTCTATCTGAGGAGGATTCCACGTCTGGTTTCCCCACCAGCCAAGATGAAGAGGCAGAAGTAATCCCCCATTTTCGGCCGGAGCATATTTATTGATTACCGGAGTATGTCCCCGCCAGAGGCCGTGTTCATTTTCATTTGATTTTATTTTCTCCGTCTGAAACAGGCGTGTTGATTTAATTGCAGCCGAGTGTATATCTTCAAAACGTTTGTATCCTCTTACAGGTCGGTCCCAAGCCTGCCAGCGTGAGCGATAATGCCACCAGTGGTGCGACATGGAGCTCATCTCCATGCCAACCGGATGTTTCAGCTGTTTCGCAACTTCAAAAATGAACTTGGTTCCGTAATACCAGAAATATTCTTCGCCTCCAAGAATATCGCTGCCATCAATAGCATCGAAATAAATCCCGTCAAATCCGCAATTGCTTACAATTTCTGCGGTATGGCGGGCTATCTCATCAAAGAGTGGAGTCTCGGGGCCGGGGACAAAACGGCCAAACATCTCGCGCAGGTGAAAAACTTTTTCATTTACACCGAATGAGGAAGCTGTCGTTCCGGCCACACCACGTTTACATCCGGTAAACTTATATGGAGCTGTTTTTGATACACCGCTGAATTCGATAATCTCACATCCAACTCTGAGAGACAGGCTGTTCCTTACAAAAAAGCCGGTTGTGGTTGAGATATTTTCAGTTGTTTCATTAACAACTATCTCACTGTCTCCGGCCAATAATGGTTTCGCAAGGGTGAAGGAGCTGAAATAGCCAAGATCGCTGCTCGGCACCGGAGTGACATATTTCGAATTTTTGTCAATGAAAAAGGCATAGGTGTGAAATATGGAAGAGATCCCTGCTTCGTGAAGGCGGGTGTTTATTCTTTTATAAGAGTCCCAGCCGTCGGGCCATTTTGTTTTGTTAAGCTCAAAATCACCGAACCTGAAGAACTCACCACCGCCATGGTTGTCTATCTGGTTGAAACCAAGGTTGCGGCACATCTTAATCCATTCATCAACGGTAGCTTCAGTTAGTGTGCCGAAGTTCATTAAATATGATCCGTAGCCCTCTTTTTGCATTTGAGCCCAGGCTCCTCCTTTATCGGAAAACGGAACATCTTTCGCATGTTCCATAACATCCCTTATTAACGGCAGTATTTTTGGAAGGGGTACGCCAAGCAGGGTGACTTCAGCTCCCTTCATCCCAAAGTGATTATAGCATGTTGCCCAGAGATCTGTCTGAAGAGCAGGTATCTGACGCACACGGGTAAATAAATTCATTGACAGGAGACAGGCGGCAAACTGCTCATATGGCATTCCTTCAAGGCTGAGCGGAATATTTATGAAAGTAAGCGATTCTGCTGGTCCGGTTACAGAAGTTACTTTAAAAACTACCCGGTCTTTCTTTTTGTTAATACTGATATCAGCTGTCACTCCTGCTTTGGTAAATCCCAGCTTAAGATTATTTCCCCTGAGGGAGGCACTGTTGACGGAATATTCTTTTCCTTCTGACATGATTGATGCACACATCGATAGAGAATCGCTGCTGAGATAATCCGTACCGGAAATCTTATCGGTAAAATGAAGGTTTTTTCCCTGGCTGTCAATTTCATATCTGAAATAGCTGCTCTCAATAATAATATTTGATGCAGGTTCTTTGGAACAACTTATAATCATTATACTGCAAACGCCAATGATAAGAGCCGTCAGGCTTAACGGATACTGATATTTTATTTTCATTTTAAAATGTATGACTGAGATCAGTTTAATTTCTGTTTAGCAGGGGTAACAGAAATAATATATTCCCCCGGTTTCAATTCAAATATATCTTTATATTCCCCATTTACAGTTAAGTATGAGCCATCGCCCATCTTTTTGGTAACGTTCAGCTTCTGCTGACCGGTTACAGGTAAATTTACATTTGCAAGGCTTCCTTCAGGTATTTTAATCTCAAACACCTGATGGTTATTTCCTTTTCGGCTCCAGTTTGATACTATCTCTCCGTATGGTGAGTTATAAGAACATTTTACAAAATCAAGCCCTTCAGGCAGAGTAGGGGCAATAGTAAATTTTTCAAAGCCGGGATGGTCAGGATTGGGGCGTATTCCACCAAGCCAGCGGTAGAACCATTCTGATACTGACCCGAACATAGGGTGGCAGTTGGAGTAAACATTATCGCTCTCCTTCCATGTTTCCCAGATTGTGGTTGCTCCTCTGTCGATCATAAAACCCCAGCCTGGATATCCGGTGCTGTTTACAATGTTGAAAACGGAACTTGTGTTACCGGTAGAGGAGAGGGCTTCAAGAATATATTTTGTTCCGAAAATTCCGGTTGTAAAATGCCCCGATGGACCCAGTTTAACAGCTTTCAGCAAGGAATCAGTTGCGGCTTTCTTCTCTCCTTCAGGGATAATGTTATAATATAGCAGGGTGGAAAAGAGCGTCTGGCGGTTAAGTGTATCCGGTACACTTTTTCTCCAGTACATATTTAGGACCGATTCTTTGAGCTTTTCAGCAAGCATTCGGAATTTTTCGCTGTTCTCCTTATCATTCATAAGTCCGGCGAATATTTTCATTATTCTGGCACATTCAAAATAATGGGTAGTGCCAATAAGCATCACAGGGACTTTTACGAGTGACTCATGGTCGCTTAACCCTTTGTCAACGATACCTGACGGATGCAAACGAGCTGCCTTCTCCATCCACTTAAGGTCAAGATCGTATAATTCTTTTATAATTGCAGTATCGTTGTAGTAAAGATAAAGCTGGTATTGTGTTGTTATAAATGCTGATTCCCAGCTTATTCCGCAATAATTAAGCTTTACATAAGGTGCTGTGTCCACAAAAACAGTATCATTTAATAAATCGACCCAGTCGTAAATTGTTTTGCGATAAAAGGCCTGCATATCGAAATTATCAATGAAGGATTCACTTGTTGCGTTGAGATCACCTCCATACCCGAATTTTTCCCTTCCCGGACAATCGGACTGAACAGAAATAAGATTATTTAAGAAGGTTCTTTTAGTTGCAGTCTGAATCGAGTTAATGAGTTCCGATGAACTGGAGAAGCTATTTCGGTCTGATACATTCGTGTTAAATATAATGCCTTCAATATCAGCTAAATCAGGTTTGTATTTCAGCCCGGTAATCTCCATATACCTGTAAACATGAAACGTGAATATCGGACTGTAACTGACATCTGAAGTATTTCCGAAAATGTAGCTGTCGGTCTGCCAGGCAATATCAGGAGAACCGGGGCCACCTATCCCTTTTCGTTTGATCTGGCCGCAGACAGCTGTCATCGGATTAAGAGAACCGTTTTCATAGAGCCTCTCTCCAAATCTGAAAGTAATGGTATCTCCCGACTGGCCTTTTAGCCTGATGCGGTAGAGTCCGGTAAAATTGACACCCATATCAACAATAAAAGTATCTGTTTCGGGAGATGAAACGGCTATTGGTTTTTGTAATCCTGTAACCTGCACTGCCGGGAAAAATGCTTTTTCAAGGCGACCTCCGGGGCCGTTACTGATAACAGATTTCTTCCAGTCACTGTCATTGTATCCTGCTATATTCCACCCGGTAAGCTCTTTGCCTGCATTATAAACTTCACCGAGATAAACATTGTTTTTTATGATAGGTCCATATGAATGTTTCCAGGATTTGTCCGTAATTACCTCTTCAGTTTCTCCGTTTTTGTATTCGATCTTTAATCTGGCAATGGCAGTAGGTTTTCCCACTGTAAGGCTATTTCTGAGATTATACCGACCCCACATTTTCATGGGAAGCGGATTGTAGAATCCATTCCCAAGGGTTATTCCCAAACAATTTACCTTCTGCTTTACATCAGAAGTAACATCATATTCTTCATAGTAGATCCGTTTACTGAAGTCAGTCCATGCCGGATCTATATAATTTTTATCGATACTTCTCCCGTTTATTGAGGCACTATAATACCCGGCAGCTGTAATATAAAGTGTCGCTGCTTTTATCTCCTTCTTTATACTGAACTCCTTGCGGAATAGCGGTGCAGGAAAATCTCCGTATAACAGTGAGTCGGCGGCCGGAAGATCAGTTGCATCAGTTATCCAACCGGCTTGCTGAAGATCAGCTTTTTCATTGACAGCCGGTTGGTTTTGTCGTTTGCCACACCCTGTTGTCAGCAACAAAAAAATGTATAAGGCTATTAAATCTTTATTTACGATTGCTGAGAGGATGTTTTTCATAGTTATCTTATTTATGAGTATCACGGCCTTCCCAGCCACTCTTACCTTTATCCATAAAAACTTCCTGAAGAGTTTTTGATACTCTGCTGTCAACTTCTTCAACCAGCTGTATTCTTAAAGGCTGTGTAAGACGTTTTTGCCAGTCGAGAACAGGGGCAAAGAGGTCACCGTTTTTACCGGTTTCAAAGACGAGGTACGCCCATTTTTCTGAAAATACGTTCCCTTTCAGAGCAGGTACAACCTGCTGCATGTTAGAGGAGAGGAATGGATGAGAGAGGCCTCGGGCCCAGTATATCCAAGGTCCGGCAGTTATATAGAAGAAAGGATTCAGTAGTCTGACAGGCGATTCGATGCTGGCATTTGCATAGCTGATCTGGATACCTGCAAAACCGATTCCTTTTTCTTTGTTGAAAAAGATGATCCAGGGAACATCTGCTTCCATCTTCAGGTCGGTGAGGTCGGGCATATTCGTAACATCGTAAACAATTACGGAATCTCTTACCACATCGTACCAGGCAGCATGTGTTATAAGCTCACGTTTGAATACCATTTCAGAATTTCTGAGGGCAAGAGTATTAACTGTTTCGTTAATACGCATGCATGTTGAACTGAAGAAATAGGGCATACCGGGGAAGAATTCATATCTGACAGAAGCATCAACTTCAGGAACTTCTCTCATACTATCCCATACTTCACTTTTTGCAACCACAGAACCGGAAACAGTTTTAATATTTCTTGGCGGTTTCCAGTCGGCAGTGTGAGTCCATGCCCGCGGAGGAACATAAATATCGGGATTCCAGTGCATCGCACCATTGGTTTCAAGCCTGTGAAAGAAAGGGAGGTCTGGTTTGCTTTTCAGTGTTATCTGGTCGAGATGTCCTGAATTGGAATGAAGTATTACTGAGAAGACATCATTATCAATCTGTAGTCCGGGAGCTTCTCCCTGAACCCTTAAGTCGGTCTTGTACAGTTTATCCTTTGCATCAGGATTATTGTAGTAAACAAGGAAAACGCGGCTCGATTTTGCAGCTACATCAGCAAGAAAAGCAACTCGTACAGTTACAGTAGGTACCCAGAGAGGGACCTGGCGTGTAAGTTTTCCATCTTTATCGGGGCCAAGGTCATCTTCTTTGAGGTATTCCTGCAGATCATAAACCTGCGAAACAACTTCTGTAAGTTTATGTGTCTTCGGATCAACTTCAACTACGCGGATATCCCTGAACAACTGTTGTGCCTCATCAGGATAGAAAGCCAGCAATACTTCAACAGGTTCTTTTGCTCTGCTTATTCCTGCAGTTTCACTGATAATCACCGATTTATAGCTTTTCCATTCTTTACCAAAAACTGTAGCACCCTGAGGGGCTTTTACTGTTTTTTCGGAACTGATCCATACATCGTCACTTGCCGCCTTTACTGATTTTTTCAATCTTACTGAGATCCGGATCTTATAATCCTGACCCGGCTGCCATCTGACCCAGCCAACAACACTAAAGTTTTTATAGAGAGTACCATCCTGAGACAGACCGTATCCGGCCGGCGGACGCTCTGATAGGGGAGGCCGGTTCATATTCTCAATGTCCCCATCCCTTCGCAGGTCGGTGGCTCTCAGAACGGTGCCATCAACTGCTGCTTCAACTTCAATTATAGAAGTCTGAGGCAATTCAATTTCGGCTTTGAAGTGGTAAAAAGGTATACCGGGACAAGGATAACCTAATTCTATCTGAGTTATCTTTAATTCGACTGCAGCTTTTGATTTCTGTGCAATAAGTGTTAATGCAGGTAACATAGTCAGCAGGAAAATGAATATGACTCCTGATTTGAATAATTTGGATTTTTTCATGATAATAGACTCATTTAAAGTGATATTAATATATTTTTAACTTCCCGATTGAAGGTATAAATTCAGCGTTTAGTAAAAACTGAAACTATTGTTCCGAAATCAGGTTCCTTTTTCTTAACTCATCAACACCATTTTTCCATGTACCGCCTGCGGCCCACATATAATATGAAAAATACATTGTACTCTTCTGGTATATCGGAATCCATGGCTGGAATTCAGTGTAATAGAAATGTGCTTCTCCGTTTGATGGATGGTTCATCCACATGTGCAGGAACAGTGGTTCGGTAACAGGAAACGCTCCAACAAATGATATGTCCTCCTTTGTGTCATAGCCTGCATTCCATCCTTCTTTAAGGAAGAACAGCCGGCCGTAATATTTTTCAGGCTTCATCCTGTACTCATGCAAACCATCTTTTTCAGGTACTGTGAAAACATCTTCAAGCCAGTGTTTTGCTCCAAGTTCAAGGATAGGCTGAGGGCCGATCACGTTGGCTTCCGGATTGCGGAAAGTAAGGGCAAACTGAACTTCAAGCAAGGGTGAATTTCCATAAAGTGTAAATATCTTTTCAAGTCTGTTTCCAAAGTAATCTGCAGACATTTTTACCCTTACATAATCTCCTTCTTTTTTAAGGACCTCAACATTATAGATTTTATGGGTCTCCATGCTTCCCTGGCCAAGGAAATCTTCAAAACCGCCATAAGGGTAGTATCCTCTTTTTCTGAAGAGACGTTTGTCGTCGGCAGCTTTTTCCGGCCACAGTTTGAAGAAGACGTTATCATTTCTTGATTTTACAATGTATTCAATTACGCGGGCGCCGGTGGCAAGAAGTGTTACCTGAACGCTGTCGTTTTCCATTCTGTATTCCATAACTCCATCGCTGTTAAGATCCACTTCGTACAGGTAGGGAGCTCCTGAAATTGCACCAACGCCAAGCTGACTGAGGTTTTCAAGACCAAGTGCTGTAACCTTGACTGTATAACTTCCGGGTGGTACTTCGAGGTCAAATGAAGTTTCCTTAAATGTTGAAGTTGCCGCAGCGATTGTTTTTGTGGCAGAGTATATCACCTTCTTAGGGTTGGCTTTATCAAGTACTTCTACTTTCACAGGGAACGTAGGTTTGTCGGTGAAATTATGGACGGTTACCGGATAGGTAACTTTTGGTGTATGTCCGTAAAGAAGCTGCTGAGCAGATATTGCACGTGGAAGGTCGAGTATTGTGAGGGTGCTTTTCTTGCTTGTTTCCCATTTAAAATGAACTGCAACCGGATTTGTTTTATCCATTGCTGCTGCCTGAGGCTTCAGACCGAATTGCATTGTTTTTGAGGTATTTGCGGGGAGATTTACCTGAGCGGTGAGAGTGCCTGACATTTTCAGTTCAGGAGGTAGCACTATTTCAAGTGTTCCCGAAACAGGATGGGAATATGTATTGGTAAGAGTTACATTCAGCTGATAATTTTCTGTTGATGCCTCAATATTTACACGGTCGCCAAAATACTCTTCCAGGAAAACACGATCAAGAAGCAGTAATTCCAGGGTGTTTCGGTATAAAGCAGGCCCCATCATCCTGCCATTGCCGAGGACAGCCACTTCGCGGCGGTCCATTATAGCCTCATACATAAGCGGTTTTGTTATACGTTCACCCTTTTTTATAAAAAGAACCATTGAGTTTTCAGTGCCATTGTAGAGAGGACCCGTTGTGGTAATAAATGGTACATTTTCATTGTCAATCTGCTCTTTGTTTCCTTCTGTGGCAATATAGCCATCGTAATGAAAGGCATCGGCTGTTGTGTCATAAACCTGACGGAACACATAACCTTCCTTCTCATGGGCATATGTTATCCATGAATCGTTGGTAAACATGCTTTGCACCTGCAATCCGTCATAATTCTTAAGGCCGTACATCGGACTGAAACCAACATCAGCAACAACAGGAAGATTAACTTTTGCCAGCCAGTCAATAAGTTCTTTCTGAGCCAGAAAATCCATATAGCCGCTGAATGTAAACCAGGTGTTTCCTTCATTCATTCCTTTTCCAATCACCTCCAATGGATGACCGGGAGTACAGGTGACGCTTTTCAAAAGAGTCTCTGTTCCAAACCAGCCACGACTGAGGTCATATTTTCCCAAAAGGTTTTTTGCATCATCAATAAGCTGCAATGCTTTAGTACGTTGATCTTTACTTTTAGAGGAAATGATGAATATTTTTCTTCCTGCCTTTTCAATATAAAAAAGATTTACTTCAATATAATCCTTTGCCCCATACTGATGGCTTTTCAGTTTTTCTTTCCAGCCGTCATCAGCCGGAAGTTTTTCAGCAAGTTTTTTACCTGCTTCGGTATCGGGGTCGATCAGGACCAATGCGTTATTTGTTGCGGTAGTTTCGCCTATTTTCTGAAGTGAAGGCTGATCAAGAAGAACATACTGAACATTCAGGAGGGAGTTCATAAATCCCTCTTCAACGGATAGTCCTGGAATTTTCAGGTCGTCAGCAATATCCAGCTTGTTCTGGGCAATAGTGTAATCAACATTGGGCATTACCATCTTGAAGAGATTTCCGTAGCGGATATTCTCACGATAGATGTCGTGCCAGTAGTTTGTATAGCCGTTAAACTGAAAATTGGTAGTTACTTTGTTCTTATCCGGACTAAAAGAGCCATTATACTTATAGTCATCCAGATTTTGCGCATAGCCGGATAGGCTTAACAGTGTAAGCATCAGGGCAGTCAGAAAGCAGTGATTTTTAAATAATGTTTTCATGGCAATTTTTATAATGGTTAATGGTTAATGGTTAATGGTTAATGGTTCGTCAAAATAAAGTGGGGATTGAATTACTGTTCGGTTATTAGATTACGGTCTCTTAATGATTTTACTCCATTTTGCCATGGGCCGCCTGTACCCCAGAAATAGTATGTAAAATACATTGTGCTTTTCTGAAAAATTGGTACCCAGGGCTGGAATTCGTGACAATAGAAATGGGCATCAGGATTTCTTGGGTGGTTCATAAACATATGGAGGAAGAGTGGAGGCTTAACAGGAAAGGCAGCCACAAAACTGATATTTTCCTTTGTATCATAACCGGCATCCCATCCCTCTTTCAGATATATTACCCTTCCAAAATATCTTTCAGGCTGCATTCTGTATTCATGTAATCCATCTTTCTCTGGTGTAATGAAAACATCCTCGGTCCAGTGTTTCTTTCCAAGTTCAAGCACAGGTACTGGTGCAATCATATTGGCTTCAGGGTTTTTGAAAGTAAGAGCAAACTGCACTTCGAGAAGTGGTGAGTTTCCGTATAATGTGTAAATTTTTTCCAGTTTGTTTCCAAAATAATCAGCAGTCATTTTCACTCTGATATAGTCGCCTTCCTTTTTAAGAATTTCAGCGTCATAAACCTTATGTGTTTCCATGCTTGCCTGACCAAGGAAATCTTCAAAACCTCCGTATGGATAATAACCTCTTTTTCTGAATTTTCGTTTTTCATCGACAGGTTTTATGGGCCATATTCTATACATCACATTATCTTTTCTGGATTTAACGATATATTCAATAACGCGTCCACCTGTTCTCAGAAGAGTAAGCTTCACGCTGTCATTTTCCAAAATGTATTCGTTTACACCATCGCCGTCAAGATCTGCCTCAGATAATTTTGGGGCACCGGATGCTGTTCCCACTCCAAGCTGCTGATGACTTTCAAGGCCGAGTGCTGTAATCTTCACATCATAACTGCCTGCCGGGACTTTAAGATCAAATATAACCTCGCTGAATGTACCTTTGGGGGTAGTGCAGGAGAGGGTGTTGCTGAATACTGATTTGTCCGGTTTATTCTTATCAAGAACCTCTATTTTTACGGGGAATGTTGACTGATCAGTGAAATTGTGTATTGTAACCGGAAATCTTACCTCAGGAGCATGGCCATAAAGAAGCTGGTGAGCAGAGATTGCAGGCGGGAGATCGAGCATTGTAAGAGTTGTTTTTTTTCCGGTTTCCCATTTGTAATGAACTGCAACGGGATTTGTCTTGCTCATTGCACTTGCATCAGGCTGTAAGGCAAATTGCAATCTCTTAGAGCTGTTGGCAGGGAGAGTGAGCTCAACAGAAAGCGACCCGGCCATTTTCAATTCAGGAGGAAGAACTATTTCCAGCATGCCCGATACAGGGTGTGCATAAGTATTGCTGACAGTAACATTAAGCTGATAATTCTCTGTAACAGCTTCAAGACTTACCCTGTCGCCAAAATACTCTTCTAGAAAAACCCTGTCAAGAAGCAGAAATTCAAGAGTGTTCCGGTAAAGTGCAGGCCCCATCATCTTACCGTTGGCAATCACTGATACCTCCCGGCGCTGCATAATGGCATCCCATAAGTTCTGATCAGAGATCTGTTCACCTTTGTTTATGAAGAGCATCATGCAGGGGACAGCATCATTGTCGAGAGCACCTGTTGTTGTAACAAACGGAACATTATAATTGTCAATCTGTTCTTTATTACCTTCAGTAGCGAAATAACCATCATAGCTATAGAGGTCTGCGGCGGCATCATCTACTTTTCTGAAGACATAGCCATTTTTTTCATGAGCAAAATTGATCCATGATTCATTTGTAAACATATTCTGAACCTGCAATCCATCATAGTCTTTACATCCGAAAACCTGACCGTATCCAACCTGGGCTATAACGGGAAGTTTCACTTTGGCAAGCCAGTCGACAATTTCTTTTTGTGCAAGAAAATCCATATAACCGCTGAAAGTAAACCATGTATTACCTTCATTCATTCCTTTTCCAATAACTTCCAGGGGATGACCGGCAGTACAGGTGACGCTTTTCAGAAGCGTTTCGGCTCCGAACCAGCCGCGGTGAAGATCATATTTTCCAAGTATGCTTTTTGTATTATCGATCTGAGTAAGTACTTTTTCGCGCAGCTCCTTACTTTTAGATGATATGACATATATTTTCTTTGGGCCGTTTTCGAGATAAAAAACATTTACCTCAGTAAAATTCACAGCATTGTACTGATGGCTTTTGAGCTTTTCTCTCCACTCGTCTTTTGCAGGCAGAAGGGAGGTAAGTTTTTTACCCGCCTCTGTATCAGGGTCGGTTAAGACCAGAACATTATTGTCATGAATTGCTTCACCAAGTTTTTGAAGTGATGGCTGATCAAGAAGAATATATTGTCCGTTAAGAAGGCTGTTTAAAAATCCTTCCTGCATCGATAATCCTGTAATATTCATATCGTCAGCAATATCCAGTTTGCTTTGGGCAATTGTGTATTCAACATCAGGGACCTCCTCCTTAAACAGGTTTCCATAGCGAATCTGTTTATTGAAGATGTCGTGCCAGAAGTTAGTATAGCCGTTAAACTGAAAACCTGACTTTACTGCATTTTCATCGGGATGAAAAGATCCATTGGATTTAAACTCTTTAAGATCCTGAGCGAATGCAATACTTCCGGACATAACTATGGCCAGAGCAGGCAGAAGGTAATGCTTTAAGAAATCAGTTTTCATTGTTTACAGGTATTTGAAAGAAGCTGAAATAAAAAAAAATCACAAAGGTGACCCATTAGTCAGGTAAATTTAAGAATAGAAATTAAATAGGAGATGAAAAGGTCGGTTTTTTTTAGGTGTCTGTAATTTAGTTTAGCGCAATTATATTTTTCCGACAGGATCTATTCCCTCAGAGTCATTTTCTGCTAGGTGGGGAACTGGCATAATATTCGCTTTTCCGGTATCGGACTTTTGCTCAATTATGTTGAATGTAAATATTCCTATTCCTATTTAAAGTGTAAAATTTAAATAGTATTACCAATGGGTCCGGTCGGAGTCTTCGTTAAATCAAATGGGTTTTTCCTGAAATATTATTGAGTGGATGAATTTGTTATTTATACATCCAGTCAGTATCAAGTTTTACAATAACCGATCCAAGTGTGGTCCAGTTATAATAACTCAGAAGTAATTCATTATTAACGTAATGTACTGCAGGATAGCAGAACGATCCGAAAGGATTATCTTCAAGGATTTTTTTATTGATCCAGGTTTTTCCTTCATTTTTTGAAATGGCAATATTAAATGGTGTACGTTTCTGATCGACCCCATTATCATTCCATACAAGCAGCAGATCTCCTGTTGACGGGATACGGGTTATGGATGCGGGAGAGCATGGGGATTTTATGTTTCCGGGTTCAACGGCGCTCCATGTTTTGCCTTTATCTTTTGAATAAGAGAAATACTGAACTCCTGATCTTGTGCGAAGAAACATTAATATTTCTCCGTTATTCAACTCAACCATTCCTGGCTCCTGTGTAACAATAGAACCGGGATTTGAAACCTCCTCACCTGCTGTCCAGCTTTTTCCGTTATCATCGGAATAGTAGCTCCAGATCCGTCCTGCATCAGTTGCATCCTTTTCCCCGGGACTTTGATGTAATGCCACGGCAAAGAGAAGCCGCCCGTTCTTCAACTGAATAACACGATTATTGTTAAGGACAAAATAGCCCACCTTATTAATAATGCATGGCTGCGGATTACTCCATGTTTTTGCTTCATCCTTTGATATTCTGAGATATGGGATGCAGTCGGTTACGGAGTTCTTCCTGAGATAAAAAAATGCAATTTCTCCATTCTGCAAACGCAGCAGGGAGACTGACATTACATTCATTTTTCCCTCCTGCTCAACAATCTTAACCTCTTTTTCCGACCATGTTTCTCCATTGTCTGATGAATATCTGCCTGCCAGGTAAGCATTTGCATGGTCGTTAGCTGATGAGCCGGTATAATGACTGTATATAAAAAGAATACGTCCATCTTTTAATGTTATAAAATCACCTTCGCTGTTTCGTGGATTGTCTGCCCCTGGCATCAGGTTGAGAACCAACTCTTTTCCATGGTTCATTCTGCTGCTGTTTCTTTCCGGTTTGTTCCTGCAGCCGGCCACAATCAGAATAATAAAAACGAGGAGTGATATCTTAATCATTTCCGGGAACTGCCAGAATTGATCATTTCCTGATATTTTTGAATTGGAGGTGGAAAGCATGGTTTCAAAATTTATAATTAATATTACAATAATTGTAACTGCCCGGTACTTGAAGTGCGGAGTGGTTAAAGTTAAATAATCCGGTGGTATAAACAATCTCTTTGTGAGATTAACATTTATAGATTTGGAAGGCTACTTGCGTCAGGA
This sequence comes from uncultured Bacteroidota bacterium, assembly GCA_903824785.1. Lineage (GTDB taxonomy): Bacteria > Bacteroidota > Bacteroidia > Bacteroidales > VadinHA17 > LD21. The sequence continues at coordinate 101,206 of CAIJYD010000101.1, forward strand.
GTGAGCAGTGCGAAGCAGGGGGTGAGTTTATGGGATCGGAGGTGGAAACGCAGGGGATGAGTTTATGGGGATTGAAGAGTTTAGAGTGAACTAAAGTTTAGAGTGAATCTGATCTTTAATTTTTAACTTTAGGCACTTTAGTCAATCCAAACTCAAGGAACTTACTATTAATGCTAAATTTGCTATTATGCTACGAACCCTTTTAAGCCCGGTAAAAAAGAAAATGAATTTTTTAAAGGTCATTTTAAAAATTGTATTTATTCTTTTCATTGTGAATAACAGTCTTGTGGCACAGAATGAACTTGACGTTATTAGAAATAGCTGGATCCGGTACAGCGATTCACCCAACTCATTGTATCGCTTCCTTTCTGCGGAGGCAAACAAGATGCTTGAATCAAGAACAGGGGAGATAGCCCGAATTGAAACAAAGGATGAGTTTTTCCGACGTCAGTCTGATGTGAAACAGCGAATATGGAGTCTTATCGGACCATTCCCCGGGAAAACTCCTTTGAATGCAAGGATCACCGGAACAGTTAAGAAAAACGGTTATAAAGTTGAGAACCTGATCTACGAATCTTTACCAGGGTTTTATGTAACGGCTTCACTGTTTATTCCGGATAAGATTTCTAAACCGGCTCCGGCAATTCTATTTCTGTGCGGACATAGCGCCGGCGTTTACAGATTGCCCTTATATCAGCTGCCTCTGCTCAACCTTGTTAAAAAAGGTTTTGTGGTTCTGGCTATTGATCCTTTAGGTCAGGGAGAGCGCTTACAATATTTTGATCCTGTAAAAGGAGAGTCAATTATTGGCAGTTCCACTAAAGAACATTCCTATGCTGCAGTACAGGTTTTCCTTACCGGAAATTCCATTGCCAGATATTTTGTCTGGGATGGCATCAGAGGTGTAGATTATCTGGTGAGTCGCAAGGAGGTCGATCCAAAAAGAATCGGGGTTCATGGTCTTTCAGGCGGAGGTACTCAAACAGCTTTTGTATCTGCCCTTGATGACCGGGTTGCAGCATCTGCTCCTGCCAACTATATCACCAGCTACAGTCGCCTATTGGAGTCTATTGGCGTTCAGGATGGCGAACAGAATTTTTACCATGGAATTTCAAATGGAATTGACCACGCCGATCTGATAGAGGTCAGAGCACCAAAGCCCACACTTATTCAGGCTACAACCCGCGATTTTTTCAGCATCCAGGGATCCCGTGAGACTTTTGCTGAATTAAAACGTCAGTACACATTATTGGGCAAGCCTGATAATATCGAAATGACGGAAGATGATGATATACATACTTACACAAAAAAGAATCGTGAAGCGTTGTATGCTTTTTTTCAAAAACACCTGCAACAGCCTGGTCTCTCCACAGAAGAGGTTGTCGATTTTGCCTCTGCACAGGAGTTACAGAAAACAACTACTGGTCAGCTTGCTACTTCCCTGGGAGGAGAGACAGTATTCAGCCTGAATCGCCTGGAAGCAGAAAAATCGTTGAATAAATTGAAGGCATCAAGAGATAATTCTCCCGGGCATCTCTCTTCAGTTTTGAAATCGGCCGGGGAGCTTTCCGGGTACAAAGAACCTGCTTCTGTTCAGGAGCCTGTTTTCACCGGCCGCATCCAACGCGAAGGTTATGTTGTGGAAAAATATTTTATAAAAGGTGAGGGTGATTATGTTATTCCTTACCTGCTGATGGTACCGTCGTTATCAAATAATAAAGCCATTATCTATGTTCATCCTTCGGGTAAGTCAGTTGAAGCAGCGCCAGGAGGGGAGATGGAATTTTTCGTTAAAAACGGATTTACGGTGATGGCTCCGGATATGATTGGAGTGGGAGAAACCGGTCCGGGTATCTTTACCGGAGATGCCAATCTTGACGGCATTTCTTACAATATCTGGTTTACCTCAACTCTTATCGGACGAAGTCTGGTTGGAATAAGAGCCGGTGATATTGTAAGACTCTCCATGCTGCTGAAGAAAAACAAAAATATCAGTGAGGTATATGGGTTTGCCAGAAGGGAAATGGCTCCGGTGATGTTGCATGCTGCTGCTTTCGACCCGTCAATTACCAGGATAGCGCTTATAGAGCCTTATTCTTCCTATCAGTCGATTGTAATGAACCGTTTTTACGACTCGAGATTTGTTTACAGCATAGTGTCGGGATCTCTAACAGCATATGACCTGCCCGACCTTGCGGCAACTCTGGCACCAAGAAAGCTTTTAATGGCAGGAGTTACGGATGGAAATGGCAAGAGCCTGAATCAGGAGACAATAAGCAAGGAGATGGACGTCATCCAGACTACATATCGGACCAGAAATGCAGATGGGCAATTAACCATTGTATCGCTTAACCCAACTGAAAAACTGAACGAATATCTCCTTGAATGGATAAAAAACGCCGAATAAATTTTTCTAAAGTTTAGCGTGAGATAAGAATCTGAATTATCTTCTTTATTTTTAACTTTTGACTTTTGATTTTTGATTTTTAATTCCAGCCACTTATTATTAATGATAAATTTGTTATTATGCTAAGAATCCTTTTCAGTCCGGTAAAAAAGAAAATGACTTTTTTAAAGATCATTTCCAGCGTGATTTTTCTGTTATTCATTGTTAATATCAGCGTTGTTGCGCAGAATGAACTTGACGTTATAAAGGGTTCCTGGCTCAGGTACAGCGATGCTTCCAACTCTTTGTATAACTATATTTCCGGAGAGGCTTATGATCTTCTTGCCCAAAGGAAATCAAAAATTTCCGCGATAAATACATTGCCGGGATGGCAGCAAAATCAAAAGGCTGTTGGTGCAACATTACTTGATATTGTCGGCCCTTTTCCTGAAAAAACGCCGTTGAATGCAAAAGTCATAAGGACAATTGAGAAAGATAGTTTCAGGGTTGAACATATAGTTTATGAATCTCAACCCGGATTTTACGTCACTTCATCTATGTTTATTCCTAAATGGCTCAAAAAAAACAGTAAATATCCGGTTGTAATCTATTGCAGCGGCCATTCGGCTAATGGTTACAGAAGCGATGTTTATCAGCATGTAATCATAAATCTTGTAAAAAAAGGTTTTATTGTTTTTGCTTTTGATCCGGTCGGACAAGGTGAACGTCTTGAGTATTTTGATCCTGCAACCGGCAAATCTTCTGTAGGGGGACCTACCACAGAACATTCTTATCCCGGGACACAGGCTTTTATCAATGGAAGTTCCCAGGCCCGTTATATGATCTGGGATGGTATAAGAGCCGTCGATTATCTTCTCACCCGGAAAGAAGTTGATCCTGCAAGAATAGGAATTACAGGTCGTTCAGGCGGAGGAACTCAGTCTGCATATATTGCTGCAATGGATGATCGGATCTATGCTGCTGCGCCTGAATGTTATATTACAAACTTTACCCGACTGCTTGAGACTATCGGGAATCAGGATGCCGAACAGAATCTGTTTAATGGGATCATCCGTGGGATTGACCATGCAGATCTGCTGTCGGCAAGGGCTCCAAAACCCGCCCTTATAATTACAACAACCCGCGATATGTTCAGTATTCAGGGAGCCAGGGAAACAGAAAAAGAGGTGTCGCGGATCTATCAGGTCTATGGGAAGGAAGATAACTTCAGCAGGGTAGAAGACGATTCTTCTCACGCTTCAACCAGAAAAAACAGGGAGGCCATGTATGCTTTTTTCAGAAAGCATCTTAATAATCCGGGAAGTGCAGCAGATGAGAAGGTTACGATTCTGACACCGGAGGAGATCACGGTAACACCTTCCGGTCAGATTTCAACCACATATAAAGGTGAAACAGTTTTTAGCCTTAACCTCAAAGAAGCTTCAAAACTTTCTGCTAATCTCGAGTCTTTACGATCCGATCCGGCAAAGCATATTCTGGCTGTATTAATTTCTGCTAAAAAACTTTCAGGCTACCGCGAGCCGTCAGAAACGGGTGAACCGGTTTTTACCGGACGTTTTCAGAAGGATGGCTTTGTTATTGAAAAATATTTTGTGAAAGGTGAAGGTGATTACGTTATTCCTTACCTGTTGATGGTACCGGCAAAGTCAAATAATAAAGCACTTATTTACCTTCATCCTTCAGGTAAGCTGGCAGTAGCTTCTAAAGGTGGTGAACTGGAATGGTTTGTCAGAAAGGGATTTACCGTGCTTGCACCTGATATGATCGGAGTGGGCGAGATGGGTCCGGGTACTTTTCATGGCGATGCATATATTGAAGGTGATTCTCATAATATCTGGTATGCTTCAATGCTTATTGGCAGAAGTATTACCGGTATCAGGACTGGAGATGTTGTCAGGCTTACAAGCCTTCTGAAGAAAAACAATCAGGGAATGGAAATCTATGGTGTGGCTGTGAAGGAGATGGCTCCGCTTCTTTTGCATGCCGCAGCTTTTGACCAGGATATCAGGCGTGTTGCTTTAATTGAACCATATTCATCTTTTATGTCGATTGTGATGAATCATTATTACAATTCCACTTTCATTTCAGGAGTTGTCCCCGGAGCAATAAAAGAGTATGACCTGCCCGATCTTGCAGCAACCCTTGCCCCAAGGAAACTTCTGATGACAGGTGTTACTGACGGAAACGGAAAGACCACCGATACCATAAATATTAATAAAGATCTTTCAGTAATCAGAACTGCCTATCAGGACAATAATGCAGGTGAGAAACTGAATATCATATCGGTCAATCCGGGAGGTAAGAATGAGAATGCTCTTGAGGAATGGATAAAATAAATTACATTAGGTTACTTTTTTTCACTTTTTATTTTTCACGAAATGATTAGAACAGCAGTTGTCGGTTTTGGTTTTATGGGAATGACTCACTCCCTGAATATTCTTAAGATTAAGGATTTTAAGTTAGTTGCAATCGTCGACATTAATCCTGACCTTATTGAGAAAAATCTGAAGGAAAAAACGGGTAACATCAGCACGGGAGATATTGATCAGATTGATCTCTCGGATGTTCATAAGTATTCAAGTCTTGTTGAATGCCTGCAAAACGAAGAGATAGATGCAGTTAATATCTCCGTTCATTCCAACCTTCATTACGAAATGACAAAAAAAGCTTTATTACATGACAAGCATGTTTTTCTTGAGAAGCCTTTTTGTCTCGATATAAGGGAGGCGGAAGAGCTTATTTCTATGGCAAAGCAGAAAAACAAGATATTGATGGTCGGGCATGTTGTAAGATTTATGCCGCCCTATCAGAAGCTTAAGCAATGGGTTGATTCAAAGGAGTTTGGAAGGCTGAAGTTTCTTTCATTTTCAAGATTTTGCGGTCTTCCTGGGTGGGGGCAGTGGAAGGAGAAAAATGTTACAGATTTATCAGGAGGGGCACTCTTCGACCTTGTTATTCATGATATTGACTTTGTACAGTATATTCTTGGTACACCTTCGGAAATAACATGCAGCTATCTGCCCGGATCAATAAGCAAGTATGATTATGTGAGTGCTATGTGGCGTTATAAAGAAAATGATCTTCATGTTAAGATAGAAGGGGGGAATACTTTCCATTCCGCTTTCCCGTTCCAGGCTGGGTACATGGCCAATTTTGAAAAGGCAAGTATTCTCTTCACTTCGTTAAAAGGTGATGTTATTACCATTTCTGATGACAATAGTGTTAAGGAGGTTCCGGCAGGTGATGCAGGCGAGGGTTACTTTAATGAGATTGTCTATTTTGCAGATTGTCTGAAAAATAATTCACAGCCTGAGGAATGTATGGCTGAATCATCTCTTCTGTCGGTTCAGTTGTGTTATAAGCATCTTTAAATTAGAATATTATGAAACAAAAATTAGCTATTAACGGTGGGCCTGCAACGATCAGTAAAACTTTTCCATGGCCGGTTTTTGACCAAGCAGAAATTGACTCTGTAGCTGATGTCGTGCGCAGCGGAAAATGGGGTAATCCTGACTGTGGTGATATGGTTAAAGATTTTGAAGACGAATTTGCTGCCTATTGCGGGGTTAAATATGCGATGACATGCGTTAATGGTTCAGTAGCCTTGCGTCTGGCACTTATTGCAATTGGCGTAAGACCCGGAGATGAGGTCATAATTCCTCCATATACTTTTATTGCAACCTCTTCAATAGTTCTGGAAGCAAACTGTGTTCCCGTCTTTGTTGATATTGATCCTGACACATATAACCTGGATGCCGAAAAAATTGAAGCGGCCATTACCAATCGGACCAAAGCAATAATCCCGGTTCATTTTGCAGGTCAGGCTTGTGATATGGACAAGATTATGGCTGTTGCAAAAAAACACAATCTGCGCGTCATTGAGGATGCATGTCATGGCCATGGTGCGGAATATAAAGGGATGAAGCTGGGCAGCATTGGCGATGCAGGATGTTTCAGCTTCCAGTCGTCGAAAAACCTCACCTGCGGCGAAGGAGGTATGGTTATTACCAACGACGAAAAACTATATGACATGATGAACTCACTGCGTAATGTAGGCCGCGTAAAAGGGGGTCAGTGGTACGAGCATCATAAACTCGGATGCAACTACCGCATTACACAGCTGCAGGTGGTCCTTCTGGCAAATCAGTTAAAAAGACTGACAGCGCAGACAAAGCAACGTCATGATAACGGAACATATCTTAATTCACTTCTTGAGAAAATAGATGGAATTAAACCTCTTGCAAGAGGTGTTGGAGAGACAATTCATAGCTATCATATTTATATTTTCAAATATGATAAGTCAAAATTCAACAACCTGCCAAAGGCTGAATTTGCAAAGATGCTGGCCGCTGAAGGTGTTCCCTGTTTTATGGGATATCCTCAGCCTTTATATAAACAACCGCTTTTCCGGGAAAAGAATTTTATGTGTTATGCAATTCCCGAAGAGGTTGATTATACCAAAGTAAGTTGTCCTGTTACTGAAAAGGCATGTTATGAAGAAGCAGTCTGGATTATGCAAAATGCAATGCTTGGTTCAGGAGAGGATATGGAGAAGTTCTCCCAGGCAATAATAAAAATACAAAAAGCGGTTATTGGCTGAAAAAGCTTAAATTATTTTGATCTTATTTTATGCCCTTTTATGGCATAATACATTACAAAAAGATAGATCGGAATTACGATCATATATGCCGATTTTGGAGTGCTGATATCGGCAATGCGTCCATAAAGCAGCGGAAGAACTGCGGCCCCTGATATAGCCATAACCATCATTGAAGAACCGATTTTTGTGAATCGTCCCAACTCAGCGATCGCCAGTGGCCATATTGAAGGCCACATCAATGAGTTTGCCAACCCAAGCAATGCTATAAACAAAACTGAAGTGAACCCTCCGGTAAGTAATGCCATAAATGCAAATATCAATCCCAGTACCGATGAGATAACCAGAGCGTTTTTCTGATCGAGATATTTTGGAATTGCTATAATTCCTATTACATACCCGACAAGCATGGCAAATATTGTAAATGAGGAGAAAAATTTAGCCGTAGCTATCGGAATATTAAGAAAGACCCCATAGCTGATAATTGTATTTCCTGCAATAACCTCAACACCTGTGTAGAGAAAGATTGTAAAGACTCCGAGAAGCAGGTGCGGAAACTGAAAGATATTTGTTTTACTGAGAGCCTCTTCGTCAGCCATGGCATTTTCCTCGTCGGCATCAATGTCGGGAAGATTGGAAAAATAGAGGAAAACTGCCAGCAAAAGTAATGATGCCATTATCAGAATATAGGGCAGAATAACTCTTGATGCAAGGGCATTTAGTTCGGCATTTTTCTGGTCGATTGTCATTGTGGTTATCTTCTGAACGATCTCATCAGCTCCTTTCAGTGTTATAAATCCAAGTGCTGCAGGAGCTATAACACCTGCCACTCCGTTGCAAATACCCATAATGCTGATGCGTTTTGCTGCGCTTTCAATTGGTCCGATAATAGTGACGTAAGGATTGGATGCTGTCTGCAGCAAAGCCATTCCTGCACCCTGAATAAATAATCCTGCAAGAAATAATCCATAAGTTCTTGTAAGTGCTGCAGGTATAAAAACCAGAGAGCCGATGGCCATTATGGCTAAGCCGGCTGTCATTCCTTTCTTGTATCCGGTGTATTCCAGCAGCCATCCTGATGGAACTGACATAAAAAAGTAGGCTATATAAAAGGAAAATGCTACCAGATAAGATTGAAAATTGTTTAATTCACAGGCTATCTTAAGGTAAGGTACAAGAATGGCACTCAGCCATGTAATAAAACCAAAAACAAAAAACAGAGCCCCTATTATTATGATCGGACTGGAGAGCTCCTTATATATTTTATTAAATCTGCCCATTTTGTTTTGTTTATTTCTGCCGGCTAATGTTCATCTCTTGTCCGAATGCAGATATTGATTACCGTTCAAGCGATTTAATTTTATTGAGGATTAACTCATCGACATTTTGCGGAAAGACATTCGGCATTCCGTACCAGAAAAATGAATCCAATCCCTCATATCCACGAGCTTCAATATGCATATGCGTAGGCAGATAACTTGAAACATCGTTTGTATATCCGGCCACCGAGATCAGTTTTTCCGGCCACATATTCTTTACTCCAAAGCTATATCCTGTTGTCGTTTCACGCGAAAATCCAATCAGTTTCCAGTTACCTATATTTATGGTATTGACATAAACTGGAAGTGATGACGGCATCCTGTTTTCATTATAGTATTTCAACATAAGATCGCACCATTTTACATTCTTTTCAGCATATATGTCACCCGGTTTGTCGCTGTTCTGTGCCCTTAATGCAACGATTTCATCATTTGTCCATGGGGTAATCGGAATATTTATAGTATCGAGGTAAAATGAGATTGGTCCCTCAATCTTTTTCATCGGCCGGTTTAAAACGGCAATTACTTCATTAGCAAGCTTTTCTCCTGTAATATATTCTCCGTTATCTCTGGGATTTATATCCCCTGCAGTACCTTGCAGAAAAAGTGAGCCGGTTGTTCTTGTTCGTTCTTCCACCAGTTTTCTTGCAACACCCGGATAATTGGCACTTATTGTATAATGAAGAGTGCCGGCGGTACTGAAGACCGGGTGACAGGCTGCCATAAACAGATAGCTCTCTGCCTTCTTTTCAGTGTAAATAACCTTAATCACATCAACGGCACTGTCGTATAGTTCCGGATGATCTTTCAGACTTCTATTATAACCGATGTCGGTAGTTCCTCTTCCAAAAGAGATCTCAGCAGGGGAGATGTTTTTCAGTGCATTATCAACAGCTGTGAGAATACCATTCTTTATCGTTGAATATAGAAAGCTGCTGTCGGGATGCTGATTGGCCTCCTGCCAGGTGAACCAGTCCTGGACAACAGGGGCAAAATGAGTATGGGAGAAATTGATAAAAACTGCTGATACGGGAATCTGATTCTTCTTAAAGATCTCCTGTTTCAGAATCCCGGTAAATGTGTCAGTAAGTCCGCATATATCTGTATTGACAATTACAATGGTCTGTTCACCGTTTTTTACAACCATCGCTCTGGCAGTAAGATTTCCTTCACTTCGCTGCTCTCCCTCATAGAGAATATTATCTGAACTTATCCCGTAGATCCTGTCACCCGAGATTGTAATGTGTCTGATATCTTCTTTTATTGTCTGACCATTTTTGTATGCAATCTTCAGCCATTTGCCATCGTGTTTGCCGGGCTGATTCTGATAGATAACACCATCACCTGTAAGGGCATATATTTTTCCGTTATTGGCTGCAAGACTGATAATATTATTAACTGTTTCACACTTAATCCATTCCATGCTGCTTCCGGAAATATCAGCTGACCATAGCACACCGCTGGCATTGGCTGCAAATAATCTGTTGTCAGAAGCTGTAAGAACAGTTACTGAGTTATCCACCGTTCCTGCCTTTACCCATTTGATTCCTTTCTGTAATCTGGTTTGAAGTATTTCACCCTTGTTGCTGACAGAATAGAGTTTATCGTTCACACCTGCAATTGACACTATATTTTCAGCTTTACCTGCACTTGTCCATACACTATTATTATCTGTGGTGCCTGTAACCAATAATTCATTGTTGCTTACTACATATAATTTGTCTTTTAAACTTCCCAGTGAAGTAACTGGTGAAACTTCTCCCTTTTTTATCCATTGCAGTGTAAACCGGCCATCTCTTGGAGCACCATAACCTCCCAGATGAAGGGATATTATTGACTTATCAGGTTCTATGCTTGTCTGGGCTATACCTACCTGATAAGAAGCCTGTGATTTGATCTGATTTGTGTTAAGAATAAAAATCAGCAGCAGAATGGTTCTGATTAGTTTCATAATTTTTATTTATTATTTGAATTTTACACCTTGATTATTAAGGGTATATCAGTTAATTAATTTTTATTTTGAAAGCCCAGGCATAACTGCATTCAGTTGGTCGGGCTTTCTGTCGCGGATAATAAATTGTAAGGCCATTTGATTCATCCCATTTCCATTTCAGTTCTCCGGGAGCGCCCAGCATAGTAATTTTAGATCCTTCAGCAGGCTTTACCGATTTCAGTTTAAATTCTTCTCCCTGCCATTTCAGGAATATTGCATAGAGATTGTCACCTTTCGAAGTGAAACAGGCATCACCCTCTTCCTGAATCTTCCAGAAACGTGTTCCATAAATTGCTTCTCCGTTTGTTTTGAGCCATTCACCCAGTTTCAATAGTGGAAATTGCTCATAATCAGGAATAATGCCACTGGCTTTTGGTCCTACATTTATATCGAAGTTTCCATTACGGCTAACCCCTTTTATTACTTTGTCAATGAACTGTTTTGGCGACAGACAGTCTTCCTGATCTGTATCGTTATTGTATCCGAATGTCTTGGCAATGCCCTGCCAGAAAGACCACTTATGAGTTAACAATCCTTCGCTTCCTTTATCGTATCCATATTCAACATTATACAAATCGCCATGTTTTCCTCTTTCATCCTTACCGAAGCGGTCATTTACAAAAACCTCCTGATTACGTTTTGCTGCTTCATTGTAAAAGTATGCTACAACCTCTCTCATTTTCCAGAAAGTCTCGGGGTGATCCCATTCACCGTCAAAGTAGAAGAAGTCGGGGTGATAAAGGTCAATCAGCTCTTTAATCTGCAGGATCATAAAATCATCCACATAGTTATCTACTCTCTTCAGACCTGCATAAGGAATCTCCTTGCCTGTGTAGATTGGATTATACCATTCATAGAGAGAATAATAGAGGCCAACTTTCAGTTTTTCCTTTCGGCCGGCATCGAAAAACATTCCCAGAAGATCTTTCCCGGGACCCATCTTCATGGCATTGCGATCAGTGTATTTTGTTGGCCATAAACAGAATCCGTCGTGATGTTTGGAGGTAATGAAAATATAATTTGCCCCCATTTTCTTAGCAAATTTTGCCCATTCCGTGGGGTTGTAATTTTCCGCCTTCCATTTAGGGATAAAATCATCATACGAAAAGTTATCACCATAGTTTTCTCGGTGATAATCAACTGTTGGATTCCCTGCCTCGTGCATCCTGTATCCATACCATTCGGCATAAGAGATGCCATCTTCTCTTGGTGCCCATGCTGGAACCGAATATACACCCCAGTGCATGCTGAGTCCGATTTTGGCATCGTCGTACCATTCCGGCATCTTATGACTGTCGAGCGATTCCCAGGTAGGTTTATAAGGCCCCTGGGCTGATAAATTCACAATAGCGATTGCTAAGTTCAGTAAAAAGAAGTTGAAAAGCTTTTTATAATTCATGGTTGCAGATTTTATATTTTGGTTGTTTGAATTTAAGGATATTCAGTTTGCGGGCTCAAAAGTTTAGAATGAACTAAGGATTAGAGTGGCTAAAGTTAGAAAATCAACTGTTATTAGCAATCTTCTTTGCGGGATAAACATTATTAGATCTTAAAATATGTTAATACAATCTCTTCATTTGAAAAGATATTTGTATTTCATTATTTCTTACTATTTTTAGCTGCTTTTTTAAAAGGTATCCATTATCAGATATATACTAAACAAATATTTTCAAACAAATGAAAGAGAATAAAATTTTTACACCATTGCAGGTCTCTGTACTGGTGGTATTGCGAATATTGATCGGATGGCATTTATTGTATGAAGGTTTTTCAAAACTACTGATACCCAATTGGTCTTCAGTTAGTTTCTTAAAGGAATCACAATGGATACTGACAGGTTTTTCAAAGTGGATCATCTCTCATCCGGGGATTCTTAATGCGGTTGATCTTCTGAACACCTGGGGGCTGATAGCTATTGGAGCAGGCTTAATACTTGGGCTGTTTACACGCGTAGCTGCAATATCCGGTGCAATTCTGCTTTTTGTCTATTATTTAAATAATCCGCCACTGATCGGACTGGAATACTCGGTTCCGACAGAGGGGAACTACCTTGTTGTCAGCAAAACACTTATTGAATCGGTGGCATTGGCAGCCCTGGCTGTTTTCCCTGCAGGTTCTTTTGCAGGATTGGACATGCTGGTAAGCAGGTTCAGGAATTCTAATAATAAAATGGAGGAATAATATAATGGAAAAAGAAAAAGGACAGAAGGTTAGTCCGGAAAAAAAGAGTGAGTTGGAACAAAAGCCAATGATTAAGCGCAGGACATTATTAAAGGCGTTAGTCGGAGTTCCTGTTTTAGGTGTGTTTGCTTTTGAATTATTCAAAAAATGGACCTATGACCAGGAAAAGAAAAACAGGATCCTTCAGGAACTGGGTTTGGGAGAAATTCAGGCTCCCGTTATTCTTAAAAGTTCTCCCGGAAGTAAAATTGAATTACTCCGGATAGGTATAATAGGTTTTGGAAACAGGGCGGTATCCCATGCAAATGGTCTTGGATATATGCACCCTAATGATGTTGAAGGTAGAAAAAAGAATGAAACTCTTAATGACTGGCTCGCTCAGGAAAATCTGAATGTTGCCATAACAGGGATCTGTGATGTCTTTGATCTTCATGCGGAAAACGGGCTGGCCACAGCGAATAATGATATAAGAACTGGTGGTGGTTCTCCTTCAGGTCTTCCTGTAAAAAGGTATCGTACCTATCAGGAAATGCTTGATGACAAGGATATTGATGCTGTAATGATTGCAACACCTGACCATCATCATGCCAAAATCACAATTGCTGCGGCAAAAGCCGGAAAACATGTTTATTGTGAAAAGTCGCCGGCCCACAATGAGGCTGAATTATACGAAATGTATGATACTGTTAAAAGCAGCAAAATTGTTTATCAGCTGGGCCATCAGGTACCTCAGAGTGTTATTTTCCAGCAGGCAAAGGATATTATTAAAAAGGATATACTCGGCAAAATTACTCTGGTGGAAACTACTACCAACCGTAACACTTCAGATGGTGCATGGATAAGGAATCTGGATAAAAACGGAAAACCTAAGCCCGGCGATGAGAAATCTATCGACTGGGAGCAGTGGCTGGGTAGTGCGCCAAAAGTCCCGTTCAGTCTCGACCGTTACTATAACTGGACAAAATTTTTTGATTACGATTTTGGTTTGATCGGACAGCTGTTTACTCACGAATTTGATGCGGTTAACCAGCTTCTGAGAATTGGCATCCCTAAATCAGTTGTCTCTTCAGGTGGCATTTATTACTGGAAAGATAACCGCGATATGCCAGACCTGCTTCATTGCGTCTTTGAATATCCTGACCGCGACTTAACACTTCTTTACAGTGCTACGCTTGCCAACAGCAGGAGCAGAGGACGTGTCTTTATGGGACACGACGCATCCATGGAGCTTGGAAGTGCTATCAGCATAACGGCTGATGGTGATTCGACCCGTTACAAAAAACAAATTGAATCAGGTCTGATTGATCCTTCAGGCCCTATGGTCTCTTTTAATCCGAACTCAGGTAAGATTGATGCTGTAACAACAGCCACCGAAAAGTATTATGCAGCTCGTGGACTGACAACAACAACCATAAACGGTCGTCCTGTTGATGTTACTCATTTGCATATTAAAGAGTGGATCGACTGTATTCGCAGCGGAGCAGCACCAAGTGCAAATATTGAAAGAGCTTTTGAGGAAGGTGTAGCATGCCTTATGGCTCATAAATCATATGTTGAGAAGCGGCGTACAGAATGGGATCCGGTTAACAGGAAAATTGTTTAAGGTTAATTCGAAAACTACAAGGTGAATTCTATCAGACAATTGGCTTTGATATTTGTTGCGGTCATAACTTCATTATTGACTTGCTGCACTTTTTCAGAAATGCGGAAATCACCATTCTCATTCAGGGAAACAGATCAGGGTATTGAACTGCTGGAAAACAGTAAGCCGGTTTTCTTCTATCAGAGAGAAGCTAAAACTTTAACAGGGCAATATGTCTGTGCCAGTTATTTACATCCCCTCTATAGTTTAAAAGGTGATACCCTAACTGAAGAATTTCCCCCTGATCATCCATATCACAGGGGTATTTTCTGGACATGGCATCAGCTTTATGTTGATAATAAAAGTATTGGAGACGGCTGGATCAATGACGGAATATCACAGCAGGTAAAGGAGGCAAAGATTGAAAAGGATAAAGGCAAAGCCCAGCTGAGTCTTGATGTTCTGTGGAAATCCTCCTCATTTCAGGATGGGAAACCATTCATGAATGAACAAACTTCAATTATTGTACATCAGTTGAAAGATGGAATCAGGAAAATTGATTTTGAAATCACATTGAAACCTCTTGTTGAGGGATTTCAGATTGGCGGTTCAGCTGATGAAAAAGGATATGGAGGGTTGTGTGCACGGATAAAACTTCCCGGTGATTTGATTTTTACTTCGGAAGGTGGAAGGGTTACACCACAGGAACTTCAGATAAAAGCGGGAGCCTGGATGGATTTTTCGGCCAGCTTTGGTAATAATCCTGATGTAAGCGGTCTTGCAATTCTATGTCACCCAGGCACATGGGGATATCCTGAACCATGGATCCTCAGGCAGAAAAGCAGCATGCAGAATGTAGTTTTTCCGGGAAAGAACCTGATATCTATTCCGATGGATAAACCGGTTGTTTTGCGTTACAGGCTTATAATTCACGATGGAGATGCAGGAGCTATTGATCTCTCATCGTTGCAGCTTGAATATTCAAAAATGCAGGGTGGAAAATAGGTTCAGAAGGGATTAGCCAAACTCAGGTCCGCAGATAAGATATTGATTTCTCAAAGAGCCGGGATATGCGTTGCTTTTCAGATACATCCTCATAAACTGACGTTGTTTCACGAATCCGATTGATTCCAGCCACGTTATTAATTCTTCTTTATCTCCCGGAACATCCAGCGCAATACTTTTTTCGTTCAACGATTCCAGTGCTTTTGAGATGAGAGATATTGCTGTCTCTGATGAGAAACAGTAAACAGGTCCAATATAGTTGAAGCGGGAACCATCCCTTCCAAAAATATAACCCTCCGGTCTGTTGTTCTTCTCTGCAATAAATGCTTTCTCAGGGTAATTTCTGAGTAACGTATTTAAAAGGTAACTCCTCTCAGCACCAAAGATACTGAGATCCAGATCCAGAATACCAGGCATATTTTCCTGACTGACTTGTGAAGGGATTGGCCCTGTTCCCTTATAAGAGAAACCATTAAGTGAACTGTTTGTCATCCTGTATATTACATGCTCTTCTGAAAACCCGAGATTCTGATACAGCGGTTGTCCTGCAGGAGTAGCATCAAGCTTAATCGATTCAATATGCTTCAGCTTGTCAATGATTTGTGTCATCAGCATCCTGCCTGCACCAAGCCCTCTGAAGTTTTTTCCGACCAGGACCATTCCTATCCAGGCAATTCTCTCAGAATAACATGCTGCGGTAGCTGTTCCAACTATTATGTTATTGTTTTCAGCAACAAGGCAGATATTAGCCGGATTTTCCAGCAGCATCTTCCAGTCATTTTCTGTCTGATTCCATCCCTCAGTATACGATAAGCTGAGAGCCTGTTCAAGGTCTTTCAGTATCATCTGACGGATCTTAAAAGATGGTTTTTCTTCCATAACTGTTTTTACAGGTATTTATGAGAGCCAGCGGCCGATGTTGTCAGCAACAAATGAATCATCATTCAGTTCTGGATATGCTGCATATACCCTGTCTATTTCTTCTTTTTGCCCGGGCGAAAGAATCTCGTTCCTGTCAAGTGTCCACAACCCCTCCAGTAATCCCTGGCGACGCAGCACCTCATGCAGACCAACGATGCATCCGGCAAAATTATTGGCTGCATCAAAGAAAGCAGCGTTGCTGTCGGTGATCTTGTTTGCAGTGGCCAGCGACTGCTGAATATTGGTGTCAAAATCACCATTATGGACAGAATTGAGCAATTTTACTGCCGATTGTGTCCATACTGCCCAATGGCCAAGCAACCCTCCGGCAATACGTTTCGTAAAGAGCTGTTTGTTGTGATTTATCTGATATTCAGTGAGAAGATCAACAAGGATATTATCGTCATTTCCAGTATATAAGGCTATGTCGTTTGCTCTTCCTGATTCAATAACACCTCTTACGGTATCAAGAGTCTGATAGCGGTTAAAGGGAGCTATTTTTATTGCAATTACATTTTCTATTTGGGCGAATTCTCTCCAGAAGTTAACATCCAGTTTTCTTCCTCCTACAGCAGGCTGCAGGTAAAAACCAATAACCGGCATTATGCCTGCAACAGCTTTGCAATGTTCTATTATTTCGCTGTTTGACGAATCCTTAAATGCCGCGACACTTAACAGAACCGCATGAAACCCATTATCTGATGCCAGTTGTGCTTCGTTAAGAGCCTGAGCGGTTTTTCCAATAACACCCGCAATACGGATAACAGGTTTTTCCTTTTCAAGGCTGAAACGGGTGAACTCTTCACCGGCAATCTTAAGGAGCGGGGCATAGAGATTAACTTCAGGCTGGCGTATGGCAAACTGGGTTGTATGAACAGCAACAGCAATACCACCTGCACCGGCATCGAGATAATATCGAATAAGGGCCCGCTGACGCCTCTCATCCAGCTTCCGGTTACTGTTCAGTGCAAGAGGAAGGGCCGGTATTACAACTCCCTTTTGCAGAATGGCTGTCACATCCGAAGGAATAGTTTCAGGCTTCATCTCTTTCGAATAATTAATACTTTCCATCTCTTACTTCAAAATGGGTTGGTTTGCCCAATAATCCTTTATTATCTGAAAGCCAGGCTGCAATCCATTTTATTACCTGATCTACAGCAACTTCCGGTTTGCCAAACAGACCGAATGCCTGTTCCGAATTACTTAGAAGAGCAGTGGGAGCCTCACTATTGACAAAAACAGGTTTGACTCCGAACAGTTTTCCGAATTTTTTTGCCACCTCCCTAACTGAAAGGATTTCCGGTCCGGTTAAGTTTAAAACTTTTGCAGGTTTTTTTACATGTTCCATCGAACGGAGGACAAAATTATTCATATCGCCCTGCCAGATAACATTAAAATAACCCATTGTCAGGTCGACAGGCAGGTTGTTTTTAACCTTTATTGCAATATCCACCAGTACACCATACCGCATTTCTACAGAATAATTGAGTCGTATCAGGGCAATTTCTGTTTTGTTTTTCAAACCGGAATATTCAAACATTCTCTCTCTTCCCAGACAAGACTGAGCATATTCACCTACTGCAACCGGGGGATCGCTCTCCAGAGATCCGCCTGATTCAACAGAAACAAGCGGATAGACGCAGCCGGTTGAAAATGCAACAATCCTGGAATGTTTGAAATGGTCTGCGACGATTGCGGGCAGATAAGAATTTATTGCCCATGTCATTGCAAGATTATCAATCGATCCGAACTTCATTCCTGCCAGAAAAAAAACATTTTTCATTGTTGGCAGAGAGGTGGTAAAGTTTGTATCCAACAGGTCCCCGTGGATAGTTTCGATACCGGATTTCTCAATTTTTTCCTGCTGTTTCTTATTTTCAAATAGCGAAACGCCGATGATTCTTTTTTTGATACCGGCTTCGTCGCATGCCCTTTTTGCCATACGTGCCAGCGATTGTCCTATTTTCCCTGAAACCCCTAAAAATATAATGCCCCCTTCCAACCGCGAAAACATTTCGATCAACCCTTTACCTGGTCTTGAAAGGAGCTCTTCAAGCTGTTCCTCATTTTCTATTTTTTCGGGATAACCTTTAATTTTCAATTTCTCCATTTTATAATAATATCTCTGTAAATATTTACTGATTTTTCAAGCTTATCAATATAGCAAAATTCATCTGTCTGATGTGCCATTTCAGGCTGGCCGGGGCCCAGAATAACAACAGGAACGCCGTTATACATTCTCTGAAGAACGGATCCGTCGGTTAAATAGGGAAGTGCTTTGGGATACGTTCCATCACTTCTGTCTGTACCGCAGACATCGTACACAAGCTGAATGAACCGGCTATTTTCGTCTGAGGAAACCGCTTTCAGATCAACAAGGGTCTCCAGAGCGATTTCATTTCCAAACTCCGTGCCAAGTCTCCTGAGGATCAGATCGTGATCAACCTTGGTAGTTGACCGAATGTCAATTGTAAACTCTGCATGATCGGGCACTGAATTAATATTCATACCGCCATTTATTTTACCAACGTTGATCGTAGGAAATCCAAGTAACGGGTCTTTCTCTGCTTCAAATTTGAAATCCATTATTTTCATAATTGATCCTGCAGCTTTGTAGATAGCATTAACTCCTAATTCAGGCATTGATGAGTGAGCTGTTAATCCGGAGGCAACTGCATTGAGATAAAGTGCTCCTTTGTGCCCTATGGCCGGAATGTTGGCTGTAGGTTCTCCGACGATTATTGCACTGGCTCTTCCAGGGTCTTTAATTGTTTTTGCAAGCTGCTGTATTCCAAGACATCCGAGTTCTTCTCCTGCAGTAAAAATGAGTCTTAATCCGCCTTCCGGAGGAGCTTCATTGAATGATTGAATTGAAGCTAAGATCATTGCAGCCAATCCGCCTTTCATATCGCTTGATCCGCGCCCCCATATTTTTCCATCTTTAATATCACCTGCAAAAGGATCAGCATTCCATTTATTATTACTCAGAGGAACTGTATCAAAGTGACCGGAGAGAACTAAAGGCGGCTTATTCCCCGATAATCCTCTTTCGGCAATAAGATGCAGGCGTCCTTCTTCAAATACCGGATAATTTGTTTGAAAACCATTGATGGCAAGGAGTTTGCCAGTAAACTCAGCTATCTCAGCCTCATTTCCCGGAGGATTTATATTATTGAAAGAAAGCAGTTTTCTTGTTAAAGAAATAACATCCATAACTATTCAGATAAAATCATTTCGATCGCCTTTAGATTGATTATTATTTCAGCGATTCCATTAATCTTAAAACCCCACTCATTTTTCTGCTGTTTATTGAGTCAAAGATAATAATACATTAGCTAATCAGTGATAATTGGTCGATTTTATATAGTTTGAATCAGATACATGAAATTGATCATAATAATATTGTGAGAGCAAAGAAATTATGCTAATTTGCATCAGGATTGTTCAAGAAAATAGCCGATGATTAAGAGATTATTTTACGTTGTTATTAATGTTTTATTGATCAGGATCATCTTTTTAAGTGGTTCTCTTTTTGCCGGGGAGGTGAAAATTATCGATTCGAGGCATTATAGCCAGGTGTTTGGAGAAATCAGAAATTTCAGGGTTTTTCTGCCTCCCGGTTATTACGACAATCCGCAGAAGAGATACCCGGTTATTTACTACTATCACGGCTGGTCGCAGAGATATTTTGGCAGTGGCCCCGATGCTTATGCCGCATGTGATAGGGGAGATGATAATAAGGGCGACAATATTGCAGCTTTTGTGGCTGCTCATGATGTAATTATCGTAAAACCAGACGGTTTTAACAGAGGACCTTCAGAGGAATATTATCTCCGCCCTTACAATGTTTCACCTGTTGAGACTTACCGTCAGTTTCCGGTATATTTTCCAGAACTTGTTAATTTTATTGATGGTAATTATAATACAATTGCAGAAAGGAGCCACCGTGCCATTTCCGGTCTGTCAATGGGTGGTTTTATGTCGTTCGTGATAGGTGGAAAATATCCTCATCTTGTTTCGGCAATAGGCAGCTTCTGCGGATCGCCGGAATTTGCTATCGGGCCTGAAAGTTTTCCTGTTGAATACAGGCATATTGATATGTTTAGAAACTATGCCGGGACAAATGTAAGGCTCAATTTCGGTGACGAAGATTTTATTCGTTTTTATCACAGGGATCTGAATAAAGTATGGGGCCAGGTAATGGATAACTACGAATTCAAAATATATAAAGGAGCACATTCAACCTGCGGAATGGGGGAGATGTTTGATTTTATAATGAAAACATTTGATAATCCTCCGCAAAAACCTGCTAAATGGGATCATATAGATGTTTATCCTCTGTTTTCGGTATGGGATTATTGTGTCAGTTCTGACCGCGACCTTCCCGGATATACCATATTTGAAAATGTTGATGAGCGCGGCTTCAGATGTTCAGTGAGGGAACACCTTCCCGATGGTGAGGTTATGTCGCAGGTAAGAATAACTGTTACAACGCCGCCTGTTTATGAAAAAAATGCTCTTTATACAGTAAATGATATAGTTGCCTCCAGGTTGAAATCAACGAGCTATTCCCTGAAGAGTGATAACTCAGGCAGACTGAAAATTTCTCTTGATGGTGATATTCATGAGATAGGAATAAATAAAACAGCCGATAAGCCAAATCTCTCCATTGCATCTGTTTCATTGGAAAATCAGGGTTATGCACTGATTAATAAGAATGTTGCATTGAAGATAAAATTGCTGAACAAAGGGCTTGCTGATGGAGATGACATAAAAGCTACGTTGTCGGCAATGAGGAGGAGCACTTCAGTTGTTAAATCTGAAGCCGTCTTTGGCAGTATAAAAATAAATGAAACAGGAGAGTCGGGAAATTCATTTATATTTCGTGTTATTCCGGACAGTGTGGAAGTAGTAAAATTTCTTCTCACAATAAGGGATAATAAGAACAATGTATGGCGGGAATATTTTACCCTCCCGGTCTTTAAAGAGCTTCCTGTAATCAACGAGTTTGAAATAGCAGATGGCAGAAAAGTTACTGTTGCAAAAGAGGGTATGAGCAGCGAAACTTTAGTGCTGGGTTCCGGCAACGGTGACGGTATCGCCAATCCGGGCGAATCAATAGTTGTACTTGTAAAGGATCTTGAAAAGTTGTGGCGTACAGAGCTGGTATATTCCGGGAATTACATAAATCCGTATGGAGTAAATATCAGAAAATCTGACAACTGGGGCTCCTACGATCATGTTGGCGGATCGGCAAAATATTCAATTCCTATGATCTCTTCAGGTTGTCCTGCTAATGAGGTTATTAATTTCATTGCTTCATACTGGCTTCCTGAGAATCCAAATCACATTATTAAACAGGGAAGGATATCTGTGAAAGTTGCAGGAGAGGACAAGACTCCTCCTGATCTTGAGTGGGTAAGAGTACCAGGGGATAATATTATTCAGGCAAAGATTTATGATGGATCGGCGATTCACGATGTTCAAGCAAAACTTATTCTGAAAGATAAACCTGATAACTTTTTTGAGATCGGATTAAAGGATGATGGCAGTAATGGGGATAAAACGAAGGAAGATAATATTTTCAGTTTTGAAGTTCCTGAAAGGCGGTTCGGACTTTACCGTATTCAGATTTCAGCATCAGACTCTTATGGAAATCTGATGACAAAACAAAGTCCGGATATTTTTGTAATCCATTAATAAAAATAAGAGCGACACTCAGATATTTTGAAACACTAATCATTGACTAATACAACCAAAAAATGAAAAGAAAACTTTTTTTTACGCTTTTCCTTATTTGTTTTCTGCCGGCATTCAGAAATGTGACAATCTCCGTGCAGGCTGCAAATCCTGAACCGGGTTCAATAACTGTTAAGAAAAGCACTGATTTTAAGGTTACAGGTGACGGTACCGCTGAAAACTGGAAGAGTACCGAATGGTTAAATATAGTTAAGCAGGGTGCAGGTTCATCTCCTTACCAAACAAAGGTAAAAGTTCTTTATTCCGAAAAAGGGATTTACTTTCTTTTTGATTGTGAAGATAAAAAGCTTACATCAACCTTAAAAGCTGATTTTCTCAATTTATTTGTTGAAGATGTCGTTGAAGTCTTTCTATGGCCTGATGAGAGTTTTCCTGTCTATTTTGAGTATGAACTTTCTCCACTTAACTACGAACTGCCTATTATTATTCCCAATTATAAGGGAACTTTTTACGGATGGCAGCCCTGGCATTATGAAGGGGAGAGAAGGACTAGTCACGAAACAAGCGCAAGAGGCGGTAAAAAAGAAAGCGGAAGCGCTGTAACCGGGTGGATGGCTGAATTTTTTATTCCCTATAAACTACTCGTTCCTTTAAACCAGGTACCTCCTGTGGCAGGTACCAAATGGAGAGCAAATATGTATCGGATCGACTATGATAATGGCACTGCACTTTTTGCCTGGCAAAAGATAACGAAGTCCTTCCACGAATACAATAATTTCGGGACCTTCATTTTTGAGTAAAAGAGCTGATTATCTGTTTTTTGGAATTTTAATGTCTTGTTGCTGAGGTATATATAATTTCTCCGCCCAGTATTGTCATAACAGATTCTATCTCTTTTATTTCATCTGCAGTGCAGGTTAAGATGTCGTTTGAAATTATTACCATGTCTGCCAGTTTCCCGGGTTCAATTGATCCTTTAATCGATTCTTCGAAAGAGGCATATGCATTATTAATTGTATAAGTTTTCAATGCCTCTTCTCTTGATAAAGCTTCCTGGGGATTAATAATGGAACCGCGTTCGGTTTTTCTTGTTACCATTGCCCACATAGCCAGAAACGGATTGTAAGGATTAATGGAGGCATCAGCATCCCATTTTACCATATGGTCCGATCCTCCGTTGATAATGACGCCGGCATCAGTAAGCGATCTGTAAGGATGAAACGATTCAGCCCTCTTTTTCCCGAGAATATAATCCATTGCATCGGCATCCTTATAAAACCAGGCAGCCTGCATATTGGCCAGAATACCCAGTTCATTCATCTGTGTTATTGCATCCTTGCTGAAAAAATTGCCGTGTATAATAGAAAACCTCTTTCCCTTAATGGATTTTGTAAGATTCACCTCATTGAAAACATCAAGGAGCAGGGCAACAGAACCGTCACCTGTGGCATGGGCAGTGAAGCTCCAGTTAAACTCATTGGCTACTGAAACGATTGCCAGTAATTCTTCCCTCGAAAAGTTGATCACACCACGGTACTCTTTATCCTCAATACCAAAGATCTGATTTGCTTTCTCGCCCCACGGCTCAGCCATCTGTGCAGTTCCTGTCAGTATTCCTCCGTCAAGAAATACTTTCAACGATCCGATTCTTACCCATTCATCGCCCGGTCCGGTAATATTCCCGTAGTGCGCTACCTCTTTCCTGACCGATTCTTTTGTTATTTTGTCTATATCAGGAAGAAGAATATTCTGATAGATTCTGGCAGTGAGAAGTTTTTTTTCTGCCAGATCCCTGTACATCTTTACCGATTCAAAATTGCCTGTACCTGAAAAAAGTCCTGTTATCCCATAGCGGTTATAGCGCTTTAGCATCGCCAGCAGAGCATCCTCTTTTTCCTGGAATGTCAGTGGGGACTCCTTCGGTATTTGAAGCAGGTTAAAGGCTGAGGCTCTGATAAATCCAGTAGGCAATCCGGTTTTGCCATCTTTTATTATACCCGGATTATCTGATTTGTTTGTAATTTCTGAAAGCTTCATAGCTGCTGAATTTACCATTCCTCCAAAAGAACCATTCAGAAAAACAGGATTATCAGGGGCAGCCTTATCAAGCTCCGCAAGAGTAGGTTGTCGCATCTCTTCCAGACGGGTTGAAAAGAACTTGGGGAATAATATCCATTTCCCTTTCTCTTTTATTTTAGCCTGTTCTTCGATCCAGTTCAGAAGCTGGCTTATTGTATGAACATCAGGAATAACCTCATGTAGTTCGCTTAGCGATGCTGTTTCAGGGTGGAGATGTGAATCAATTAATCCGGGAATGACTGTTTTTCCCTTAAGATTGATGGTTTTTGTCTTCCGGCCTGTCAGTTTTCTCATCTGACTGTTGGTGCCTACAGAAATGATCTTGCCTTTTGAAATGGCCACAGCACTGGCAATGGTAAAGTTTTTGTCAACGGTGATAATCTTACCATTATACAGAATCATGTCGGCAAAAAATTCCGGCTTACAGGCAAAATGAATTGTTAAAAGAATCATCAGGACGATTGCTGTTAAGAGAGATATTTTTTTCATTTCACGTCTATTAAACTGTCCGGTAAATTCCGGAATATTTCCGGTTGAAAGAGTCATTGTGGCTTTCCTGATTTTCTTCAGGATTCATAACAAAGAAAAACATTAATTTGTAGAATAATCCATAAAATACTTAGATTTGATAAATGAAAATTTGAGTTTGCTCTGCGATGTGTTTTACAATTAGTACAATGAAGGGGCTGATTAAACTAAGACCAGTTAGTATGAAACAAGTAATTTATGATTCGGTATTTAAAAAGTTGATGCAGATATGTTTGTTTTCAGGTATCGCTTTAATCTCCTTTGCAAAATGTGATGCACAGTACAGACCCGGAATGTTTTTCAGGGAAGACTGGAAAGAAACTCCTGCTGCAACACCTGTTAATCAGGCACATGTTGTAAACAATAACCTTATTCTTGGTTTGTATGGAAAGGGATGTGATAGTTTAAAGAAGAGCCATCATGAAACTCCGGTTGATGACCCTTATTATATCTGGTCGGGGTTATGCCTGGGAAACTGGGTAGTAACTCTGAAAAACAGCAAATCGTATGTTGATTTAAGCGGTTATGCAAAAATCAGGTGGAGATCGAAGCAAAGCGGACTCAGATCCCTTCATCCCGTTCTTAAGCTCGCTGACGGTACATGGCTGGTCGGCAGCCAGGGTGATGATCTTTCAAAAGACTGGAGGGTCTGCGAGATAAATATTATGGATGTAAACTGGTATGTACTTAATATTAAAACTGTTATTGAGGTTAAGCCTGCAACTAATATCAATCTTTCCAAAGTAGATGAAATAGGCTTTACTGATTTAATGACAGGGGGTGGGAGTGATGCCTGCTCACGGCTCGACTGGATTGAAGTTTACGGTAAACCGGTTGCCAGGTAGAATTCACGGCATGCGGCATAAGGTATGCGGATTGCGGCCACTAAATCAATCTTGGAAATTCCTATTAATTATTTCAATAAGCCTACTGGCATTGGTGAGGTTACAGTAATTCTCAGAAAGAAGTTTCTGACGTTCTGTTATCATCTCAGTTGTAAATGGCAGATGCATTAGCTTATGGATCTGAGCAATAATTTCGGAATTGGAATCTGCAGTATAACAGACTTTTCCCAGGGAGTTATTTTTTGAAGCAATTGAGTTTATCAGGCAATGTCTGCCGGCATAAAGTGCCAATAATAGTTTCAGTTTAAAACCATTTGTTGTCAAAGCCGGAAGGAGATGGATCTGGGCATTCATAATTAGTGATGCCATTTCGCCTTTTTCAGGATTTGAGACCACCTGTATATTGGAATAATGTGAAGCTAGAGATGTTAATTTCTCAGAGGGATTTTTCCCGGCAATAATACAGAAATAAGGGATTTTTGAAAATACATTGGTAATAAGTGAGTTTGAAATAGCCTCGTTCTCATTGACTGACAAATCTCCATGGAATAGTATAAAATCGCCAATTCCGGTTAAACTTTCTGAATGATTATAAGGATGGAATGGCCCAATTAATAGAGAATTGTGATATTTTCTGCTAAAATAATTGTGGTCATTTGGAGATATGGCAAGAACGCAGGTTACGCTTCGAAGTACTTTTTCATAAAATTTTAGTTTAAGTGCTTCTACCATGAAATAGAACTTCTTAATTGGATTCGATTCGGTTCTTGAAAGTGACATGTAATATCGATGCTCAATATTGTGTGCCCGGACAATCTTTATGCGGCCTGTTAAAGCCTTGTGGTTCGTTCGGAATGACAAAATTATGCTAAACCTGGGCGACTATCTTCCGTGAACCGTGACCTCCAGGCAGCACTCGTTTCATCGCTGAGGATCGAGATTTTGAAAGAATCCACTACATACGAATCACAGGAAATATTAGATTACCAAATTAAGGTAGATGAATGAGGAAAATAATTCAATTATAAAACATTGTTAATATAAGGATTAAGCCTTTACCCATATTTATTTCAGCCTCCCCATGTCCTTATACGAGCAATCTATGCATAAAGCTGATCTGATATAACGCCCTTTCCGGGCTTGGTTTAAGAGGGTAGTCATCTACCCCAGGTTGCACCGGGGGGTATTCATATTTAGCCACTTTGTGGCTTATAAAAATAACCCAACATTCTATTACCAGATTTACAGTTATCTGATAATATAGAAAATATTTCATGTTGTCATTAGTAGCGTTAGCGAGTAGTCTCATAATCAGTTGTTTCGAGAACAGTATTGATTCCCGGCACTCATTTATAAAATTAAAAAATCATGGACTATTCGGGATATGAACAGAGCAGGTCTGCGAAAGAAAATAGTGGAGATGAAAATCACCCCCACTATTTACTACCCTAAACCTAACTTCTAAAAACCTTAAACCTAACCTATGAAACTATTTTCTGTTTTCTGTTTATCTTTAATTGATTTTTTCCGGTGTTTTGTAAAATTTGTTTGCTCTTCATAGAACATTATTCAAAAGGTGTGCCAAAATATGCAGGAATAGGATCTTGATTATTTTTTTCTTATAAACGACTCTGCTATAGGTTTAAAAAAATGAATTGAATTTGAGGGAAATAATTCTAAATGAATTGTTTCAAGTGAAAACAGAAAAAATCAGTGAAAAAAACGCACACATGTGCGGAAACGCACTTTTTAACCCGGGGAAATTTTGGGTTGTAATAGTATTCGACTTTAGCCACTTCAAACTTTAGTCACTTATTGATTGTAAATTGTTTGAAATTCAATGTGTTCCATTTTTGTCTCTCCATTTTTTCAGCATATCAACCAATAATACTGCCTGATCATCAGTATGATCCGTTGAGACAGCTATTCTTAGGATATAGAATTCCAGTTTAACCGGATAATTCATAAAAGGAACAATAATTCCGTTTTCTTCAAGAAACCGGGACAACTCTTTTGCTCTGGCAAGAGAAGAGAGCATTATTGGTATGATGGGAGTATTGTCTTCAGAAGTTTTGAAATCAAGTCTTGTAATCTCTTTTTTTAATTCTCCGGCTCTTTTAAGTAGTTTGATTCTCAACTCCGGCTCTTTACGGAGAATTTCAAGTGATGCGATGCCTGCAGCTGCAATCGGAGGAGGAAGTGCTGTGGAGGCCTGGTATGTAGCAGATTTTTCTCTTATTAATCCTGTAATTTCTAAACTCCCGGAGATAAAACCACCATAACCGCCCAATGCCTTGCTCATTGTTTCAGTCTGGTAAATATTTTCAGAATTCCCCAACTTGAAGTGTTCAACTGTCCCTCTGCCGTTTTCACCAAGGATCCCTGTTGAATGGGCATCGTCAACGATAAGTATTGCATTGTATTTTTCAGCCAGGGAATAAATCTTATCCAATGGAGCTATCTCACCGGTAAGTGCGAAAACCCCATCGGTAATTATCAGTGGCCTGAATCCTTTGAAATCCTGAAGCAGCATCTCAAGATGGTCGGTATCGCAATGATTGTAATGAAAAATATTTGAAATTTCACGTGGAATACCGGAGGCAATACTCGGATGTGCAAACTGGTCAATAAAGACAGCCGAGTAGCCGGGTTTTAATAATTCAAGCAATATGCCATTGCCCTGATATCCTGATGAAAATACTACCGTATCCTGTTTCCCTTTAAAGAGCGAAAGCTGTTTCTCAAGTTCAAGATGGATATCCGCTGTGCCGGTTGTGTGCCGTGAGGCAGAGAAATTAACTCCGTATTTCTTAACAGCCTCTATTGAAGCTGCCTTAACAGACGGATGACCCGCCATGCCCAGATAATTATTGCCGGCGAAGTAGGAATATTTTTTGCCATTGCAGAAGACGTAATTACCGATACCGCTATTTAATACATTCATGCGATTTTCAATGAGGAGAAAAGAAATATCAAACTTATACTCAAAATTTCCCGATAGTAATTGATGACAAATACATTGGACTATTGAATTTATAAAGCTAATAAAATCTATTGTAAACTGAATTATAAACCCGGGAGATAAAAGTTTACCCGTAACTTTCCCGGTCGCAACTGTAAAGCAGAAGCATATTAGTATTTAAAAATCTTAGTCATCAATTTGTCCGGAATATTTTTATACCTTTTCAAAAAAAAGTTAATATGAAATACATACGCATTTTATTACCATTAGCGATTCTGGCAGCATCGCTCACTTCATGCAGAAAAGAACCGGTTTTAACAGCAGAAAAGATCTCTCTTATCACCAGCCGGTACGAACTTATTTTAAATACTTCAAGTGATCTTTCACGTTTCCCGCGTACTATTTCCAAAAATGGCGATATGGTTACCACAAACAAATGGGATTGGACAAGCGGCTTTTTTGCCGGCAACCTTTGGTACCTATTCGAACTGACAGGCAATGAAAAATGGAAAAATGAAGCTGTTAAATGGACAGAAGCCCTTGACTCTGTCCAATACTGGAGCGGCAACCATGATGTGGGATTCATGATAAACTGCAGTTACGGAAACGGTCTCAGAGTGGCAGGGAATGAAGAGTATAAGAAAATAATCGTTCAGACGGCCGAGTCATTATGCAAAAGGTATAATACGAATACAAAGTGCCTTGAATCGTGGGACTACCGCAGAGCATGGAATGATACCACTGAATGGTTCTTTCCGGTTATCATTGATAATATGATGAACCTTGAATTGCTCTTTAAAGCCACCACATTCAGCGGCAATAACAGATACGGCGAAATAGCCGTTCAGCATGCATTAACCACGATGAAAAACCATTATCGGCCCGATTATTCCTGTTATCATGTTGTAGATTATGACACAATAACAGGAAATGTATTGGACAAAGCAACCTGCCAGGGATTTACTGACGAATCATCCTGGTCGAGGGGGCAGGCATGGGGCCTTTATGGTTATGTGTTATGTTACCGCTATACCAAAGATCCTCAGTTTCTTTCTTTTGCTGAAAACATTGCAGGGTTTCTTCTGAATCATCCCGGCTTGCCGGAAGATCTGGTACCTTACTGGGATTATAATGTGGGAGAAAAAGGTTTTTCACCTGAATGGAAGTATGACCCATCGGACTACCCTGTTATACTGAGAGATGCTTCAGCAGCTGCTATCATAAGTTCAGCACTTTTTGAGCTGGGAACTTATTCCCTGTCAAATGGCAGGAAATACAGAGCGACGGCAACCAGGATACTCAAATCGCTGGCTTCTCCAGTTTATATGGAATCGACTGTGGATAAGTACTTTATTCTGAATCATAGCGTTGGAAGTATTCCTCATAAAGCTGAAGTTGATAAGCCACTTGTTTATGCTGATTATTATTTCCTTGAAGCAGTTTTACGGCAGGAGAGACTGAATTCTTATGCCGGTTATACAATTCCACTCTATTAAAATCAATTTAGCTGTTTGTTTTAACGGCGAAAGTGATTAAAGTAAAACAATTGTAATATTTTAAAAAACGGAAGGATGAAAAATCGATTGAGTATATTGAACTTGTTGCTTATTATTTTTATGATTTTTTTAAAACATACTGTCCTGGCGCAGGAATCAGGCTGCAAAGTGCTTGTTCCGGCTATTGCAGACTCCTATTCCGGTGGTTGCAAAAACGGACTTGCACATGGAAAAGGAATAGCTAAAGGGATTGATACCTATGAAGGCCAGTTCAGTGAAGGTTTTCAGGATGGTACAGGGACATATACCTGGGCAGACGGGAAAGTATATAAAGGTTTATGGGAAAAAGGATTGAAAGAGGGGAAGGGAAAACTTATTTATCACCTGGCGAAAAGCGACTCAATTGTTTCAGGATTCTGGAAAAATGACCATTATGCCGGGGATAAATTTATTCCCGCCTACAGGATAGTCAGAAGCATGGGTGTTGTGCGTACCAATTTTCGTAAAATAAGTGAAAAAGGCAGCGATGTGGCAATTAAGATTCTTATCGGGGGAAAGGTGAATTCAGACATTGAAGAGTTTGCGATGGCATACGATACAGGAAACCAATATCAGACCGGATCGAGATTTGGTATCCAGAATGCCTTGTTTCCTCTCGAAGTAAAAATCACCTACCGAACCTGGAACCAGTTACATTCCACCCAGTACGATGTTATTTATGAATTTGTAATTAATGATCCGGGTATTTGGGATATTACCATTAATAATTGAATAAAAGGTAATTAAGAATTGTTCTCAGGGTTACAGTTTATCCTCCTGTTTCTGATAATTCAGCTTAACTGAATCAGGCAGCACTTCATTCATTGATCCTGTACGATAACCTTTAAGATCGATGGTGATGTAATTAAATCCTGTCTTGCTGCAGATCTCTGTAAGCTTGTCCTTTAAGCTCCAGGCTTTATCCATCTCAGCAGGAATAAATTCAAACCTTGCAAGATTTTCATGGCTTCTTATCCTGAACTGACTGAAGCCAAGATTTCTGACTTCAAATTCAGCTGTAGCAAGCCGGTCGAGTTTTAATTTAGTTATCTTTTCTCCATAAGGAAACCTCGATGCAAGACAGGCATACGATTGTTTTGTTGCAGTCGGAAGGTTCATTTGTGCTGAGTAATTTCTGATATCGCTCTTGGAAAAACCTGATACAGCAAGTGGTGAAATGACACCTTTTTCCTGTTTGGCTTTCATTCCTGGCCTGAAGTCTTTGAGATCATCAGCATTACTTCCGTCAAATACAGTTTCAAATCCCTCTTTTGTGGCTATATATTTTATCTTGCCGAAAAGTTCGCTTTTGCAATAGTAGCAACGGTCGGGTGGATTATCCGCGTATCCCGGTATATCTATCTCTTCTGAAACGATCATTCTGTGTTCTATTCCCAATAACAGTGCAAGAGATTTAGCTTCTTTAAGTTCGTAAAACGGATAAGTACTTGAAGTTGCAGTGATTAGCAGTAGTTTATCTCCAAAAACATCTTTTGCAACCCTTGCCAGAAACGTACTGTCTACCCCGCCTGAGAAGGCAATAACAGCACTTTTATACTTTTTAAGGCTATCTTTCAATATGCTAAGTTTATCTTCCATTTTATCAGTAATGAAGGTTTTAGTTCTCTTTGTTTCAAAATATTTTTTTCAAATATAACACGATTTAAAAGGATGACTTCAGAACGACCATTTTTATAATCATTCTGAAGTCACACCTCCTGTTTTTCAGCCTTAATTTATTCAGGTTCAGAACAATCCCTCTATTGAAAGATATCTCTCTCCTGTATCATAAGCGAAGGTAAGTATTTTCGATCCTTTGGGTATTTCATTCAACTTTTGATTTATTGCAGCCAATGAAGCTCCGGAAGATATTCCAATGAACAGCCCCTCTTCTTTGGCTGCTCTTTTTGTAAATTCAAAAGCATTCTCCTTACTTACTTTAATAATACCATCCAGCAATTTCGGATTTAGAATTGATGGGACAAATCCGGCTCCTATTCCCTGGATCGGATGCGGGCCGGGTGCGCCTCCGCTGAGTACAGGCGACAATTCAGGTTCAACTGCAAATACTTTCAGCTTAGGGAATTTGTTCTTCAGCACTTCGGCACATCCGGTAATATGTCCGCCGGTACCAACGCCTGTAATAAGATAATCAAGGCCATCAGGGAAATCGCTGATGATTTCCTGAGCAGTAGTTGTTTTATGAATAGCTGTATTTGCTTCATTATCAAACTGCATAGGCATCCATGCATGAGGGGTTTCAACCACCAGTTCCTTTGCGCGCTCAATAGCTCCTTTCATCCCTTTTTCACGGGGAGTGAGAACAAATTCTGCTCCGTAGGCGCTCATGATTTTTCTTCTTTCAAGCGACATCGACTCGGGCATAACAAGAATAAGCCGGTATCCTTTTACCGCAGACACTATTGCCAAACCGATACCTGTGTTACCTGACGTTGGTTCAATAATTACACTGTCGGGCTTCAGAATACCTTTTTGTTCTGCATCAAGGATCATTGAAAGGGCAATACGGTCTTTTATACTTGCGCCAGGATTGCTTTTTTCCACTTTTACCCATACAGAATAATCGGGGCTGAAAAGCCGGTTAATCTTCAAATGGGGTGTATTTCCTATTGTTTCAAGAATTGAATTTACTTTCATAATATTTTTTTAATCAGATGTTTCAGATAATAAAATTTATTGGTTCGTTAAAGCCGGTCTGATTTCTTACGATTATCTCGCTTTTGTGATAAACAACCGAAAATGGAGCAATGCTTTCGGTGAGCCATACGTTGCCTCCGATAATACTGTTTCTCCCGACAACGGTATCACCTCCCAGAATTGTACATCCTGCATACAAAACAACATTATCTTCAATGGTGGGGTGCCTTTTTTTTGACGCTTTACTTTTGTCCACACTCAGCGCGCCAAGTGTAACACCTTGATAAAGTTTAACATTATTTCCAATAGATGCAGTTTCTCCTATAACAATACCGGTGCCATGGTCAATTGCAAATGGTTTGCCGATGAATGCCAGCGGATGTATATCAATGCCGGTAACCCTGTGAGCATATTCTGTAATCATCCTTGGAAACAGAGGCAACTTCAGGTTAGCAAGGAAATTGGCAATCCTGTAACAGAATATTGCAAAAAAACCGGGATATATGGCAATTACTTCTATCTGCTCAGTTGCAGCAGGATCAGATGCAAGAATGAAATCAGCGTCATTAATCAGATCCTCTTTTATGCTCTCAAGATTTTTAAATAGTTTCATCGCTATTTCTTCATTTCTATCTGTGAGACACGATAAAATATCGCGGATCTGATTCTGCAGGGCTGTGCGATTACACTCTATTTCAGATTCTGTGAAAGAATGAGTTGTAGGAAAAAGCAGTTCAAAAATCGATTTTATTGATTTTTCGACAGCTTTTTGATTAGGAATTGTAATATCAGGCATAACAGAATTCTATTAGTTGGTATATTATAAATATAACATTAAAATGACCATTTGTGTTCACACATTTATTACCAACTAATATACATTCTTATTTTGATATCATTTCAGAATATTGCTGAAAGCCTGTTCAAAATCGGCTTTAATGTCGATTATATTCTCGATTCCTACAGATACTCTCAATACTCCCGGTATTACGCCTGAGCTGAGTTGCTCTTTTTCAGACAGTTGCTGATGAGTTGTGGATGCCGGATGGATGATTAATGTTTTTGCATCCCCTACATTTGCAAGGTGACTGATCAGTTTTACACTATTAACCAGCTTATCTGCAGCCTCTTTGCCTGCTTTTACTTTGAAAGATAGCACTCCGCCAAACCCGTTTTTAAGGTATTTTTTTCCAAGTTCATGATAAGGGTTTTCAGGTAATCCCGGGTATTCAACATATTCTACCTGAGGTTGCTTCTGTAGCCATTTGGCTAATTCAAGGGCATTGTCAACATGTTTCTGAACCCTTAGCGATAAAGTCTCAACTCCTAACAGGAGCAGGAAGGCATTGAACGGACTTAAGGCAGAACCATAGTCGCGTAATCCTTCAACCCTTGCACGAATAATAAATGCGATGTTGCCGAATGGACCCGGAGCACCAAAAACATCCCAGAATTTTAATCCGTGATATCCTTCGGAAGGCTCGGTGAACTGTGGAAATTTTCCGTTCGCCCAGTTAAAGTTTCCGGCATCAATAATAACGCCTCCTAAACTGGTGCCATGACCGCCAATCCACTTCGTTGCAGATTCCACTACAATGCTGGCTCCATGTTCAATGGGACGGAAAAGAAATCCGGCAGCACCGAATGTATTGTCCACAACAAGAGGGATATCATGTTTTTTTGCAACAGCAGCTATTGCATCAAAATCAGGAATATTAAATTTCGGATTCCCGATTGTCTCAATATAAATGGCTTTTGTTTTACTGTCAATAAGTTTTTCGAAATCTGCCGGTTTATCACCATCAACAAATTTCACCCCGATGCCCAGTCGTTTGAACTGTACCTTGAACTGGTTATAGGTGCCACCATAGAGATAAGAGGTGGACACAAGGTTGTCTCCGGACTGCAGGATATTGGTAAGCGCAATAAACTGTGCTGCCTGGCCCGATGAAGTTGCCAGCGCTGCAACACCACCTTCCAGTGCAGCAATCCGCTTCTCAAAAACATCTGTTGTCGGATTCATTAACCGGGTGTAGATGTTTCCGAATTCCTTTAATCCGAACAGATTGGCAGCATGATCCGAGTCGTTGAAAACATAGGATGTTGTCTGATAGATCGGAACTGCTCTTGAATTTGTTGTTGGGTCAACAACCTGACCTGCATGTAACTGCAGAGTGTCGAAATGTAAATTTTCCTGTGCCATAATTAATGTTTTTATTTTGGCACAAAGTTGCATCCTGAATATGGTCAGTGAAATCCCTCATATAAGGCATTTTACATACCATAAACATGGTAGAAGGATCAGATATGGTATTCAATCATGTTAATCCAGCCCGATTTAATGGCATACATGAGAAGCTCGGAAACACTGGAAACACCTAACTTCCGGAAGATATTTTTTCTGTGTGTTATTACTGTATGAAAGCTGATAAATTTTCTGGCGGCGATCTCTTTTGTTGTAAGCCCTTCAGCGATAAGCCGAACAATTTCCAATTCGGAGCCCGTTAAATGTCCGTTATCTTCACCCTGGTTTTTCTTTTCACCAACATCAAACAAAAGTTCCATTAACTCATTTGAGTAGTATTTTTTTCCTTTCAAAGCACTGTTAATGGCTTCAGTTATCTCTTCTCTTTCAGCTGTTTTAAGAATAATATTTGTTATTCCTATAGTGTTCAGCTCGTGAAGTTCATTTTTGTTCAGGCTATTTGTAAGAACAACAACTTTCAGCTCAGGGAAACTGATTTTAATCTCTTTTAATTCGGAAAATCCGGTCAGGTCAGTGAGTGAAGGGTCGATAATCAATAATGAAATTTTCTCGTTTGTCAATGCTTTTATTATCTCGTTCTTCCCGGTAACTATTTTATTAGCCTCAAACCTGCCATCGTTCTGAAGAATCAGTTTCAGTGATTCTGTTATCAGAAACTGGCTGTCTGCGATCAGTATCACAACGGGATTTTCAGATGTTGTCATTATTTGATTTGTCTGGAGAAGCTATGACAGATACTATCAGGTAAGTGCATTATTCAAATCGGTCAGCAAGTCATCAATATGTTCAATACCTACAGAAAGGCGTATCAGATTATCGGTAACACCGATTTTTGTCCGCAATTCAGGTGGAAAAGCTTCATGAGTCATCAAGGCAGAATAGTTTGCCAGCGATTCAACACCTCCAAGGCTATCGGCAAGCTGGAAAACTTTTAATTTTTTAAAGAATGTATTTGCTTCAGCAAGACCTCCTTTAATACGGAAAGAGACGATACCTCCAAAACCTGTCATTTGCTTTTTGGCAATTTTATGTCCGGGATGCGTTTCAAGGCCCGGGAAAAACACTTTTTCCACATTGGGCTGTTTTTCAAGAAATTGTGCAACCTTTATTGCGTTCTGGTCGTGTTGTCTCATACGGACTGCGAGGGTCTTTACACCTCTCAGAGTAAGCCATGAGTCAAAAGGAGAGGGAACGGCACCAACAGATTTCTGAACAAGGAGGATTTTTTCATAAAGCAGAGTGTCGTTCAGAATAACTGCGCCTCCAATTATATCGGAATGGCCGTTTATATATTTTGTGGTACTGTGAACAACTATGTCTGCACCAAGCAGCAAAGGTTTCTGAAAATAGGGAGTGGCAAAAGTATTATCAACAACAACAAGTGCACTATTCTTCCGGCTGAGTGCTGAAATTGCCTCTATATCAAAAATCTTTAGAAGAGGATTTGTCGGCGTCTCAATCCAGACCATCTTTGTCGAAGGAAGAAATGACTGCTCCAGTGTTTTCAGGTCAGTGAAATCGGTAAAAGTGAATTTAATATTTACCGGCTCAAGGATCTCTTTTATCAATCTGTAGGTTCCACCATACATATCTTCGGGAACAATTACATGATCGCCGGGACGGAGAATGGAAAATATAGCATGTTCAGCCGCAAGGCCTGAGGAGAATGAAAGGCCATATTTACCCTCTTCCAGTGAAGCAAGACATTCATCAAGTGCTGTGCGTGTCGGATTCCCAACTCTTGAATACTCATATCCTTTGTGCTTATTTACCTCTTCCTGGGTAAATGTTGATGTCTGATAAATAGGAACAATGGTAGCTCCGGTTGCTTTATCGGCAGCTTGTCCCACCCAGATCGCTTTTGTTTCAAATTGCATAATTATGATTGCTAATAAAAGTTTGACAAAAATAATAAACTGCAGCAATATAAAAAATAACATATTTGTGGTATAGGAGCTACCCTGAACATGTTATAATAAATCTTTGAGCTCAGATCTTTGCTATTCCTGTGAATATCCTTAATGGGAAAAGACATTATCAACTGACCTGTACCCGGGATTGGATTTAAACCAATCGTAAAACTGCGTGCCGCTTGACTCACCCCACGAGACAAATTTTAAATATGCCTGAGTGACCTGAGTTTTCTCAACCGGATAATCAAAATGGCTGGGAATATCGATGGCAAATGGAAGGTTGTCTCTTGTAACATAGTATCGCCCCGTTGCCGGCTTGCTGTCATCATCGGATGTTCCTAACAGCTTAATATTGGCAAGATCAGTTGGTTGATTATCAATGAGATGTACTTCAGAGCTTCTTTCCCCGTCCTTTATCATGAACGGATTGTATGGAGGGAGACCCATTGTGCCGAGGCTGACAGGAGTGGTAAGATTGATTGTTATATTAAGCTCCTTCGGCGTAACATAGGCGGCTCCTTTTGTTGTATTTACCCCAACCGTGCCTCCTCCCTGATATGGAAGCAGGTTAAATCCGTTATCGAAAATTATTATTGTGGCTTTCGACTGGCCTGATTCAGTTCCATTGCTGTTCTGAACAATATATGATCCCTGGATATTGTTTCCTGTAACACTCGATATTAAAGCTGTTGAGATGGGTAACTGTATCCCTAATCCGTTAGCGTAATATCCACCCATAGCAGTGAGCAGAGCTCTCAACTTAATCTGAACCACCTTGTTCTGCCCGTTTGTAACCTGATTAAAGTTATAATCAACAACCATATCGTTAAAATCATAATCACCCTGTGAAGGCCAGAGATCTTCGAATGCAAGGCTTCCAAAATTATCTTTTGAAGGATAGTAATTGTCAAAAGCCTTAAGAGGATCAGTAGGGTAGTTATCGAATGCATTTGAGATTCCATCACGATCACTGTCGAGTTGGGTATAATTAGGTAATGGTATATTCTGTGTGGCAATAGCCTGAACCGGGTTGGCTGTAATGTAAAATACTGCATCATTAAAATCGTTGTCTGAACCCGCATCGCGTTTAAGATCTTCGAAACTTAGCAGGAATTTACCCCGACCAATATCATTAAGCAAACAGGTATGTTGCCTTTTATTTACATCAGCTTCAGGATTAAGATCTCTGTTTGAAAAATAGAGGCCGTTACCGGTTGTGATAGTGCCGTTGCGGAACCCGTCAGATATCAGCACCCAGCCTAATTCGGTTCCTGGAGGGAAAGTCCCCAGTTTAACCCTGTTTCCGGATGCCAATCCTCCGCCACTGCCAGTGAATGAGACATTTGGAAAAATAATATGTATGGAATCAATGTTAGCTGCAGAGGCTGGAGGATTATTTATGTTATATCTGTAATATCCCAGAGTATTATGATATCCGGCCCCTTCAGAAACAAAAGTAACCCATATTGTACTCTCATTATTAAGCACCAGATTTTGTTCGTTTGACGTGACAAAATATTGAGGATGACTGACAGTAGCATTCATGTAGTCGGGTAAAGTTGCATTGATATCCTGAAGCATTGCCGCATCAATTATGTCATTGGGTAAAACAAGATAATTTGGGACACCATCTGTTTTATAGGTTCCAATGGGGTGAAAAATGGAGCTTGCAGTAGTGAATGTGGAATTTTCACCGCTTTTGGTACTCTGACCAATAATTTTCCCTCCAAGAGTGAGATTGACTGCACCGCCGATAACCTTAACTTTCTGCATATTACAGAATCCAACTGCCGTTGTACCTACTGTAATGGAATCAATACCAGCAGGGAATTTATAATCGGAAATAAAAAGTCCATCGGTATCAGTAACTCCGCTTAATATCATCGATCCGTTATTTTGTGGAGTATCAGTGTAGATCTCAATCCTCATATTCGGCACCGGAGCGCCGGTATTGTCAAGAGTGTATATTTTTATACCTAATTCCTGAGTAGTCCTGAATTTAAAATAAGGACTCACTTTCATATTAAAAATACTATTTGATTGCAGATTGCCTGCAGTATCATTTTTCAGGCAGGAAACTCCAGTGACACTTAAAATGCCAAGAAAAAATACAAATCCGGGAAGTGATGTTTTCTTCTTCATCAATGTAAGGTTTTAAAAATTGAAATTATAAACTGTTTAAAATATTAGCTCTCTTTTTTGACAGAAACTGCCTTCCATTTATCCCTGCCTTCTTTGTCTTAGATTAAATCAACAAATAAAACATATTTTTGTTTAAGAGAATTAGTGCAAAATAATTTTTTGGAAAGCAACCCCATTCATTCTGTGTTTAAACACACATTTGCCATTATTATTTAGACTCCGGTGAACAGCATCAGGAGCAGTACTTATTATTATGAATATTTTGGTTTTTTGGCTCTGTAAATGAATTATGTTGAAGGATGACCTGATTTTCCAGTTGGGCAATTTTAATTTGTCAAAATACACCATGCAATGCCAGTTTTTTGACAAATATTTTTTTTATTATAAGGTGATTTAATATATTTGTGAAGAATTTATTTCAGCATTATTGCGTGGGGAAACATTGATTTTCAACTGATAAGACTGTTTAATAAAGTGTTTCGGTTTATTATGTAAGTTTGTAATAATGGAAAATAACAGCAATTCCAGAGATCCTATTCTGCGTCAGAAGGCAGAAGAGTTATGGAGAAAGCGATCCACCGGAACTACTTCTGTTCCATCCGTTGCTGACACTCTTAAGCTAATTCATGAACTGGAGGTGCACCAGATTGAGCTGGAAATGCAGAACGAAGACCTGAGACTTACACAGGCACAGGAGGGAAATGCTTTAAAACTTTATATTGAATTATACGATTCTGCTCCGGTCGGTTATTTTTCTTTTTTAAACCAGGGTGAAATTATTAAGTTAAACATTATGGCTGCGAATATGCTTGGCAAAGAACGCCTTCATTTAATCGGCAGCCTTTTTGGTTTTTTTGTTTCTGACAATTCAAAACCTGTTTTTAACCGCTTTCTTGAAAAAGTTTTTAGAAGTAAAGTTAAAGAATGGTGTGAAGTTACCCTCCTCGCCAATGGCAATCCACCTGTGCATGCACTTATTTCAGGTATAACTTCTGATAATGGAAGAGAATGTCTTGCAACCGTATTTGATATAACAGAACTCAGCCTGGCTAAAGAGGAATTGATCAGGGCCAACAGAGAACTTGCTTTTCAGAACGAGGATAAGCAGAAGCGTGCTGATGAATTAGCCATTGCCAACATAGAACTTGCTTTTCAGAACAATGAGAAACAGAAACGGGCCGATGAATTAGCCATAGCGAACATAGAACTTTCTTATCAGAACGATGAGAAGCAAAACAGAGCTGATGAATTAGCGGTAGCAAACAAAGAACTGGCTTTTCAGAACAATGAAAAACTCAAACGTGCAAGAGAGTTAGCCCTTACCAACGATAATCTGATACTGTTAAAAGATGCACTCCATGAGACAAATGCATATCTTGAAAATCTTCTTGACTATGCGAATGCTCCTATAATTGTCTGGAATCCAAAATTCAATATTACGCGCTTTAATCATGCATTTGAGACGCTTACCGGTCGGAGTGAGGGCGAAGTTATCGGACAATCAATCTCTGTTCTTTTTCCTTCAGAACATGTAGAACATTATATGGCACTTATTCGCAAGACTTCTTCGGGA
The DNA here is from genome assembly GCA_903824785.1 of uncultured Bacteroidota bacterium. Lineage (GTDB taxonomy): Bacteria > Bacteroidota > Bacteroidia > Bacteroidales > VadinHA17 > LD21. The sequence continues at coordinate 141,412 of CAIJYD010000101.1, forward strand.
GAACGTTGGGAAACTGTTGAACTGGAGATTGCTCATAGCAACAAATCAGTACATACAGTATTATGGAATTCAGCCACCCTGTTTGAAGCTGACGGTAAGACACCGATTGCCACAATAGCTCAGGGACAAGACATTACTAAACGCAAACTGTACGAACAAGCCCTCAGTGAAAGTGCAAAAAGTCTGGAGGAAAGAAATAAGGAACTGGAAGGAATGTATGCATTGGGGATACTTGCTGAAAATGATGAAAATATTGAAGCTATTTACAATGAATTTGTAAGAAATATTATTCCCGGAAGTATGCAGTTCCCTGAATATACGTATGCTTTGCTTGTTATTGACGGAGAAAAATATTCCAATATCGAAGAATTCAAACTTGAAGCATCCTGTAAATATTTGTCTGCCCCGATAAGTATTCTGCAAAAGCAAAAAGGAGAATTAATTGTGGCTTATACAAAAGAGCTGCCATTCATTGAGATCTTTGAACAGAAACTTATTGCCGGCTTCGCATTGCGGATTTCAAAAATTTCTGAACGGATTAAAACCCGCGAAATTCTTTTAGAAAGGGATTTACGGCAGGATCTGCTGAATAGAGACAAAGACCGTTTTATTACAATTCTCGGACACGATTTGAAAAGTCCTTTTACGGGGCTTCTTGGATTATCAGAAATGCTTAAGGAGAATGTTCGTAAATTTGATTTGGATGAAATAGAACTCTTTGCAACTCAGATTAATAAAGCAGCCAGAAACATCTATAGGTTACTTGAAGATATATTGATGTGGGCCAAAAGCCAATCCGGAAAAGTTCATTTAAAACCATGGAACCTCAGTTTTTATGAACTCTGTATTGATGTACTTATTACTCTTAATCCGGTTGCCAGAGCAAAAAATATAACCATCAATTATCCGGAAACGGACTCTATAACTGTTTTTGCAGATATTAATATCTTAAAGACTATATTGCGGAACCTTATTACAAATGCAATAAAGTTTACCAATTCGGGTGGATTAATAACCATTTCTGCCATGAAAACTGAGAATGCAATACTTATTTCAGTTCTTGACAATGGAACAGGAATCGATCCCTCCGAATTGCCAAAGTTGTTTAATCTCACACAGGTAGTTACTACCAAAGGTACTGCAGGAGAAGATGGTGCCGGACTGGGATTATTAATCTGTAAGAACTTTGTTGAGAAGCATGGTGGAAAAATATGGGTTGAAAGTCAACAGGGCATAGGTAGCAATTTCAAGTTTACTTTGCCATTACCTGACTGACAGTTATACAAGGCTGGAAGACTATCTTCCATTTTATTAAACGTTTCATTTGCAGCGCCTGTTTCAAGTTTCAAGTTAAAACTCTGAGACTCTGAACCGAGGACCGCTTTCGCGGGACGAGCTCGGCGAAGCCAAACATTCTTCAGCGTTTCAGGGCCTTCGGCAGTTTCAGGGTTTCAGTATTTCAGAGTTCAACTCCTTCAACTCCTTCAACTCCTTCAACTCCTTCAACTTCTTCAACTTCTTCAACTCTTTCAACTCCTTCAACTTCTTCTTTACTCTCCACCATCAAACTCTGGCCATTAATATTTTTTATTGATTGGATATTAAGCGATTTTTACTAATTTTGGACTTACGTGCATTCACAATTGTCATAGGGGAATACTTGCTTTAAAATGCTTTAAAATATTCTGAAAGGTGAAGAGGTTAATCTTTGCATTTTTATTTTTTGCCGCATCAGTTTCATTGAAAGCTCAGGTGCCTCAGGGGTTTAATTACCAGGCTCTTGCCACTGATGGTTTGGGCAATCCAATCAGGAATACCCCGATGCAGGTCAGAATAACTATCCTCTCAGATACCATACTTCCTGTAATTGTCTGGGATGAACTTCATTCTTCAGTAAAGACTAATGCGCACGGAATTATCTCGCTTGTTGTCGGAACAGGAGTACGTCAGACCTCTTCCACTGCTTCAGCATTCAGTACCGTAAGTTGGTCTGCAGCACCATTATTTATCAAAACCAGCATTTATTATCAGGGTACCTGGAAGAATATGGGCGCATCAAAAATGTGGTCAGTGCCTTTTGCCATGGTAGCCGGTGATGTGAACGGTACTGTTACTAAACTAACAGTAGCCGGAGAGACAGACGACATGGAGGAAGCTCTCTTTGAGGTTAAGAACAAAGATGGGCAGACAGTTTTTGCTGTTTACAACGAAGGCGTAAGGGTCTATATTCCTGATCAGGAAAAAGGGACAAATGGAGGATTTTCCATTGGTAGTTTAAGCGATACCAAAGAAACTCCCCAGGATTTTTTTGTTGTGAAGCCCGACTCAATCAGAATGTATCTCGATGATACCCAGGGGAAAGCAGTCAAAGGCGTATTTGCCATAGGCGGATTTGGCTCGGCCAAAAATGCTCCTCAGGATCTGCTGATTGTTAATGCAGATAGTATAAGAGCCTATATCGACACAAACGGAGAGACAGTATCCAAAGGAGGCTTTGCCATCGGAGGATTCGGTCAGGCTGCATTGCCGCCTGAAGAGTATCTTCGTGTTACTCAGGACAGCAGCAGGATCTTCATAGCCGACGGTAACACAAAAGGAAGCATAGGAGGCTTCTCCATTGGCGGACAGAAAATCAGTAAAGGTAATGAGCACGATTATATGAGGATTACCTCTGACAGCACCAATTTTTATGTTCAGGCACTTGATAATGATGTTTCATCCACATTCAATATTTTAGGCATCAGCGCCGATCAGACACAAAAACCGCTGATGAAAGCCGATAAAGACAGCATTGACGTATCTCAGGTATTGAATGTACAAAACAATTTTATTGTAGTTGGAAACGCTGAGATTGCCGGTGTAATTGGCCATGATACAACTCTTCTTGCCGACGCCAATATCTATAAGACATCTACGATCGGGACACAGGTCTGGATGACCCATAACCTCAGAACCACTACCTATCGCAACGGGGATCTAATTGGCACAACAACACCTGCTACATTGGATATATCGGCTGAAGCCACCCCGAAATACCAATGGGCTTATGGTGGTAAAGAGAGTAATGTGGCAGCAAACGGAAGACTTTATTCCTGGTTTGCCGTCAACGACAGCCGGAAAATCTGTCCAGTTGGATGGCATATGCCAAACGATGCAGAATGGAGGATACTGTCAACTTTCCTGGGTGGAGATGAGATTGCAGGTGGTAAACTGAAGGAGAAAGGCACTGTCCATTGGACAAAACCTAATGAAGGAGCAACCAACGAAAAAGGATTTACAGCTCTCCCTTCCGGCTACCGCTTCTACGATGGATCATATCTCGCTATTGGAAACGGCGGACTGTGGTGGAGCGCCACGGAAGGTTCTGCAATTAATGCTTCCAGCCGGGCTACGGACTACAGTAATACCGGTTTAACCAGAGAAGACAACGATAAAAGGATTGGTTTTTCTGTTCGTTGCCTGCAGGGAGAAACTGCGTATATGCCTGCTCCTGAACTTTCTGTTCTTGCAGCCACGATGGCCGTAACGTCAATTACAGGCACTACCTCGGCAAGCGGAGGAAATGTAACAAGCGATGGAGGAGGAACGGTTACTGCCAGAGGCGTTTGCTGGAGCACTGTAACCGGCCCAACCTTAACAGATTCAAAAACCAGTGATGGTACCGGTACAGGGACCTTTACCAGTTCAATAACCGGGTTAATGGCAGGCACAACTTATTTTGTAAGGGCTTATGCCACAAACAGTGCAGGAACTGTCTATGGAACCGAAGTTAGTTTTATTACATATTCGCCCGGGGGAATCGGCAGTAATCAGACTATCTGTCCCGGAGTAACACCGGCACCATTTACTTCAACTTCACTATCAAACATGCCCGCAGTGGTATATCAATGGCAATTAAGTACAGACAATATTGCGTTTTCGGATATTGCAGGTGCAAATACCACAACCTATCAGTCACCTGCACTTGCAACCACCACTTATTACAGGAGGAAAGCTTTTTCAGGAGTTACTACTCTCATCAGCAATATAATAACCTTAACTGTTCCACCTGCAACGGCAGGAGGTACTATTGCCGGTTCATCTGCTGTCTGCACCAGAACAAACAGTACGGCACTTACTCTAAGTGGCAATACAGGAACAATCCAGTGGCAATCATCATTAAATAATGGCACATTCACCAATATTTCAGGTGAAACATCATCAACATACACTGCCATCAATCTTACAGCAACAAAATACTATCGTGCTCTGGTAACCGGAGGCGTATGTGCTTCTGCCTACAGTTCAACGGCAACAATAACGGTGAATCCTGTATCGGCAGGAGGAACAGTAAGCGGTTCTTCAACTGTCTGTTACGGGACTAACAGCACAACGCTTACACTGAGTGGCAATACAGGAACAATTCAGTGGCAATATTCTCTGAATAACAGCACGTTCACCAATTTAAACGGTGAAACAGCTGCAACCTTCACAGCCACCAACCTCACAGCAACACAATATTATCGCGCTGCGGTAACCAATGGAGCTTGTCCTTCTGCCTTCAGCACAAAAGCAACTGTAACGGTAAATCCTGCAGCAGTTGCAGGGTCCGTTTCCGGAGGAACAACTATCTGCACAGGCAGTACAAGCGGCGTTTTAACACTTTCAGGTTATACGGGAACGATCACCGGATGGCAGTCATCTGATGGTGCAACCTGGACAGACATAGCAAACACAGCAGCAACGTATTCATCAGGCGTTTTAGCCTCAACAACTCAGTTCAGGGCTGTTGTATCCGCAGGAGGCTGTCCTGCAACTTACAGTGCAGTAGCAACAATAACTATCATTTCTTTGCCGGCAGTCCCTATAAGTTTAACAGTAACTCCATCTGCAACAAGTTCCTCCTCAATTCTGAATGCAACTTCTTCAGGTAATCAGATAGAGTGGTATAGTGCAGCAACCGGAGGAACCATGCTGGGAAGAGTAAACAGCGGTACCAATTTTACTGTTTCACCAGCCACAACGACTGTTTATTACGCTTCTTCGCTGGCTTCAACCGGATGTTCCAGTCCTTCAAGAGCTTCTGTAACGGTTACAGTTAACAATCTTCCTGCTGTTACAACGAAAGTTATTACTTCTATAACTTCTGAGGCTGCAGAAACCGGAGGCAATGTAACGAGCGATGGTGGATTAACAGTCACAGCGCGAGGAGTCTGCTGGAGCACAACAACCGGCCCGACAATTTCAGGTTCAAAAACCGCAGATGGTACAGGAACAGGATCGTTTGCCAGTTCCATAACCGGATTAACGGCATTTACACTTTATTATGTAAGAGCTTATGCCACAAATAGTACCGGAACAACTTATGGTGCGGAGGTGAGTTTTACTACCGGTGGCACAGTTACTGATGTTGAAAACAATGTTTATAAAACATTAACAATCGGCACACAGGTGTGGATGACAGAGAACCTTAAAACAACTAAATACAACGATGGAGCAGCAATAACCAACATAACTGATAATACTGCATGGGACGCTTTAACCACACCTTCCTATTGCTGGTATAGTAACGATGCTACCACCTATAAAGCTACCTATGGGGCATTGTATAACTGGTACGCGGTAGATATCGCAAGTAACGGAAACAAAAATGTCTGTCCGTCAGGCTGGCATGTGCCCACAGATTCTGACTGGACATCTCTGACAAATTACCTTATAAACAATGGTTATGGTTATCAGGGCAGCGTAAACGATATCGGAAAATCAATGGCTTCAACAACTGGTTGGACTACAGATGCCACACCAGGCACAGTAGGTAATGACCAAGCCAGTAACAATAACAGTGGTTTTACAGCCCTGCCGGGTGGCTACCGGGGCCTCAATGGAACGTCCGGCAATATTGGACTTGACAGTTACTGGTGGAGTTCTACGGAATACTCCTCTACAATCGCCGTGGTCAGGCTCATGACCTACAATTACACATATGTAGCCAATTATAACTACTATAAGCATTATGGTTTTTCAGTCCGTTGTGTACAGGGAGAAGCTCAGTTTTTACCTGCACTTTCAACCACAGCAGCATTGGCTATTACAAGTACCACTGCAACAAGTGGTGGCAATATTACGAGCAATGGGGGAACGTCAGTTACAGCGAGAGGAGTCTGCTGGAGCACAACAACCGGCCCGACAATTTCAGGTTCAAAAACCGCAGATGGTACAG
>CAIJYD010000102.1 GCA_903824785.1 uncultured Bacteroidota bacterium
GGTTAAGTTCTTGTGTGAAATATTCTGTATTTTTGTTTATCATAATAGAGGGGGGCTTTTTTGTTGTAAGCACTTCAAATATAACTAATTAAGTTGTAATTGAAGAACAAAAACCCCCTTTTTATGAATAATTCAGGTTAATACCTTTAATCCGTTTCTTAATGGATTTGCTATAAAATATTAAAAATGCTATATATCGGTCTATTCATCTAATATTGCTTGAAAACTTAACTTCCTTAACTTATTATTAACAAACATCATAGAAGGTTTGAAATTTTATATAAATAAAAACAAAATGAATAGTAATAATTCTAATCAGAAAACAAGCCGCCGTAATTTTATAGGGAAAGCCGGCATTGGTATCGCTGCATTAACAGTGGCCCCATCTTTCACATTGGCAGGGGAACAGGTAAAACCCCGCAAGATACATATCGGTATCATCGGAGGCAGATTCGGAGCGGGTTTTGAATTCCATGAACATCCTGATTGTATTGTTGAGGCAGTCAGTGATCTGCGACCCGATAGGCGTAAGATCCTGATGGATGCTTATCGCTGTTCAAAGAGTTATGAGTCACTTGAGAAACTAATTCTTGACCCAAAGATTGAAGCAGTATTTATTGCTACTCCTGCACCTGATCATGTGCGCCATGTAGTTGCTGCACTCAATGCAGGCAAGCATGTTTTATGTGCAGTCCCCGCCGCTTATACTATTGAGGAGTGCTACAAGCTTAAAGAAGCTGTAAACAGGACAGGACTTACATATATGATGGCAGAAACTTCTGTATACATGCAGAATACAATATCAGTAAGAAAGTTTTATAAAGAGGGCCTTTTTGGAAATATTTTCAGTGCTGCTGCAGAGTATAATCATCCTGGCCTTGATACATTGTGGTTTGAAAATGGTAAGCCTACCTGGCGGCATGGAATGCCTCCTCTGACATATCCAACACATTGCACCTCATTTCTGATCTCAGTAACTGGGGAAAGGCTGACACATGTTAGTGGGATGGGCTGGGGAGACAACAGTCCTTTATTAAAAAACAATCCTTATAATAATCCATTCTGGAATGGAACCGCATTCTTTAAAACAAATAAAGGAAATCCTTTTAGAGTAGAGGTAAATTGGAAGGGAGCTTTAATAAATACTGTACGAGCTGAATGGAGAGGAGACCTGATGAGCTTCTTCTCGGGATATGGGGAAGGTGTAGCTGAGCATAAGATAGTCAGAGCAGCTGAAAAAATCGGTAGTGATGATGCCGGCTTTAAATATAAAGAGAATACTATAGAAACATATAAGCAACCCATGTGGTGGCAAACCGATATGCTGCCTGAACCATTACGTCACAATAGCGGACATGATGGATCGCATACTTTTATTACAAATGAATTTATAGATTCACTTATTAACAACCGCCGTCCCCTTGTTGATATCAAAGAAGCTCTTGCTTATACCGCACCTGGTATTGTAGCACATCAATCAGCACTCAAAGATGGTGAATATATGTCTATCCCGGATTTTGATAACTAATTACAGAAAACTATAGGGGGCTTATTGAAAATTATAAAATAATCCCCTATATAATATATGGTATACCTGAAATTACTTAATATTTTATACAATTTTTATTATTGTAATTTCAATTTAAAACTTTTTAACAAAAATATTTAATGTTATTATTGTCCGAAAAATCATTATTCAAGAGATATTAATAATTAATGAAAATGAAAAATATTCTGTTTTTGGTGTTATTTATTCCATTTGCTCTGCTTGCTTGCAAGAAAGACGACTACTATAATGAAGAAAGCGAATTACTTTCTTTTTTAAGCCTGACATCAGAAAAGGATTCCCTACGTTTCGGGGAATCAACCAGAATTATAGCCGAGGTTGGGGGAAGTGGCGTTGCATTTAAATGGAATGCTGAAAGAGGAGTAATTCTTGGTTCAGGTAATCAGGTTACGTTTATTGCAGCTTGTACCTGCAGATTTAATGATGTATCTTGTACTGCAGTGGTGCAGAATAGAACGGTTACAAAAACTGTAACTGTTATTGTTTATTAATGTTAAGCATAATCTGTTATGCAAGGCATTTACTATTTCAACCAATGAGGGAAGAAAACTTGCTTTGATATGATAAAAGTATCACCTAACTTTAACTGGAGGAAGTTCGCCTTATATTTGAAGTTAAATACTTAGGATCCATTCAATGCTGACCTGAAAGCAGCCAATATTAATAAATGTTAAAGTGAAAATAAGTAAACCTGAACTAAGAAAAAATAAATTACAGATATTGGTTCCTATTGTTGTAATCCTCTTTCTGTTAAGTTGTAAAACAGAGAATTATGATGATTTTTCTGAGATGGGTCGCGAGCCGGTTATCGAACCTGATTATTCAGGAGTTACAATTCCTCAGAATATAGCACCTATGAATTTTAACATTTTGGAGGATGAGGGTTTTTATAATATAAGGGCTACCTCTTCCAATGGCACCATTCTATTTGTAAAATCATCAGATGGAATTGTTCGTTTCCCACAAAAATCGTGGAAAAAGTTACTTGCAGACAATCAGGGGGGGAAAATTAAGCTTGAAGTCTTTTCTGAAAACAAGGGTGAAAAAGCCCGGAAATATGATCCCATTTACATGTATGTTGCCAAAGAGGCTGTCGATCCATATCTATGCTATCGGCTACTATATCCGGGATATGAATCCTGGGGCGAAATGAAAATTGTACAAAGGTCTACTGAAGACTTTAAAGAGTCATCTGTATTTGAGAATCAATTACTTAAAGATAATTGTGTAAATTGCCACTCCTTTTCTCATAATAATCCCGACAAATTCCTCCTGCATGTCCGTGGTTCTATGGGAGGAACCTATTTTGTTGATAATGGAAAGGTGAAAAGGACAACATTACAATCACAATTTATGCCTGGAAATGCAGTTTATCCATCATGGCATCCCGCCGGAAAGTATGTTGCATTTTCATCAAATAAGACAGTACAGGCTTTTCACATGCGCCCGGAGAAGAACATTGAGGTGTATGATCTTTCTTCTACGCTTGTTATTTATGATACTGAAAAGAATGAGATGATTGCCTGCGTAGGAAATGATAGTGTAAAATACATGGAAACATTTCCCTTTTGGTCTCCTTCGGGGGAATATCTCTATTATTGCAGAACCGAACAGGTTATACAGGGCTTTGATTTCAGACAGGTTAAATATGATCTTATAAGAAAATCATTCGATCAGGAATCTGGTGTTTTTGGAAAACCTGAAGTTGTCTTCAATGCCCGCTCAATAAACAAAAGTGTTTCTTTCCCGGTCATTTCTCCGGATGGTCAATACCTCGTTTTTACTCTGCATGACTATGGTACATTTTCTATATGGCACAAAGAAGCCGACCTGTACCTTATTACCCTGAAAAATGCGAAGGTTGATAAAATGAGCCTGAACAGTAATGAGACAGAAAGTTATCATTCCTGGTCCTCTAACAGTAAATGGCTTGTTTTCAGCAGTAAAAGAGGAGATGGATTAACGGCCAGACCGTATTTTGCATATTTTGGTTCCTCTGACAGTATTGGGAAACCATTTGTTTTACCACAGAAAGACCCTACAATGTACAAAAGGAATGAGAAAACCTATAACAGACCTGAATTTATTACCGGAAAGATAAAAGTAGGTCCCCGCGATTTTGCACGTGCTTCTGGAAAGGAAGCCATAAAAGCAATATGGACTGAGAAAAAGTAATAATCCGGAACAAATAATAACAAATTGCTTAGGAGTGACAAAATGAAAAAAAACAATACTTTTTTAATGCTGATTGATAACTGTCTCCAAAAAGGAAAAACAACAGAAAAATTTGCAGTTTATTTGTCCCTTTCTTTGCTTTTTGTTATTTCTGCAACTTATTTTTATTGGGTTGGAAATGGAATATTTTTTTATCAGGAAAATAGGTTATTGTTTATCTTTTCAATTGAATATCTACAGAAATTTGCAATTAAACCTGGAGGCTTGGTTGAATATGCAGGTAATTTTTTAACTCAGTATTACTATTCCGATGGGGCTGGAACTCTAATAATTTCTTCATTTCTAATCCTGCTTTGCTATATTTTTATTAAAATTAATCGTCGCTTGTCTCCTGACAGATCAATTTCATTAATGTTCATTCTCCTACCCTCCTGTTTAATACTATTATTGCAGAAACGTTATGATCATTTGATGCATTTTAACCTTGGATATTTGTTAGTGGCAATGTGGTTTTTACTTTCAATTGCTATTCCGGAAAAACTATTCAGATTAATTGTCTTAGCTTTATTCCCCCTTTTTTTCTATCTGGTTGGGTCATTCGCATTTCTTTACCTCGGAATGTTCATTATATATTGCCTGATTTATGAAAAAGGGGTTCTCAGGTATCTGTTCCCTGTTTTCCTGATAGTAATTGTGGTTCTAACTTTCATTGTATTTAAAGAACTCTTGTTCCTGCAACCTATTGATCACTTGTTACGTTATCCTTTGCCTATTGTTGACCTGAAAAGTTTTCCAAAGTTTTTATACCTGCTCCTGGGGTGTTTCATGTTATTCCCCCTGCTAATAAAAATATTCGACCCTGTTAAGCTAAAAAAGAAATTTGCAGAGATTATTCCTTATGCCACTATTCTGACTATTTTTCCTGTAACTGTAATCTTATTATCTAAGCATAATGATCCTGATACTGCTAATTTATTTAAGATTGAAAAAGCCATCTATATCCAAGATTGGGATGCAATAATTAATCAACACCAAAGCTCCCCGTCAACAAATGTAATTGGGCAATACTATTATAATCTGGCTTTATCTGAAAAAGATCAGTTATGTGAGAAGTTATTCTTTGGACGTCAGGATTTTGGTTCTAAGTCATTGACTCTTCAACGTGATAACGAACTCATAAACAGGGCTATTTACTTTTATTATGCAATTGGCCTGATTAGCGAGGCTCATCATCTTGCTTTTGAATCGATGGTAAATTATGGTTATCGCCCTGAGAATATAAAATTGCTTATTAAAACTGAACTCATTAACGGGAACTACAGGATCGCAGAACAATATATTAATGTTTTAAAAAAGACACTACACTACAGGAACTGGGCCATAAAATATGAGAAGATGATTATTAACCACCAATTAATCAACACTGACCCTGAGTTAGCTGGAAAAATCAGATTGCTCCCGGGAAATGACTTTTTCATAAGACCAAATGATGCACAAAATATTGAATTGGTTCTGATGGCATCCCCTTATAATAAAAGAGCGTTTGAGTATAAAATGTCACGATTTCTATTGGAGAGAGATATCGTTTCAGTTGTTAATGAAGTCCGAAAAATGAAAGAAATGGGTTATACAAATATTCCCCGGCATATTGAGGAAGCCGTTGTGACATTCATAAATATATATAAAGAGCTACCAGACCTTGGAGGACTTGATATTAACCCAGAAACAAAATCGCGCTTCTTTCAATACAGTTCATTTTGCAATCTTTATAGTGGAAACAAATCAAGGCTGCAAAAAGAAATGAAAAAATCAGAAAGGAATACTTTTTGGTATTATTACCAATTTAAATAATTTGCAACGAAGGGCTGGTTTTGAGAATAAAAATAATATGATGACCACAATCACAAACAATCATGGAAATAATTCATTCCGATAGTGTTTGCTTTGTTTTCAGAAATTTTTTCTTGGTTAATCATCCATTTAAAATTAAATTATATAATTATGAAAAGTATTAATTTTTTAAGTCTTACAGTAATATCATTAATTCTAACACTATTATCAACAGGCATATATTCACAGAAAAATACTGTTACAATAAAGAATACTGCTCCCACTAATCAATCTGTTGGAACAAAATATGGAGCTTTAGCAATTGATCGCAGTAACGGATTCTTCTTCGGATGGTCAGCAAACTGTTCATCATTAAATGAAGCTGAAAAGAAAGCCCTAGAAGAGTGCAGTAAAAAAGGTGGAATATGTACTGTTGTTCTTTCATATTCAGGAACCGGGTGTGCAGCATATCGCTTCATTACAGGAAATGTAGGTACCGGATTTGGATGGGGGCTTGCGAAGACAAAGGAAGAGGCTGATGTAATTGCTAAAAAAGAATGTTCAGAAAGAAGTTTTGGATTGCCGGCACCCAATTTTGTGTGGAGTTGTAATGTAGCAAATACAAACGATTTAAAAGAAATATATAATGCCCATAAGGAGATAGACAATGCTCCGGGAACCATAACCGACTATTGATAAAAGTATTTATCATTCTGCAACCATTGTGCAGTTTTTTTGGATTTAAGAAGAGTTTGTGACGATAATCTAAAGATGCTATTTTCTCTGTTCAGCCTTCACTAAGTTATAGTTTAAATTTGGGAAAACCCGGAATGCCAATTTTTCATCGTTTGAATTCTATCGAGCCACACGTAACGGTATCGATGCATGAAGTATGGAATGTTTCAATCCTGACTGTTATCCCTGCTATCTTTACGTTATAAGGGAATAGCTGGCTAATTGCATTTCAGCATGAATAATGATACTGAGATCTTTCATTCAAATTCCAAATTATCTGAAAATCCAACCTCCAGTATCTGGACAAGTTCCAAATTTGCATGAATAATTCATATTTAATTTCAACTTTCTTTTGAAGCGTAGAATAAATATTGACATATTGATTACTTTTGCACTTATTGTTCATAATAAATCAAACTTAAAATGGATCAAGAATTAAGAAAGAAATATATATTGAATTATCTTGAGAAAAGAGACTCTATTAGCATTCAAAATATTGCAGAATATTTCAAAGTTTCTGAGATAACTGCTCGGCGTGATCTGAGCGATCTGGAAAAGAATGGATTTTTAATTCGCACACATGGAGGAGCCATAAAATCCAGAATTACAAGCGGACTGTTCGACTATAAAAATAAATCGGTAGAAAACCGTGAAAAAAAGATTGAGATTTGCAGATATGCATCAAATTATGTAAAAGAAGATGATACAATTTACATGGATTGTGGTACTACAGTTCATTATCTCTCCAAATTCCTGATAAGATTTCAAAAACTAAGAGTTATTACCAATTCGTTGCCAGTTCTTTCAGAATTATTGCCTTTCCCACAGATTAAAGTTTACTTTATTGGTGGTGAATTGGATAACACCCGAAAAGCTCTATATGGTCCTATGACTCAGAATCTTCTTTCTCAATATAAAGCTGATAAAGCTTTTATAGGTGCAGGTGGCGTCTCCATTGCGCATGGATTAAGTAGCAACGATGAGAAAGAAGCATCGATAACACTGAAAATGGCTCAATCAGCTGCACAGGTTTTTTTGCTATGTGATTCCTCGAAACTGGAAAAGGATTCTTATTACACATATTCTTCACTATCTCTGGTAGATTTTTTAATAACAAACAGCGACGTTGATCAAATTTTTTATAATCTATATAAGAATAACCAAGTAAATATTATAACTGTATAATAATAAGTGATTTTGCTAAAATTATGACCTAATAAAGGATAACTTCTACTTCATTCAGGGACAAAAATGATAACTCAGGGTTTATGACTTTCCTTGAAGATTCCAAAGATTTTATATTTTATACACGCACCACCTTCATCTTAATTATTACGTTGAAGGTACTTACTTCAGGACAATCAGAGAATAATCAAATTTACCGGCTATATAATGCCTATGTTTAAGTTGCGATTCAATTATAGAGACTGAAAAAATATTTTACTATAAATAAAATTACATGGAAAGGAAGAAAATAAGAATAGGAATTATTGGATTAGGATTAATGGGTAGAGAGTTCTGCAGCTCAGTTGCCCGTTGGTGCCATCTTCTGGATGAGATGCCAATTCCTGTAATTGCAGGAATCTGTGATAAAAATAAGGATACCTGGAAATGGTATACAGATAATTTTCCGGAAATAGGCTTAAAAACGGATGATTACAAAGTGCTCTTGGAATCATCTGAAATTGATGCTATTTATTGTGCTGTTCCACATAATTTGCACGAACAGATATATATTGATATCATTACGGCAAAGAAACATCTTTTGGGAGAAAAGCCCTTTGGGATTGACAAGGTGGCAAATGAGAATATCCTCAAAACAATTAAAGAAAATCCGGAGGTGATTGTCAGATGTAGCTCTGAATTTCCCTATTTCCCAGCTTGTCAACAATTGATAAAATGGCTGAAAAGCGGAAAGTATGGGAGGCTCATTGAGGTAAGAACAGGCTTTCATCATTCAAGTGATATGGACCTTAATAAACCTATAAATTGGAAAAGGATGGTTGAGGTGAATGGTGAATATGGATGTATGGGTGATTTAGGAATGCATACATTACATATTCCATTTAATATGGGTTGGAAACCTGAAAGTGTTTATGCCGATCTGCAGAAGATTGCAGAAAGCCGACCTGACGGTAAAGGTGGAATAGTTCCATGCAAAACATGGGATAATGCAGTTCTAACATGTAAATGCATAGATCCAAAAACAGGTAAATATTTTTCAATGGTGGTAGAAACCAAGCGGATGGCACCTGGGGCAACCAATAACTGGTTTATTGAAGTGTATGGGACAGAAGGGTCAGCAACATTCTCCACTCACAATCCAAAAGCATTCAATTACCTGACTACCAATGGAAAAGAACAAGGCTGGACAAGAATCGATATAGGATCTCAATCGGCAATACCAACAATAACCGGTGGCATATTTGAATTTGGTTTCTCAGATGCATTTCAACAAATGATAGGGGCTTTCATGCAGGAATTCAGTAACAGTTCAGCTAACCCCGGGTTCAGCAATGTAATGCCTGATGAAACCCACATGAGTCACTGCCTTCTGACCGCTGCTCTTGAGTCTCATGCATCAGGAAAAAGAATTAATCTTTGAATATCAGACGATAAACTTAAAATAGCGGCTTTAACATTCCCTGAATTCCTTCAAATACGAGGCCTTTATATATAATATGAACAGGTCTGCTAATTAGTAGATCTTGCAAAGAATATTAATAATTTAAGCATATCTCTTATGCCTGTTTACAGAATGAGATAACATAGCTTATATAAAAACTGCTATTTAAGAGCACCCGTAAAACGAGCAGTAGAAGGATCGGTTGCACCATAACCCATATTTGTTTTCTGATCAAAATAAATGATCGCAGGATGACCAATGTTTACTTTGTTTTGATCTAAAACAACTGAATGCCCCAACTTTATTAAACTAAGCCAATCCTCAATACTTAAACCTTCCCTGATGGAAAGAGTTCGTTTTGGAGACATCGCTTTATTCCTATCGCTTGATGGTTCAAAAGAACCCTGATGGAGATTAGTATTAAATCTGGGAAAAGTAACAGCATCATACGGACTCATGCCAAACTCAACAATGGCAAGAAAAAAATTCACTTGGTTTTGATCCTGAGTATCACCCCCTTCTGCACTCATGGCAAGAACAGGTTTCCCGTTTTTGAGAACAATGGTCGGAGAAAGAGTAACACGCGGACGTTTCCCCGGTTCAATACAATTTGGATGCCCCTTTAAAGTATTAAAACTCTTAAGCCTTGTCCCATGTGTAACACCAGTACTCCCGCCAGCTCCGGCATCACTGCCCCATCCACTTGGTGAAGCAGCAACCATGTTACCCCATTTGTCAATTACACTACAGATTGTAGTACCTCCCATAACTCTCAAATACTCTCCTTTACCTAAAAGAGCTTTCATATTTACCGGATCGCCGGGTCGGCATTCATCTGATGCTTTGTTGAGGTCAATTAACGGATAACGAAGCTTTGTGTACTGATCGGATAGAAGGTTCTCCAAGGGAACCTTAACAAACAATGGGTCTCCATAGTAAGTATCCCTGTCGGCAAGAGAAAGCTTTAGCGCTTCTGTAACTATATGAATATATTCAGGAGAAAGATATCCATACTTTTTTAGATCGAAGTTTTCAATCAGTCGCAATGACTGAAGCATAACAGGTCCTTGGGTCCAGGTATTAGCTTTATAAACAGTATACCCTTTGTAATCAATAGCTACAGGATCCTCAACTTCGGTTATATGTTTTGCAAGGTCATCTTTGGTAAAAAATGAACCTTTGGCTTTATACCAGGCGGCTAAAGTGTCGGCTATATCGCCACGGTAGAAACGATCCGCCACGGCCTGTAGCTTCTGCTTTCTGTCACCATGGAAATTTTGTTCGGCTTCAATTAATTTTCTAAACGTTTTAGCAAGACTTGAATACCAGCTGGTGTCCTTAGATACTCCGGAAAGAGAATATGGAATGGCCGATGATACCAGTTTACCGCTTTCAAGTAATTTTATTGTTGGTTCAACGGTTTGAGCAAAACTTAAATTACCATATAATTGTAATGCTTTAACGCAGAGATCTACAACTGAAGGAACCAAAGCTGCTCTGATGTTGCTTATAGGTATTCCGTTTGCCATATACCAATCAATTCCCTCTTTGCTTAGCGGAGCTTCACCCAGTCCTGAAAGTACTTTCACTTTCTGTGATTTAGAATCATAAAACATGAAGATGACCTCTCCCCCAATATTAAAACGGGGATAATCAACCACTGCTTCAGCAAGAATTACTGAAACTGCTGCATCGGCAGCATTACCACCTATCTTAAGCATCCCAATGCCCGCATTAACGGGTGCCTTTTCACTGCCTGCAACAATACCCATATTACCCTGACTATGAAAGGAAAGGTCCTGAGCAAATAAGGGTAAAGGAAGAATCGCAATAATGATGAATAATAATTTTCTTATCATGTTTAATAATTTTGAAATAAAAAACAATTTATACTTAAATTTCTGTTGTCATATCCTTTTTATATCCAGATTTTAACTGATAATAGATTTTTTTTAATTCCCTAATTGCGCAGTCTTCTTGTATGTGTTAAAAAACAGATAGTTATTAACCCATATCTAATTCATAACCAGACTTTAATATCCCATTAAAAAATATAAATATTACTTGTTAACAGCAATAAAGTATCAAGTCATCAGAAAATTAAGAAATATGGGATAGGTTAACACCCCCGAAATAAATAAAAAAATGAAAATAAAAGGGAGGAAATATAAAAGCCATTTATTCTCTTTAATCTCAAATTTGAGTTCTAACTTTCTGATCACATTAAAACTTATAAATACCCCAATGATTAATGACAACATCAGAGCAATCAAGAATGCCCAATGTGTCCATTGTGGTAATGAGGTTACAATAATTTGCTTAAATAAAATTGCCTTAGTTGTTTCTATACCTTTGATATCATGCACAATATACTTGTAATATGGTATTCTGGTTCCTACTTCCATAAAGATAAGGCCCGTAAAAAAAGCTATAATTATCGGAAGAAATATCTGGCTGAAATTTTTTAAATAGCTACTTAAAGAAACCCGCAACCTGACTGATAACATTATTATGTAAGGTATAATCCAAATAATTGCAGGTAAAAAGATAAATAAATAAATCAGTGCAAGGAGATCTTTCCAAATGGTTGTATTTGTAATGAAATAATCAGTAATGTTACCGGCTTTAGATGAATAAAACGCGTTGGATATGAGCCGAAATTCAGCAATTTCGTCAATTAAATGGCCGCTCAAAAAAAACAGGAAAACACATTCTACTATTAGTAACGGTTTGATTTGCATTAATCCATTCCCAAATCCTATTTTTACAATAGCAGGATTGGGGCGTAATGAATTAGTGCTAGTCCTATATGTTTTACAGGTTTTCAGACATCCTGCACACAATATACAATTATTATTATCATTTATTTCAGAAGGAACTAAATCAACCCCACAACTTTTGTAGTTTAATTGATATGTGTAATTTCTATTAATACACGATTTGTCTGAGCAAGATTCACAAACAGGTTTTCTTTTAACACGCCAGCCCCATATTGCCATTTTCGCAAAAATACCAAGGAAATAACCAACAGGACAAATATACCGGCAAAATGTATTTTTCTCAAAAACCAAACCGGAAATAACAGAGATAGACACAATTAATAATAAATAGCCAGCTGTATATTTAGGGTTAGTATCTATTTGTATAATTGTAATACCTACCATTACAATTATTCCATAAAACAAAGTAATTACCCAACCAGATAAAATCCATTGAGGTCGTTTACGTTTAAACCCAATTCTGGCAAAAAAAGTTGTAACCATTTCAACAGGACACACCATGCACCAGACACGACCCATGAAAATTGCAGACAATATTATCATTGGCCACCAAAGCCTCCAGACAAAGCTGGTTGTTAAATTTGTAACGCTGAGTTGCCGTAGAAAAAATGCGTCATTTGTAGGAGCAGAAAAACCAATGATTACCAATCCAAGAAAAGAAATTAATGTCACCATTCTAAAAGAAAGTGGGATCCATTTATTTTCAAGTAGTATATTGATTTTTTTTAACATAAAATAATCAAAGAATTTTAGATATTGTAAATTCTGGTGAAGTGCCTTTTCATTTAGTAAGCAGCTTCGCCTTTGATCGACCCCCTTTCCAGATGTTATATTTGGGGTCAGCATATTTTTCAAAAAAGTTATTAAGATTTAAAGAGAGTTCAGCAAGCTTCCCTTCAGTACCTGGTTGCCCGTACATATTAAACCGCTCCTGAGGATCCAGCTTCATATTGTAAAGTTCGAACGGGCCATTTGGAAAACGAGCTACATATTTCCATCCATCAGTCCTGATAGCCCGTGTATTTTCCATCTCATAGAATACTTCGTTTTCCCATTCAATTTTTTTCCCTCGTAATAAAGGAGAGAAATCACGTCCAGGGGAATTCGGTTTTTGCGGCATCTTATCCTGGAGATTAAGGTAATTAAGTAATGTTGGCATAAAGTCATAGTTACTTACAAGAATATCGCTTGAGACGCCTGCGGATATTTTGCCCGGTTGACGGAAGATAAATGGGATGTTCATCATCAATTCATGGGCTCCTATTGGCCGGAAGTGGTCACCCATGCCCCACATCCCGTTTTGCCCTCCCATAAGACCTTGATCTGCAGCATATATTACTATTGTATTTTCATCGAGCCCGAGGCGTTTGATCTCGGACATTATCTCCCCCACTCCGTCATCCACTCCGCTTGTTTCAGCCGCAAGCCGTTCCATCGCTACCTGTTTATTATGAAATGGCTTGTTTCCCTGTTGCCATGGATGCATTGCATCTACCGGGAAACATGTAAAATGCTTGTCCTTATAGTATTCAGCATGCCGATTGCGCGCAACATTAAGCATCAGTTCTCCCAGCGAGTAAGGTCCATTATAGGCCAGGAAAAGAAAGAAAGGACGTTCTTTATTCTCCTGAATGAACTGAATACCTTTGCGGGTCCATAGATCTGTTGTGTATCCGGCTTCTTTACGCAACTTTCCATCTTCTATAACATCCTGATCGTAAAACTCAGTAGTATGACCTCCGGGCTTTGTTGCCCAAAAGGAGAAACCCTCATGCGGGTTAAGGTGATCGCCCAGGTGCCATTTGCCGCTTAACCCACAAACATAACCAGCATCCCTAAGAACTTCCCCCAGAGAAGTGAACTCATCAATCATGTTGTAAGCTTCAGGGCCAATCATGTTTTTATTGTCGATGTAACAATGTACACCATGTTGCGATGGAATTAGTCCGGTAAGAAAAGTCGCCCTCGTAGGAGAGGAGACAGGATTACTGCTCATTGCCCGGGTGAGGCGAATGCCTTCAGAAGCCAGTCGGTCAATGTTTGGTGTTCGGATGTCAGGATTACCATAACAACCAAGTGACCATGCTCCCTGGTTATCTGTAAGGATGAATACTACATTTGGAGGACGTTCTTTTTGTGCCAAAACCGGTGCCTGCGAGCTTACCGTTGAGGCCATTGTAAAAAATGTAAGAAATTTCAGGGGCAGTTTTCTCATAGATTCAAGAGTACTTTTACAAATGAGTGAAGGCAATAAATAAACAACAGTTAATAATCCTTACAATACACATTATATTAAAACTTCTTAAAATCGTTAACCCATAAAATAATACATATTTATCGGTTTTATTTTATCCTCTGTTTACTTCCCAAAGAGTTTCTTTGTCATTTAAATTTGAAATTTCGCTTCAAGAGAGGTGCTTTTGTAAAATAAAATGCATAAACTGTGATCATCACAAAACAAAAACAAGGAACGAGATATGAAATATTTACTCCGAACTTGTCAGTAATGGCTCCCTGTATCGGAGGGAAAAATGCACCTCCGACAATGGCAAAATTTAATAAAGCAGAAGCGCTTCCCGAAAATGCTCCCACATCCTCTATTCCGAGGCTGAATAGTGTTGGGAACATAATGCCAAGGAACAGACCAAGTCCAGCCAGAAAAAATTCATTATACCCGGTATCAAAAAAAATAACTACCAGATAACAAATTATCATAGATATGCCATAAATACCAACCAGAATATGCGTTTTAACAAATCTCAGTATGAAAACTGCTGCAAAACACATTACTCCTGCAAATATATAATACAGAGTCAGATACCGGGAAGCTTCAGCTGGAGTAAACCCTAAATGAGACTGAAGATAAGGAAGGAAAAAACCGGCCGTACAAGCTTCTGCACCTACATAAAAAAACATAGCGAAAACACCAAAGAACAAATGAGGATATGCGCGAACTTCTTTAAAAATACCTTTTACAGAAAATTTATCTTCCTCTTCTGCTTTCATGCTTGGCATTTTGGAAAAAAATATCAGAAAGGCTATACCAATAATTAAGATTGCCAAAAGAGCATAAGGCAAATGGAATCTTATTCCTCCAGTTTTACTATAAATAAGTGCTGTTGCAACTACCGGAGTAGCAGCATATCCGACTCTTGAAAAAACCTGAGCAAAATTCATCCGAATTGCGGAACCTTCAGGATCACCCAGCAAAGCAAGAAAAGGATTGGCAGCAACATTAAAAACTGTAATACCTGTTGACAGTACAAATATAGAAGCCAGAACTATAGCATATGAATCAAATAAGTTTGCAGGGATAAACATCAGACAACCTAATGTACAGAATACTAACGCAATCAGGAGACTTATTTTGTATCCATATGTATGAATCATCCAGGCAATTGGTAATGGAAAAATCAAATAAGTGATATAAAATGAAAATTGAATCATAGTTGCTTGAAAATAACTCATCTTAAAATGTTCCACAAGCGACGGGAGTAAAATATCGTTCATGCAGAACATAGTGCCAACTGCTAAAAACACCAGACAAAGAAGCAATAGAGGTTTATATTGATGTTTCATATTTATTAAAATTATAGATTTGAATCTAAAACAACCTCAATATTTAGCAGTTTGCACAAATCAATAAGTTCGTTTGTATAAGTTCCATACACAGCGGCAAAATGCTGTGATTGAACATGATCCAAAACCTGCCTTACTGGAACATCAGTATAAAATGAGATACTGGGCCACGAGGGTAAAGGAACACCCATTTCAACCCACTCTGGACGCTCTTTCCCTTCTCCAGTAACAATATGCATGCGATATCCATCATTGGTTTCAGAAAGGCAGGCAAGAGTCATTCTTCCTTTTTTCATATTAGAACAATGAGCAATACCTTTAAGAAGTACTGTGGAAATATACTTAATCTGAGGTTTTCCCTCTATGAAATCGGAAGGACAATAGCCGTCTTCGCCTAATAAAATCCATTTGGGATGATGCTCATAGTGCTCAATAAAAGTTACCTGCTTTCCTGAAATCCACTTGAGCATAAGTTGCGCAACAGAATTTCCAAGGTCGTTTTCATCTACATAAGGATAACCGGCATCGGCCACCAATGAAGAAGGAATAGCATGAGTAAGTCCCATTTCCAGATCTATCCCATCAACACATTTATAAGAAAATGTGTCGAATTTTTTCTCTTTGCAAAGGGCAACTGTTCCCATATATACTCTCACTGCCTTTTCTATAACTTCTGCTTCCGGTTTCCCAAGAGGGTATTCCCAATCCTTGGACACCCTATTAGCTTCCGTTTTCAGCTCTGAGTCACTAATTTCATCCATTTTCCGTTGTAGCTGAAGCATATCCATACTCTCAACTTCAGGCCCTATCTTGTCGCGCAGTTTAGTAAAGTTGATTCCGGTAGAATACAAACCCATATCGTTATACCCAATCGTACCCAATCGTGCATGCCGCAGACGTTTCATGGCAGAAGCTGCTTTCGAGAAAGAAAGGATTCCTTCAATATCCATTGGTGCATCAGGTGCATTAAACAGATATTTAAATTTTATGCCCCATTGTTCCATCGGCATTCGTAAGGATGTTGAGCCCGCACCGGCAGCAGGAGAAATAAGGGTTCCTTTTTTACCAAATTTCCCTTCATAATCTGTAAATCCACCGAAACTGTAAAGAATCATGGGTTCATTCCGGAATTCATGTAATACCCTGAAAACACCTCTTGTATCGATCCAATTTATAATATTTATGAAAAGGTAATCCCATTCTTTTGCTTTCAGTTCCCTGATTGCTCTTTCTGGTTCTGCTCCTTCACCAAAAACAGGATCAGTGCTTACCAATTCTAATCCGGCTTCAATAAGTTGCTTTTCAGCCATTGAACTAATCATTTTTAAATTAGCCGGCTCATAGAACATTGTCCCAAAGGATACATATCCCACTTTAATCTTTGTCATATTGCTCAATTTATTTATAACCAAATTCCTTTTCAACCTCTGTTATTGAATCTTCAATCAGATCCATTCCCAAAGTTGCATATTTTTCGTCCATTATAAGAGGAGGCGACATTCGTAAAATATGTCCTGCAGGTATCCAGGCAAGACCTCTGCGAAAAGCTTTCTGATATACCAGTTTACCAGCTTCATCAAAAGGTTCTTTGGTCTTTTTATCTTTTACAAGTTCAATTCCTAATAAGAAACCTTTACCTTTTACATCTCCGATTATAGGATGTTGTTCTTTCATTTTCTGCATTCGTTTCATGAAGAATTCGCCAACAGTTCTTACATTTTGCAAGATGTCTTCTTCTTCAATAACTTCAATTGAAGCCAGGGCGGCAGCACAGGCCATAGGGTTTCCACCATAGCTTGAAGAGGCGGATATTTTTTCTAGTGCTTCTCCATTTTCTTCCTTTACAACCATAGCTGTCACAGGAAAACCATTTCCAAAGGATTTACCAAACGTTACAATATCAGGTATAACACCCCAATGATTAAGAGTAAGCCATTCACCAGTGCGTCCCATCCCTGCCAGAATTTCATCATCATAAAGAAGTATTTTATATTTATCACAAAGTTTTTTGAGCTTTGGGAAAAAATCCTCAGGAGGAAAGACACTTCCAGCCCATCCTTGTGCAGGTTCAAGAACAAATGCCGCAACATTTCCTACCGTTCCCTCCAATAAAAAAGTTTCGTAAAACTTTATATATTCATCCGTATCAATGGTCCCATCTGCTTTGGTCCAAAGGGGGCGATATGGATCAGGCCGGGGTACCATATAAAAACCAGCTGCCCTTGTTGGGCCATAACTATAAGTTTCTCCTCTGTACATCTGGGCACAACTGACAGCTGCCATGCTCTTACCATGAAAATCACGGTAAGCCGAAATAAATTCATGCTTATTTGTTATTGCCCTGGCAGCACGAATTGCAGCTTCTACTGCTGCAGTACCATCAGAGTATAATTGAATTGCGTTCAGTTTTCCTGGTAGGATGGTTGCCATTTTTTCCATTAGCTTTTCCTTAACCGGTGTAGTGAAATCATGGGCATTCATCAATTTTTTTGCCCAATAGGAAACTGCTTCAGATATTTTAGGATGACAGTGACCCAAAGAAGTTACGTAAATACCTGATGAAAAATCAAGGTATTTATTCCCGTCAACATCAGTAAGTGTTATTCCAGATCCTTCTTCAAAACAAACCGGGAATAATTTCACTTGTGAGCTCAGACCTTTCATATACTTGGTCGTATTCGCATGCATAATCTTTGATTTCGGTCCGGGTGCGTCTGTAATTAAATTAGGTACCCCGATTGCACTTTTTCGCCACCAGTCTTTTGACATAATTTTTAAAATTAAATGGTTAATATAATTATTTTGCCTCTTGTTTTAACTTTGTTTCCAATATCTTTTCTTAATGTACATAATAAAGCACCATTTTTTTTGAACTTTAAGTTTATTCTTTAATTCAACTGTCACCTAAAATGGCTTAATATCCAATATTTTGATCGAAGTGTACAAATATAATCAAAAACAATCATATAAAACTATTATTATAAAATGTTTTATCCTTAAATTTATAAACTGAAAATTTAAAGAAAATGACAAGGATATTGATACTTTTACTGATTGCAGGCTTTATATTACAATGCCAGCCTGAAAATTTAAAAACAAGAGAACCGCTATTAACACATGATAAAATGAATACAATAACACTTATGAAAAAAAGGATTCTTCTTGATTCATCCAGAATACTGTTTGAAGGAGAAGTTACTCCTGAAGATTTTTCCAAGTCATGGACCGTTCATCATAGTGATTGGAAAGTAAAAGATGGCTGGCTGGTTGGCGAAAATTCCGGGAACTGGCCAGGAATGGCTATTCTTAACCAAGATTTTTCCGGGAATGTTCTGGTTGAATTCGAAGCTCAAACCATTCTCCCTTCATCGCACGATATTAATGTAATGTGGAATGGTGAGTGGCTTCCACAAAATGATCAGAGGGGGATAGCTTATGTAGCTGGGCTACAGGGATGGTGGACCGGAAAAGTAGGAATTGAGAAATCGGATGCTTATAAATTCATGGTAGGAACATCCTTGTTTGATTTTATACCAGGCAAAATTTATAAAATTCAGGCCGGCAGTATCGATGGTCATTGTTTTATTCTTGCAGACGGCAAACTGCTACTTGAAGCTATGGATCCTGATCCGATTGATAATCAAAAATATACCAAGGTAGGTTTTGAAGCCTATTGCAGCAAAATTCGCATCAGGAATATCAAGATACGACAGATTTTTTGGGAGATTGTGGAAATGAAATATAAGGCAGAATTTTAACGAATTATCGCTTCAGTCAAGCTAATCATTTATTACTACAAAACAATCATGATTATTATCGTTCAAAGAATAAAAACTTTATCCAGGCATTTATGTAATCATGAAGAGCATATTCTGATTTTTAAGTATTATTTCAAATTAAACTAAGTAAAATGGGAAGAGTTTTATTATTATCGTTCATTTTTTTTGTAGCTATTTCAACCGGCTGCAACCATTTGCCAAAGAATAAGGGAATGATTAAAAAAGAGATATTTGGAACACATAAAGGGAAAGAGGTTTATCTGTTTACACTAACAAATAAAGCAGGAAATAATATTAAACTTACCAATTATGGAGCAAGAATCACATGGATTGAAGTACCTGATAAAAATGGGAATAAGGATAATATTACTTTTGGGTACGACTCTTTTAAAAGTACAGTTACAGGTGATTTCTCCTTTGGCACTGTAATGGGAAGATATGCCCACAGAATTGCAAAAGGGAAATTTAATATGGATGGGATAGAATACAATCTTCCATTGAACTCCGGACGAAATAGTTTTTCCGGGGGTCTTGCTGGTTGGCATAGTGTTGTCTGGGATGCCGAGGTAATAAAGGATAGCGAATTTCCTGCAATTAAATTTGCTTATCTAAGTCCCGATATGGAGGCAGGTCTCCCGGGATCAATGAAGGTTGAAGTTATCTATACATGGACTGATAAAAATGAAATTGTAATTGCCTATAGCTGTTCAACTGACAAAAAAAGCGTCATTAATCTAACCAATCATGCATACTTTAACCTGCATGGAGCCGGGAATGGAGATATCCTTGACCATTTGCTTACAATTAAAGCTGCGGCTTTTACTCCCGTTGATTCATTTATGATTCCAACAGGAGAGATTCGCAAGGTTGAAGGAACACCTCTTGATTTTAACGATCCACATACAATCGGAGAAAGAATTAACGAAAGCTATGAACAACTGATAATTGGTCGCGGATATGATTGTAATTATGTACTTGATAATAATGAAGAAGTTGATGTTACAGTATATGAGCCTGTTAGCGGCCGCATGCTTGAACTCATTACGGATCAGCCCGGATTACAACTTTATACTGGAAACTACCTTAATGAAAGCAAGATTGGTCATAGCGGCAAGATATACAATTTCAGATCGGGCTTCTGTCTCGAATCAGGTCATTTTCCCGATAGCCCAAACCATCCGGAATTTCCAACTACAATAATTAACCCTGATGAAATATTCAAATCAACAACTATCTACAGATTCTCAGTTAAGAGTTTGTGATAAGGTAATCTGTGAGAGGAATAATCTTATATAAAACTCAGCAAATCATCAATCCTTGGAATTTTTAATTTTAGCCAATCTCCACAGCCGGCTAAGCGGTAACAAATCCCGATTTTCAGGCATGATTTCAGCAGAGTTAATGCACTACCAAAATATTTAATCGCACCCTACTTATTTTCAGGGATATATGTCTTTTTTACTTTATCAATGGCATTAAGCAATCCATCAGTGAAAGTATCTTCCCCAAGATGCCAGTACATTATACCTCCTAATTTATTATCGATAACATATTTTGTTTTCAATTCAATAGACCGTTTATCATCATAAGTAAAGAATTGTTTCTTCACGGGATTATATAAATATGGCGCTTTTGCTGCTTCATCCCAGTGATAAACCCACCCGCTGTCGGCAGGTAACTGCAAGGCTACATCTTTATAGTTCAAAGTTCTCTTGAATTTACCCGGTTGAGAAAGTCCGTTGTTTATATCCTCCACATTTTCAAAAATCTTACCGTAAAAAGCACCTCCAACAATTATTTTCTCAGATGGAACTCCAAGATTAATTAAATATTTAACAGTGAAATCGGCCGATCTTGGTTGTTCGGGAGTGGAATACAAACCGGTATGGTGACCTGTTATTTTTGAGCCGGGTCCTGATTGATCATACGTCATGAGATTTACAAAATCTACCTTTTTCATAACCTGCTTCCACTGAATAGCTGAATCAAGAAATCTCTTCGAACTGCCTGCGGCAAAACTTAATTCATAATTATATCCTAACTTCCTCAGCTCATTTACCAGCTTAGTGAAATTCTTCTTATCGTCTGGTGTGAATTTATGCCCGGGATAGCCGGAAATACCGGGATATTCCCAATCCAGATCGAGCCCGTCAACTTTAAAATAATCGTAAAATTCTTTTATTGACTGTACAAAATCTTTTCTTCCTTGTTTTGAAGCAAAAACATCGGAGCAGGTTTTACAACCACCCCATCCTCCAAGTGATAATAGCACTTTCAGGTCAGGATTCTTGCTTTTCAGAGAGATCATTTTTTGGATAGTTGCTGTATCTCTTGCACTTCTGATACTGAATCTGTTCCCGTTCAGCCGGCCGAAGCAAAAAATAATATGGGTCATCTGATTTACATCATATTTATCCAATGGTTCAGGAGGACCGGAATAATAAGATAAGACCCTTATTTTATTTGGGGTCTGACTGAATAATGGGATTGCAACAATACAAAATAAGAGTATTGTAATAAACTTTTTCAAATCAGATGGTTTCATAGGTGTAATTATTAAAAATGTAAACTAATAAGTGATTTAGGTCTGAAGGGGCTGTATCTTATTAAGCAGGTTCCTCCTTTAAAGTTTCAAACGCACCCCTGCCTTATTCAGGCTATAGGTAAGTCCGACGCAGAACAAGGCCAGTGATAATGATTTCAGCAGCCCGACACCACCTGTAATAATAAAATCGGGGAAGTGAACCTGCAAAATAATCCGGAGAGTAAATCCCACAAAATAGGGCATCAGATAACATAATAGTGTATCGGTTCCGGCAGGCCTGACCACGTTAAACCAGCCGGACTTACCTTTTACATCTGAGATCCAGTATATGATGAGAAATGCACCCAGAGTAAATGCGCTGCAAAGAAATAACCAGGCCGGTGTTGCTCCCAGTTTTGCCAGTCCCCAGTAAGGGCGTGTAATGACTGAAAGAAATACAAGAACGGAAATAGCTGAAATGAAAATTATAGCCATTGTCCTGTTGTCCTTGCGTTCGCGAAAGTAGCTGAACACGTATGATGTAACTACTCCTCCCATCGTAAGCCCTGCTAAAGTTCCTCCGCTGATGGCACTGGGAATAAATGAGATTGCACCCCCTGGAATCAGGTGTGCTTTCATTACCATGCTGAGTATGCAAAAGAAAGCCCATCCAATTAATAAAGGCAGGAACCGATTTTTTGCAAAAGTCAGAATCAAAGCACTCACCAGGTAGGACCATCCTATTAAACCTAAGATCCCCCACCATTGAGGCGAAAATCGATATATCTCCTCTCCTGTTGTACCACCCCTGTAAATAATGGCTAATACAATAAGGGCAGTTATTCCAATACCCCTCAGAACATAACTCACTGTTTTCCATCCATTTTCAGGATAACTATTCCATATCAGGATGAACGACAGGCAACATATTGGATTCCATAGATATCTGGCCATTCCGGTCGCCTCCGCATTATAAGTTTCTCCATTTACCAGGAAGACCCCCATAACAACAAGTGCAAAGGTTCGTAATAAAATATGCCAGATAAGCTGCAAGTCTGTATCGCCTTTTTTCCTTCTTCCGGCAATCGCAAAAGGTAATGACAAACCCACAATAAAAAGGAATGCCGGAAATACTACATCAGCAAGTCCTATTCCATCTACACCCGATTTTACATGACCTAACCATGCGGGTATGTTCTTTAACGACCCAAGATCGTTAACAAAGATCATCAACACCATAGTCAGCGCCCGCAGGATGTCAATAGAGGCAATCCGCGGGATTTTGGCCTGGTTGAGTTCTGATTTTGTCTGGGTATTATCCAGTACTTTCGTTTCTGCCATTTTAACTGTAATATTATTAATTGAAGCGAACTTAAACTCCCGATATCTCTATTGCACCGGCTCCAGGGGTTACCTGGTACAGAACATAATTACCCTTGTTGTCAAGCCTGGTGCCAATACGCCTCTTTTCACTTCCCTGTTTTACCTGCACCTCTTTCCATGCTGAAGAGACATAAGTTTTCAGGGTCAATGGAATGTCGTATACGGTTTTGTCTAGGGAAAAAGTAAGAGTGACAATTATCTTACCGCCATTTTCTGAAGACTTTACAGTAGAATTCATTCTTTCCCGCAGATACTTTGCTGCATCTCCAAAAGTGGCAATCCAGATATCATCCGTTGATTTCATATACTGAAAATATTCATCCAGCATCACGCTGCTGAGAGCTTCCCAGCCGATGCCGTCAACACCATGGATCACCAGTACCAGCCAGATATTATTTTTGGCAACAGTTGTATCAATCCACGATTTCATCATTGGTAAAGGAGTCTTTGTTGTTGCTCCCCGCTGCCACTGAACATATTCCTTGTTAAAAGCGCCGGGATTTTCGCGGCTTGCGCGGTTTAGTTCATCCATATAACTCTCGGGCATTCTGTTTCTGAGGGCAGGGTAAACTTTATGGGCATAGGTCATTGCACGTTCATCTTCAGTGCCGTACGGGCATTCCGCTGAAAAGGTAAACCTCGGGCCCAGCTGTTTGAGAATATCTTCGCGGCTTTTTTCCAGCTCGTAAAGCATGTTTGCCTCATCGAGTGCAGCCATATATGGATGAGTAACCATGTGACTTGCAAACTCATGCCCCTGGGCAGCATAAATCCTGATGTCATCCCAGGTAATACCTTTTGACCTGCTACCTTCATTAACGGTTGCAGATACAGGCTGTAACTCTCCATTCCGTACTTTTAAATAGAGCTCATCAATTATCTTATATGCCTCTTCCGGTTTACCGGCATCAATTTTTCCTCCTGCGTTGGTAAAAACTTCACCGGTACCCTTATAACCCAGATACCTGGCAGCGGAGGCCCGCTCAAAAAGATTATTCTTATTTGTGGGTGTAGTTGCAGACTCCTCAATAATAGTTTTTACCGGCCGTCCAATAAATTTTCCCTGATACTGAGAACCGGGGATCTGACCGGTATTGATAAAGAATGTACCCGGAATTTTCAGCCTGTTCATAATTGGCAAAGCCTTCTGGAACTGGTTAATTGAACCATCATCATAAGTGATAGAGGCAGCACCTCTTTTCCCGTATTGCCATTTAGTTATCTCCGTTTGCCCTATGACTCTCTGTTGTGTTGACAGTAAGCAGATTATGAATAAACCTGAAGAGATAAACAGCCTGATTCGGAATGAAATATTCATCATAAAAAAGTTTTACTATTTAGAAATTTCAAAAACATTACTTAACAACCTTAATTCCCCGGGTTATCATTTTCAGAACTCCTGATTTTAGTATGGCAGAAATCCTGTATAACAAAAATAATAAAATAATGAACCTCTGTTCTGTTTTGATTCTAAACAATGACCATACCCGCAATTAGCGGCTATTTTTAACATTTATTATGAAAAACCGTGAGCAACAGTCTCCTGAGGAATTAAAATCTCAGAAACGTTTTTTAAAATATTGGTTGAAAAACAATACCTTTATCAGGATTTCTCTTTTAACAATATCCGGTTTCATGAAGAATATCGCCCTGATGTTTCTCTTCTCTGTCCTTTTCTTTTCCTGTGAGAAAGAGAAACCACTTATTGTCGAAAACGGGGATATTCCGTTGATAAGTAAGGTATTAATTGGTGGTGAAATTTATATGGAATACTCATATAATGGTGCCAATTTAGTGACAGAAGAAAAAAGCAAATTTCATTACACCAGGCATAACTATAATGAAATTAATCAGTTGATCTCCTCTGACTTATATTTTGATTTGCGCAGTGTAAGCAGCAACAGTATTGTGCTTGAAGCAGCAATGAACCGGAAAGAATGGGTCAGCCCTGCTAACACCCAAAAAAGTATTTCACATTCACTGGAGTATAACATTAAAGGTGAATTGGTACGAAAATCATTTATCAAACCGTCAGAGGATAATAACCATATAGTGGAATTCCTCTATGAAAATGACAGAATTGTAAGGTTAACAAGGTATAATAATAATTCAATACCAGGTTACACAGACTATTTATATGATAATAACGGGAATATAATCAAGCAGATGAATTACACTGTATCATCGGCAGGAGTTGCTGATTTAACAACAGCCACAGAGTATGAATACGATAATATGAATAACCCTTATCAATCATTCAGGCGATTACTAACCCCCGGAGTTAATTCAAACCCAAACAATATTACAAAGGAGACATATACAATTTATTTTGAAGTCAACCAATATACTGAAAAGGTACAGATAACAGAAAACTCCTATGAATATAACGATCTGGGATACCCGGTTAAGGTAAACGGGGTTACTGAATATGTGTATAAATAATACCGTTCTTCCGGCTAACTTTTGACATCCTGAAAATCAACCACCACAATCACATTTCCCTGTATCCTGAACTGGCGGGCATTTCGCACTGCTAGCGGCAAGCAGTGGGAGGAATGCGCTCGCCGGGCTTCATACCTGACTTTGTCACCCTTTACTTTTAAATTGATTTGAACTTAATAATATGTATTTTTGTTAGAAATGTATAATCAGAAGGTAAATAATTACAGTTATGAACCAACGAAACATTGCATCTCAAATTGAAAAATATGTTCTTATAAACGAAGAACTTACCCGTACAAACGAAGAATTATCTAATGCTATAGTTTCAAGAAAAAACTGCCCTGTGAAGAAATTACCCAGTTGTTTACCATCAATAATGATTGGAGTGGCATTATCAATCATTCCGTGAGGACATTGATAACTTACTGCAGGATTTGCTACTTGGAGATGTTCCAAAATGTACTTGTCTCTCTTAATGCACTCCTTTTCACATTCAGAATTTGTTCTGTGAAATTTTGTGCATATATCCTGCCATGCCACCTTAGTAAGTACTTTCCCGTCATTATCAATAATGGCAGAGGGGAATGAATAAACTACATTTAACTTATCCTGCAGGCTCTGAAGTAAAGGGATGTCAATTAAATCTTCTAATCTGTAATCCATGGGGTTGGTTCTAAAAGAATAACAATTCTATTTTTTCATTGAGAATCTCTGTGTTTGCAAAGACTGACCTTTTCGATTTTGTGTTTTTATACATATTATTCCAGTCTAAAGCAGCTTCAATTATCAATAATTCGTCTGCAGAAGTCTGTATACTAAAAAAAATTAATTCCACCGTGAAATACAGATTTACTTATTGCATCTGCTGACAATGGGAACGATTTTACGAAGATGGACGTTCCGAAAGGATGAGAAGTTCAGGGTAATCCGAATAGAAGAAATAGCTAAATATAAATGTGATTAATTAACCTGAATAAAAATTCTTTGCAAGTTAATCATTCAGACTAAAATAATCTAATTTATTTTATTGATTTTCATCGAATTACAATTTACATCGTTAAAGCGAAACCATTATCCTAAAGAAATCTCTCGAATACCTTTGCCATAAGTTCCTGCTCTGATCTTGGAAGTTGATACTTATTGGCAACACTTCTCCAATTTGTTACAGATTCTTTAATGTTTTCAATTATCTTCAATGCATCCTCTTTATTTAAGCGGAAATAGTCAGCAACCTCCAATGTAAGATCTAAATCCAGAGAGTTATCATCGAGAGAGATATTGAGTGATAAACCTGCACCGTCCTCATTTGGATTAATATCAAAAGCAGGAGAGAGTATCCATCCTTTATCTGTTAAAATAAAACCATGGTTCCGTAAATGATCATCTGTGTTTGAAACACAAATATTGAAGACTATCCGTTGCCATAATTCTTTCAGATCACTTTCGATATTTGCACCATTTCTTGTTAAAAAATCGACAATTTCAAGATAGCTGACTCCATCCTGGAAATTGTTACCGTCAACATAACCTAACATGGTCATTGCTGAAGCATAATGAATTCTCTCACCTGTATTAGTCCTGTCAAATCTTCTGGTAAGAAAAGTATAATATTTACTTGAAAACTTTTGGATTTTTGAGACTGCCACGTTAAGACCTGCATTCCTTGCAAGTTCATTAGTAACCATTTCCCATCCGCCAATATCTTTAATATCAGATTTACTTGGAAATTTCGCTATCCAAAGATTTTTTTTGTCATCAAGTACACTCGCTTTAGGTCTTGCTCCTCCAAGAGAAGAACCCGGATTCATTAACATATTCAACCATTTCAGGTACTCAGGATCCTCGTTGGCGTTATCATCTTCGAGTTTAAGACTGATTTGTTCCAATTCTCTTATTGAGGTCCATGGAGGGGAAGCGAGTGTTTTGTTATCATTTAGAAATGGTCCGTCCGGATCCTCTTTGAAGCGTATGGCACCCATACGGTGGCCATCAAATACTCCAAGCAGATAATCAGATTCTCTCAATGTCTTTTCCGGCTGCTTCTCTGATCTTGCCATTGCTGCTTCTCTCCGCTTCATCAGTACACGTCCCCACCTGTCCGGTGAAGAATCAAGAAATACTCCGAAATTTTGTTTCTCATCTTTTGCGTACTGCGATCCTGTATATAATTGCAATTCCGGATCAAGTATCTGAGAATAACTGGATTTAAGCCAATTTTCAGAGTAACTAAAAGAATATAATTCTTTTCCCCTTGTAAATTCAGCTTTCATCACACCAATTAATGCCGGCTCTTTCATACCGGTCCAGTGAGCATAGACAAAAATATCCTTATTATTACTTCTTGCTTCCATCTGTTTTCTTTAATATTCTCACCTTTGGTCCATTGATAGCTATTTTTGAAACCTGCGGATTACTCTGTAATGTAGCATTTTTAAAAATCCTGGGTGCCCGTTCCCTGACTATTAGTTTGGCATCCTGCAGTCTTCTGCCTAATTTATCATCATTAGCAACCTCCAGGATATCATTCTCAAGTCCAAGAACTGAAAGCACTTTAACATATGCCCCGATTGTAACATTAGGATTCCCTTTTTCAATAGAGACTAAAGTTGGTCTACTTATATTTGCCCTCTCAGCTACCTGTTCTGCGCTAAATTTCCTTCGCAGTCTTGCAAGCTTGATATTCTCTCCAAGAACTGAAATAGGTTTCTGTGCTCTTGGCAATAATATGGTATTTCTTGTTTTCATAACATTAACTATATTTTACAAATATACGTCATTATGTCAAATCTATTTAACATTATCAAATATTTTTTGTCTTACATGGTATATTTATGGTTAGCAATGACCTTTCAAATCTACTTCAACTGCTTAATTTTGCTGACGGTATTAATTGAATGTCCGGTGATTCCAGCAGATGAAACTTAGAGTTTTTGTACGACTTTTTGTGCAAGTAATGAAAATGTAGACATCACAACTTAATTGGAAGATAAAAATATCAGAATAGATTTTTTGCATAAAAGGCCGAAAAACGGTACCTTTCGCAAAATATCACTTTTAACTATATGCTGGAACAGCTTAACATAAATGTAAGTCAATGGATTGAAAACCTTGAAAAAAAAGGAAGAATCTCATTTTCATTGAACCAGTTAGAAGAGGAATTACAGAACTACTCAGGTGTAGCTATTAAAAGTGCTTTAAGAAGATTATCGAAGAAAGGGAAAATAGTTTCATTCCACAAGGGATTCTATTTGATAATATCAGCGCAATATGCAAACAGAGGGATTCTTCCTGCTTCGTTGTTCATGGACAATTTCATGAAATATCTTAACCGACCATATTATGTAGGATTATTAAGTGCTGCAGCTTTATATGGAGCGGCACATCAGCAGCCTCAGGAATATTTTGTTATAACTGATTTCCCAGTGTTAAGACCTTCTCACAAGAAGGGATTAAAAGTGAATTTCATCAGTAAGAGTAATATCGAAAGCAGGTTGCTAAAAGAACGAAAAACTGAATCAGGTTATCTTAAAGTGTCTTCACCGGTATTGACTGCCAGTGATCTTGTCCAATTTGAAAAAAGGTCCGGAGGAATTACCCGGGTAGCTACCGTCTTGAATGAACTTATAGAGGAAATGGATCCCAAAGAGTTTGATCCAATATTTTTTACTTCAACTCCCTCTACTGCTATACAAAGACTTGGATATCTGATTGAGAAAGTCATAAATAACGAGAAACTGGCAAACGAGTTATTTGAAGCCTCTCAGAAAAATGGCTTAGATTTTTTCAGGATTCCATTAAAAGCATCTGCTCCAACCAAAGGTTTCTCGTCAGATAACCGATGGAAAGTAATCGTTAATGCAGAAATTGAAATTGACGAATGATCCCACAACGACATATTACAGAATGGTCTGAAATTGCTCCCTGGAAGGCTAATGAGCAGGTCGAACAGGATTTAATCATCTGCCGGGCACTGGTTGAATTATTTTCAGATGACATTATAGCTGAAAAACTTGCTTTCCGGGGAGGTACGGCCTTGCATAAACTTTACATGGAACCTCAACTCTGAAGATATGAATTTGGTGCAGATTTCAGCAGAACCAATTGGTCCATCAATTGACAAAATCAGGAAACTGTTGAGTTTCTTAGGTGAACCAAAAATCAAACAAAAGAACAGAAATACTACACTGATATTTAATTTTGAATCTGAGATACAACCTGTACTTATCACTTAGAAGTAATAATCCAAAAAGGACGAGAAAAACATGTTTAAATGATATTGTAATTGCAACAGTTACAAATATTGTATATATTAATTGAAAAGT
Source organism: uncultured Bacteroidota bacterium (assembly GCA_903824785.1). Lineage (GTDB taxonomy): Bacteria > Bacteroidota > Bacteroidia > Bacteroidales > VadinHA17 > LD21. Next base: position 29,743 of record CAIJYD010000102.1, read on the forward strand.
ATACCATCTTCTCGTTGAAAAGTATACCACTTATCAATAGTAACCCGTTGCTTTGGCAAAGATCAAGCAACACAAAACAGGATGATAAGTATGGATACGAAACAAGAGATTACGA
>CAIJYD010000103.1 GCA_903824785.1 uncultured Bacteroidota bacterium
TCGTAATCTCTTGTTTCGTATCCATACTTATCATCCTGTTTTGTGTTGCTTGATCTTTGCCAAAGCAACGGGTTACTATTGATAAGTGGTATACTTTTCAACGAGAAGATGGTATACTTTTCAATTAATATATACAATAATCTGTAATAATTGCTTTCCTTCTGTAATTTTACATCGAATGATTTGATTGTTGGTTTGTCCATATTTTATCGTCAATTAGTAAGTATTTACCGGATTATACGATAAAAATAGTAAATTGTTACAGATTGGGGCAGGTAATTTACTATAAAACTAAAGCAATATTAATCGTATTACTATATATATAAGGTATATGAGTAATATATGACCCTGTTTTAATAGTAAAATAGTAACGTATTACTGTCCGCCACCGACCTCAATTTTAAACCCTATCAATGCAATAGATCAGCATGATAGGGTTTTTTATTTCTTGAATTGTCAGCAAATATAATAAACATTGTTTGGTTGCGGTTGGAGATTTAAGAATCGTTAAAAATTTCCGATAATCAAATCTGATTTTTAATGCCATGCTTTTTAGCTGAGGGCTTTCTTTGAAATAACCGGACAAGTGTGAGGGAAAAGGTCCAAAAAAATAACCCAGTAAAATAATCTGTCGTTTTTCGAGATTGACTTTGATTATCCTTTTTCTTAACTTTGAAATATGAAAAGAGATATCCGGCTTGTACTAATCCTTACTTCATCTTTATTCATACTGTACCTTTTCAGCTGTAAAAAACAGGATGACAGCAATAGCAATACATTTACAGGTATAGTTATAGATAAAGTTACAGGGGATCCTGTGTCCGGAGCGACTGTTAGTTATGGGTACAGGCCTTTTGGGGAAATTGATACTCAAGTTCAGAAGATTGGGCAACCTGCTTTGTCAGGCAAGGATGGCAGTTTTAAAATTTCTATACTAAAAACTATTATGGAAGACTGGAGGCGATACCCCGGCCAGATCATATTTGCGTCAGCTACTGGTTATATAGGAAGTGATATTATTTCACCGTCGGATAATGGGAGAATTGCCTTATACCATCCTTCTGAATTGAACCTTCATGTTACCAATGATACCGTAAAGAATCAGATTGATGAAATTAAGGTCTGGCTAACCGGAGGAAACAGCGAATTGTGGGGCTATCCCGGGTTCATTGGTCGTGTAGTACAAGGATGGTATCCATACTATATTTCCACATGCAAAGGAAGGGATTTTGATTCAATATTTGTAATAAAAAACCTATGGGGAAATGTTGATTACAGTATTGGCGGCGGTTCATATTCCCCGGGACCGCCTCTCTTTAGTTATGGAATATACCTTCCTCCTGATTCAGTTTATCACATGGATGTATCATTCTGAAAAGTTACATTTTACTTTTTCAAAGAATATCAAAAATATTACTAATCGCTACCCGGAGTGACCTGATCAAAAGATGAAAGGCAAAAGTTAAGAGGCAAAGATGCAGGCAAATTGAAAGGTTCGCCAGAAGCAAAAATAAAAAGTATAAAGATAAATCAGGTTCTTTTTTGTAAACAATAACATTCAAATCTTGTTATATATTTTGACTGTTTATTGCTCCCTTAACAAGTCCATTTTGAAGCCAACCAGGAAAATAGTGTCAAAACATACGACGCATAACACTGATCTTCTGAGACATAGGGGGGGGGGGGGGGGGTAAATTTTGTTTAATAAAAAAAATATAATATCTTTATTGCTAAATATGTTATGTTTATTTCTCGCTTTCAAGATTATTTCTGCAAATAAAAATTTGTAAATTGTGAAAAATAAAACAACGGAATCTATAGCTCTTCGCAAGAGGGCAGAAGAAGTTCTGAAAAATAAATCTTCAAAATCCGGATCAGAACTTTCCGAATCCGACACTGTTAAACTCCTTCATGAACTTCAGGTGCACCAGATTGAACTGGAAATGCAGAACGAAGAGCTCTTTCTTGCAAATGAGAAGATAGCACTTGTTGCTGAAGAATATTCCTCATTGTACGACTTTGCTCCAACCGGATATTTTTCACTCTCAAAAGCAGGAGAGATCATTAAATTAAATCTCCTTGGAGCAAAAATGCTTGGAAGGGAACGTTTTCATCTTATCGGCAGTCGTTTGGGATTTTTTATCTCTGACGATACCCTGCCTGTTTTTAACATTTTCTTCGATAAGATATTCAGCCAGCAGATCAAAGAGTCGTGTGAGGTGACCATTTCAACAGATGAAAACATAATTATGCATGTTTATCTTACAGGAATAATAATCAAAGATGGGGAGCAATGCCTCCTTACGATGAGTGATATTACCGAGCGCAAGCAGGCAGAATTTACAATCAATCAGCAAAACCATGAACTCAAAAAAATAAATGCCGACAAAGACCGTTTTTTACTAATTCTCGGGCACGAATTAAAGAGTCCGTTCTCGGGGCTCCTTGGCTTATCGGAATTGCTTACAGAAAATATCCGTCAATATGACATTGACCAAATTGAATTATTTGCAAATCACATTAACAATTCAGCACAAAATATTTATAATTTACTGGATGATCTGCTGATATGGGCAAAAACAAAATCAGGTAAAGCTCTTTTCAATCCCGTTAAGCTGAATTTTACAGAAGTTTACAGAAGTTTATTTGATCTTTTCAGTGCGAAAGCCGAAGTGAAAAAGATTACAATCGCACTCTCTTCAGCAGAAGATTTCACTGTTTTTGCTGATCCTGATATGCTTAATACTGTAATAAGAAATCTTGTTTCGAATGCAATAAAATTTACAGAGAACAACGGAAGAATTACAATCTCTGCCTGCCAAACTTCTGCATATGCAACCATCTCCGTTTCAGATACCGGAATTGGAATAAACCCCTCCGATTTAACGAAACTGTTTGACCTTTCACAGATTCATTCAACAAAAGGGACAACCGGAGAAACAGGAACAGGAATGGGATTGCTAATCTGCAAAGATTTTATAGAATATCACAACGGTAAGATCCGGGTTGAAAGTGAACCAGGAAAAGGCTCGGTGTTTTCTTTTACATTACCTCTTGGTGCAGAAGCAGAAAAAATAAGTATTGTGCCGGCTTCATCAGAAGATGATCAACCTCAGAAACTGAAGATATTAATTGTCGATGACAATGAATCATCACGAATTGTCATGGCAAAAATGACTGCGGAGTATAGCCGGGAAATATTATATGCAAAGTCAGGAAATGAAGCCGTTCTCTGCTGTCAGGCCATCCCTGATATCGATTTAATTATGATGGATATTCTGATGCCCGGAACAGACGGATACGAAGCTACCCGACAAATCAGGAAGTTTAATAAGGATGTAAAAATTATCATCCAGACAACCAATGATATTTTGGAAGAATCCGATTCAGAAAATAAATCCGGATATGATGACTATATCCGAAAACCTATCAAAAAAATCATATTAAAAGAATTATTCCTGAAGCATTTCAGCTGACGCTGGCAGCCTGGAATACTCATCTGCTCAATACAATACTGACCGACCCTATCTTCCCTCCCATTGGCGGGTTCATCTTGGAAACCTTTACGGTGACCTTCTTTATCCCCTCCATCTCAACATAAACAGAATCGAGGATCCTTCCTGCAATGTGCTCAAGAAGATGTGATTTCTTCTCCATCTGCAGTTTCACTATCTCATATACCCTCTGATAATTAACAGCATCTTTGAGATTATCACTCTCCTGAGGAAGGGTCATATCTGTTTCAACTGTAAGGTCAACCAGAAATTTATTCCCTACAATCCGCTCCTCTTTAAAATGTCCGTGAAAGGAGTAAAACTCCATATTCTCAATCTGTATCAGTCCCATTGTAAAATAATTATCTTGCTTTTTATTAGTTATTCCTATTGTCCTTAATTCTATCCTATTTGAATTTCAGATCTTCACAACTTTTAACAGGATTAATTCACAAATTTAATTAAAAGGATCTGTTTCTCAGTGTGAACTTTATGTAACTTTCCTATTAAATATCAAGACATTTTAGGTTGATGATCTCAAATTCATCCTATTTTTGTAATCTTAAACTAAAATGGATGAGTGAAGATAATATAAACAATAAAGAAGAATCAAAACCTTCTATCAGCTTTATTGAACAGTTTGTTGCTGAGGATCTGGAAGGTGGAAAAAACAGCGGTAATGTTATAACCCGTTTTCCTCCTGAACCTAATGGATATCTGCATATTGGTCATGCAAAAGCTATCTGTCTCGATTTTGGTCTGGCAAAGAAATACAACGGGAAATGCAACCTTCGCTTCGACGATACCAATCCTGTTAAAGAAGATGTTGAATATGTAGATTCGATAAAGGAAGATATACACTGGCTTGGATTCGACTGGGAAGAAAGAGAATTCTATGCCTCAGACTATTTTGGCAAGCTGTACGATTTTGCTGCTGAGCTTATCAAAAGAGGTCTGGCTTATGTGGATGACCAGCCTGCAGAACTTATCTCCTCACAGAAAGGCACCCCAACCCAACCCGGTACTGAAAGCCCATTCCGCAACCGTCAGGCTGACGAGAACCTTGATCTTTTCAGAAGAATGAACAAAGGGGAGTTCGATGAAGGAAGCCGTGTTCTGAGGGCTAGAGTAGATATGACTTCCCCAAATATGCATCTGCGCGATCCGATCATTTACAGAATAATAAAATCGCCTCATCATCGTACCGGAAGCAGCTGGAAGGTATATCCGATGTACGATTTTGCACATGGGCAGAGTGACTATTTTGAAGGGATAACCCATTCGCTCTGCACACTTGAATTTGAAGTTCACCGCCCGCTTTACGACTGGTTTATTGATCAACTGAAAACAGATGATTATCGCCCGCGGCAGATTGAGTTTAACCGTCTTAATCTGACCTACACAATGATGAGCAAGAGAAAACTGCTCGAGTTGGTTCAGGAAGGAATAGTGAAAGGATGGGATGATCCGAGAATGCCGACTCTCTGTGGTCTGCGAAGAAGAGGCTACACACCGGAATCGATAAAGAAATTCATCGATCTTATTGGCTATACCAAAGTTGAAGCAATAAATGATGTATCCCTTCTGGAACATGCTATCCGGGAAGATCTGAATATAAAAGCACCAAGGGTTTTTGGAGTGCTTAATCCTTTAAAGGTCATAATAAGTAATTACCCGGAGGGGAAAGAGGAGGATGTTGAGCTTATCAATAACCCCGAAGATGAGACAATGGGCAAACGACTGGTTCCCTTCAGCAGAGTGGTTTATATTGAGCAGGATGACTTTATGGAGATTCCTCCAAATAAGTTTTTCCGCCTTGCCCCGGGTATGGAAGTCAGGCTTAAAGGCGCATATATTATTAAATGTGAGGGCTTTAAAAAGGATGAAGCAACAGGTGTTATTGAAGAAGTCTATTGCACTTACGATAAAGAGACCCGTAGTGGAGGGAGTGGATCGGAGAGGAAAGTAAAAGGGACGCTTCACTGGGTTTCAGCAAAACACTCAGTTGATGCTGAAGTGCGACTTTACGACAGGCTCTTCAATCATGAAGATCCGTCAGGACAGAAGGAAGATGATTACAGAAAATTTCTTAATCCGGAGTCACTTAAAGTTCTTACCGGCTGCAAACTGGAACCATCGCTTAAATCTGCCGGGAAGCTTGAAAAATTTCAATTTCAGCGACTGGGCTATTTTTGTGTAGATACTGATTCGACCGACAGGAAGCTTGTATTCAACAGGACAGTACAGCTGAAGGATACTTGGGCGAAGGTGAATAAGTAATTGTCATGCCTGTCATGCATGTCTTGGGTCTTGCAAGTCCCTGACTAGTTAAGTGACCTACATAACAGGCTGGACTTACACCACTATTCAAGACATACATGCTCTTGATTAGTGTAATTTATTAATTTTCAGATATTTCATTAAAGCACCAATACTATTAATAAGTCTTTGTGTTTTATTTCTTCTGTCGACCGAAATCTCTGTCCCGACGAAATTCAGATCTTCTGCGATATAATACATGTTTTTAACTTCTCCAGCTGATCCTTTAGAGATATTAAGAAAGTGACGAAATTCTGCATCGCTATTTCTGCAAAATCCTTCACTTATATTATTCATAATTGAAACGCCCGCTCTCGTTACCTGATCTTTAAATCCAAAATCACGGCAATTCCCAAAATCAGCATAGATATTATTGACCAATACCCTGGACATCCTCCATATCTCGAGGTCTTCGAAATCATTAACTGTTCCCATTTTAGCACGAATTTAAGTTTGACCCGTAAATTTATAAAAATTACTTTATTCGACATACAAGACTTGCACGACCTGCAAGACCTGCAAGACTTGCAAGACATTTGAAAATCTCCTTTTGAATTTTCAGTTTTTAATTTATCTTTGCCCCCTGAAAACTGTCCCGTGGTGTAATTGGCAACACGTCTGATTCTGGATCAGAAGAGTTCAGGTTCGAGACCTGACGGGACAACAAAATAGCCGCTGATTTCAGCGGCTATTTTTGTTCCGGAAGGTCGAGAAGTTTATCCTGACAATCCGACGCCAGGAGGATTCGTCAGGGAGACCTGCATTGCCCTGCGAAACGAAGTGAAGCAGGGACGGGACAACAAAAAGAGCGAGTGTGTGAGCGAGAGCGGGCAACTCACACTTTATTGCCAGGTTTTGGGAGGAATTCCAATGAAATCATTTAAAATTAACGGCGATCGGTGGCGAGTTACACCTTTCTATAATTATTGAGATTTCGCCATTATAATACTCATTTTATAGAAAGCCAAAATAAATTCCTTGCAAAATTAGAATCGAAGCTTGCTTTTCCTTAGCTTAGTTTTTCTGATAGCTGTTAATGAGTGTATCTTTGAGAAGATATTTATCGACTAAAAAAATATTCTAAAAATTATAAAACATAGTTGCCAGGATCCTGGTACCATTTACACTGCTAGTATTGACTATTTTGCCTTTATTCATATAATCAATGGTCCCATAACCTGCAATATTATGTTCCAATTCAAGGGCAATTATGGTTTTTCCGACAGTATACGAGACAGTAGGTGTTATGCGTATCAATTGCCCTATATTCTCACCTAATCCAAATACGGTAGGGCTTGAATTAAATGGAGCAATAATATTTTCACCTGCACCAAGGTTTTTTAAGTAACCTGTGAACAGACTATATTTAAGTTTATCACCATAACTAACATTACTCCACACAAAGAAATGCCTGAAATTTGTGTATTCCTCATAACCTGTCAATGCATTATAAGAAGAGATTCCATATGCACCTGTCATTAGACTTTCACTTATGTTTGCAGCTAATATTGATTTACCTGAAATTGTCAGTTTACCTGATGTGACTTGTGCATATGCCACAATTGAAGGACAATCAATTACTGCATCAGTTTTCATCTTTGTTCTATCCACAGGTGATTCAACATAAGTTCGTGGTTTCAGCCTTTTATAATCAACACCTACACCAAGGATAGCATTTTCAGTTTTATATTTTACCTGTGCATGAAGGTTTGGAACGATTGCATTGTTCTGATAAGTGCTCGATTTTCCTACAGGACCGTTATTTGTATAATCGTTCTGAAAAAGAGCTGAAAAAACAAGATTTACTTTTCCGATTTTATGTGTTAGAGAAATCTGTTCACTCCTGTTAAAAGGCTGAAATGGAGCTCCAACACTCATAGCCATAACAGTAGGAATAACATCCATAGAGCAGATAGGATGCCATGTACGCCCAATCAATAATTCGGTTTTCTCCCAATTGAGTTTTACCCAGGCTTGACGGAAACGGACTGTTGCACTATTAGCCCGCGATGTAAAATCTAATTCGATTAAACCTGAAGTCTTTGCTCCAAAAGCATTTGGCCCTGATATTCCAAAAATTAACCTTGAGGCAAATGATAATAAGGTAAGATTTGGAAACTTATTAAAATCAACATCAAGGCTGTTTTTTGCTTCAGGCAATGGATATAACAGTACCATCCCATCAATGGCATCAACATTCCTGCGGGTATCAAAGAACATGTTGTTCATAATAAAACCTGAAATCTTAACATCAACAGGTTTCTCTGCTAATTTAGTACTATCCTGTGCCATCAGATTCATTGTAACCATTGTGGCAACTGTGAGAATAAGTATTTTTCTCATAATTTATTTATATGACAGAATTTTATTATATTTATTAGAATGAGTCTAAAGAAAGCAGTTGTCTATTTTGAATTTGATATAGCGGGGGGCTTAATTAGTGTAACAAACAAGGTTCCTATTAATAATAAAACGCCTGCAACAATATAGGACATAGAATAAGTCCCGTAATTAACCATGGCTATTCCACCCAGGATAGGGCCAATTATGGCTGCAATCCCCCAACCTGAAAAGACTAACCCATAGTTTACTCCTAGGTTTTTAACTCCAAAGAAATCAGCGGTTATGGAAGGCATTATGGAAAAAAGTGAACCATAAGCCAGACCTGCTATTGCAGCACCAGTAATCAACAGAGGAATTGATTGGTATTTAGCAAAAAGAAACATATTGGCTGCCTGCAACAAAAAAACTACAACGAGGGACGATTTGCGACCAATTTTATCAGACAAAAAGCCGATAACTATGCGACCTGTAGCATTAAATGCAGATAAAACCACCACAAGGATGAATCCTGCTTTCCAGGCAGCCTGGGTACCTGCAATACTAGCCAAATGGGCAATAAGCATAAGGCCTGCAGTTGCTGAAAGTAAATATATTAGCCATAAAAAATAGAATTGTTTTGTTTTAAGCATTTCAGCCCAGCTTATATTAACCGATGATGTACCAGCTGACTTCTTAATAGCCGCAGGTTGAAAAGGAACATAGTCAGGAGAAGGATTTTTTAAAATCAGGGAAAACAAGACTATGGAAAACAGGGCAAATGCTCCAAAAATTATAAAAGTTTGCTGGATACCATAACTTTTCAGAAATAATGCAGTTAAAGGAGCAATATAAACTGGTGCAAGGCCAACACCTGAAACAACTAATCCGGATATTACTCCTTTCCTTGTTGAATGGAACCATTTGATAGCGCAAGGTGTTGTTGCTGAATAACCTAAGCCTATCCCAATTCCTCCAAGCACACCAAAAGTAATGACCATAACAGCTGGATTTTTTGAAAATCCTGATGCCATTAGTCCTATACCAAACATTATACCACCAAGAATTGCAATAATTCTTGGACCGTATTTATCCTGAGCTCTGCCGGCAAATATCATGGTAAAAGCAAAAATTGCAGCTGAAACAGTGAATGGTAAAGAAGCAGTCACGTCGTTCCATCCCCACTCGGATACAAGAGCTTTTTTGAATACGCTCCATGCATATAATAAACCGAGAATAAGGTTAATTCCTAATGCAGCGCCGGTAATTATCCAGCCTTTACTTTTTCCTGATTTCATAGTCGTGATTAGTGATAGTTATTTAATATGACAGTTATTATACTATGGGTTCAATTAAACAAAGAAAGGAAAAATTCTGCCCTGGCAAACAATTATTCTTACTGATTTTAAAAATGTTCTTATCAATTTTTTTTAATATGTTGCCTTCCAAGTCAAGTTTCAGAAAAAGAGCTAAATTTTCGAGCTAATAATTGATAATCAATGGTTTTAGTTTATAAGCATTCAATAATTTTCTTTTTATATTTGCCCATCGGATTCATTTAAGTGTTATTTTAGATCAGTCATATTTTACATTTATCACATAAGAAACTAATATTCAAGTTATATTTAATCCTTTATAGAAAGTTATGATATGAAGAACATACTATTTACCGATGCTCTTAACCTGAAGAGACCTAACGCTTTTCATATTTGCTTATGAATTTTGACTATTTCATCTATAAAAATAATTAAGAAATTGTCTTAACCCGGACAAAACGTATCATCAGACCACCTGCCACCGGTTTTGGGAAACCACATTATTCTATTTTCAATCAATTAAATGAGATGGTCAGGCTGGGCCGGCGAAGGCTGGTCAATGCTGGATGAAGATCTGGCTGAACTTTATGGAGTTACCACCGGTAATCTGAATAAAGCTGTTAACCGAAACGCAGCCCGCTTTCCTGATGACTTTATGTTCCAGGTTACAAAAGAGGAGTTCGATAACTTGATCTTCCAATTTGGAACATCAAGTTGGGGCGGCTGGCGAAAACTTCCAAATGCGTTTACTGAGCAAGGCGTAGCTATGTTATCAGGTGTATTGCATAGTGAAAGAGCAATAACTGTAAACATCCAGATCATGTGTGTATTTACTAAGATCCGAGAGATCCTGACGGATAATTTAAGTGTACGCCTTGAAATAGAAGAGATTATAAAACAGCTTGTAAACCATGAATACATGAGAAGTCAGGGGAATCTGAGGAGGTAATTGAGAAGAACGGTTGAGGCTTTGTGGATTATTTAAGTTCGTTTCTCAATCCTTGAATCGTGAGGATTTTAGTCTCATATATATGCTCCAGGTCAAGCAAGTCATTGTCTCCGGTGATTAAATAGTCCGCATCACTGTCTATTGCAAGACTCAATAAAAAATTATCTTTTATGTCGCGACATCGGTTTATTTCAGTTGTAACTTGAACAAGAACTCCGAATCTGTTAATTATTTGTATCAAATACTTAACATCATTCTCAGCAAAGTATTTCTTAAACTTTGGTCTTTCTGCAACTGAAATGAACTCACTAAACAACTCGTCTGAAAAGATGAGTTTCATTTTTCCTGTTTCAACGTAATTGTCAAGAAAGATGAAATCTCTTGAAATAAGAAAGCTAATCTAAAGGTTCGTATCAAGGATTACTTTTTTACTTTTCATAGCGGGCTTTCCTAACCGACTCTACTTCTACGGTTATCTCCTCTAATGTAGGGGCATTATCAGAACGCCTTCTTAGTTTGGTAAGTAATTTCGTAAACTCCGACTTCCCTTTTTCTTTCTTTATCCTTATCAAATCCATGTCAACCAAACTCTTAATCAGCCTTTTGGCTTTTGGATTTATTATTTCAATCCTTAGTGATTCCATACGAATTCATTTTATACAAATAAATAAAATCTTATGCGTTATAGAATTGTCTCCTTCAGGTTATTCAGCAACCTAAGCAGCCTTTAGGCAGAGGGGGTATAATATTTTCTTATTATAAACTAGGTCCGACAGAATTCCTCCCGCCAAACGGAATGACCCTGTTTTTGTGTATAATAATTCTCTAATCGCAGGCCCTCGGATAAAGGATGGGACATTCTGCCTCACAGGTCACAGAACACTATCCGGCGAGTCCGGATATGGATAAAACATGGGAGATTAAGGAAGGGGTGTTTTAATGTGATAATCGATTTCAGGGCGAGATGACAAATCCAGTCCCCTTGACCAAAACCGGCTGGAGCAAATCGACCATCCAAGGTCGGTATTAAAGTGCTTGTTTTTAAATTTAATACGATAATCTCAGTTTAACCGGCTAAATGTGATCATTCCTCCCGGCTTTTGCACTCAGGTTCATTTTGATGAGGTTAAAAGATAATTGGATTAAGATAGGAATATCATAATCTTTTAATCTTCCGGAGAAGACGGGGCATTAAAATTCCAGAGGCAGTCCGGCTATTTGCATATCATGGCCCAGAAATAGCTTTGCCCCCTCATCCTGAGACGGGACCCCTTCTAAATTACCCAATGCTCTGAAATAATCTTCCATCTTGCCTGAAGGCTGGAAGAAAAAAAGCAACTTACCTGTCTCCGAAAGTTGGGCAAATGCATGTGGCACTCCCCTGGGCAGAAAAACCATATCGCCTTTCTGAAGCGTAAATTTTTCATCTGCACACTGGAAAAGATAAGATCCCTGAGAAATATATAATATTTCATCCTGCCCTGGATGAATATGAAGCGGAGGTCCGCCCTTTTCATTGCCATTGTATTCAAATATTGTAAGTTCAGATCCGGTATCTTTACCTGAAACTTTAATGTCATTCAGATTCCTGCCATTCAGTTTTGTTTTTTCACCAAATCTGCTCTCACCAGACCTTATGACGAATCCATTGCTTAAACTTTCATTAATAAAATGCTTTTCCGTAGGGGAAAGCGGCGGGCCATAATTTTGAATCCCTGCATCTATGCCGATTTGCTTGACCTCTGCTTCGGATTCCTTCCCGCTCAGTTGAGTCATCTTAAGAAAGAATTCTTCCATTTTTCCTGCGGGCTGAAGGAAATAGAACATTTGTCCCGAATCTGAGATCTGAACCCAGGAGTGTTTAATTGTCCGTGGAAGGAAAATAAGATCCCCTGCCTGCAGTAATTGTTTTTCCTCTCCTGATTGAAAGATATACCTGCCATCCAGTACATAGAACATTTCATCCTGTTGTAAATGAGCATGTAGGGAAGGGCCGGTTTTTTGGGTTCCTACATATTCAAATGCCGACAGTTTACCCATCGTATCCTTGGTTGATAATTTTAAGTCGTTGGGGTTAACACCAAGAAATGGGGTTGGTACCCCGAAACGGCTTAAACCAGACTTCAACACGAAAGCTTTACCCGGCATTCCTGACATTCGCCATGATGATGAACCGACTAAGGCCGGCAGAGATAATAATGAAATGGTTACAAACTTTCTTCTATTCATAATTATAAAATCTTTACTTATAAGGACTTCATACTTAAACAAAACTAATTATCAATAGTTCACAAGTATAACCTCAGATTTAATTCTATACTTTTCTGGATGAAAAGACTACCCCTATTGTCAGGTTCTTTTCGAAAAATGCCCACCTGGCAATTTCTTAACGATCGTCCGTGTTAGAGGTTATGGTGATTTTTACGATGATATATTGAATAATAAACAAAGGTTGGTGGCGGTTGACCATTATCTAACCCAACTTGAAAATCCAGATGTTAAGAATAGAAACCATAAGTATTATTGGCTAAAACCATTAGAAGCAATTCATCTAGGGAGTATAAATACCAGGACGAGACAATCGTTGACCTTGACCAAATCAAACTCGATCAAGCTGACCACCCAAAACCCGAGTTAAATTCTAGTTGTTTTGTTATGGATGTTTAGTGTTCTCCGACCGGATTTTGAAGATAATCCAAAACCAAGAAAAGCAATAGGTTTTAAGATTCCTGCTAAAGAAAAACCATGAGATAAATTTAGGGTTAATTATCAAAAAGCCCTCACCGCGCGCACATTGCCTAAAAAGCCCTTTCCCCCGCTTCCCTGAAGGTTAATACTGAAACTATACAGAAAGGCAGTTCCGGTGCTGACTTCGCTGGAACACCAATAACTGCTGCTTTCAAATTTCCCAATCAGAATCCTGTTAGTATAAAGAATGAATAACTCATCTTTGCTCGGTAAATACCAGTCACCATAACCTCCTGATACTAAATCACTACACAGTTTTGCAGCATAGTTCCCTGCTCCCTGGCTGGCAACAATTGTATTCGTATTTGCATTACCTGTTCCATAAGCAGTTGCTGTGGCCCCTGTTATTGAAGAAGCTCCATTCCACCACATTATGCCTGTACTCTGATCAGCTAATGAAGCAATTAAACCATGTTGTACATTTGCATCATAACCAGAATTACCGTTTACAAGTAAATAGGCGACTTTGCCACCCTGATAGCTGTCTCCAACTGAAAGTATTGTGGAATTGTCCTTTTTACAACTATTTACAGCAATTAAAACAATTCCCATAAAAACCCACAAGCGGATACTAATTCTTCTTTCCTTTTTCATTTCAATTTAAATATTTAAGACTTATAAAACATTTCTTTCACACTATATTGTTGCCCTGAACAAAACCAGTAATTTCCACAGCTTATGAAATTATTTCTGCCGAAGATATTTCATTGTATTTCAAAAACATTGCTCTGCTTAACCCTTCCTCCCATATAAAGATTTTAACCAAAGCGATTTCATTCCTTTAAAATAAATATCCGTAAATATATAATAATGTTTTACATTTCATAACACAACCTGCATTATATAATTCTGAATTTCAGACTGTTAATTAATTAACAGTGATGTCCCGGGGATTGATTCCATTTTATTATGTTATTGTGCGCACGCATCAAAAAGCGCCCACTACGGGCAGAAGGAGATATTCCTATACCGCATAAGAATTCATATATTTGCATAAAATGAAAAACCATCCTGTTTTCTATTTACTCATTTTTGGAGTCCTTTCAGTGGTATCCATTAGCTGCCGGAAAGGTGATTCAGCAGATATTCCTGTTACAGTTTATACAACGCTTGACCGTACAATTATTCCTGATCCTGTATTCACAAATGGCATTGTGCTTAAACCTACTGATGTTTCAAAGTTTGCAGAAAACAGTTATGGCTTCTGGCACTTCGGACCAGGACTTCCATGAGAAAAAAGATTCGATCTCATGCCGGCCAATTATTCTACAACATCTGTTACAAATACGGCAAAACTATTACGGTTTTTTACTATGACCGACGTCCATATCACCGATAAAGAATCTCCTGCCCAGGCTATTTTTTTTGCTCCATTTGCCGGTTCAAATGGAATATCCTGTTATGCACCTCTTATGCCATACACCACCCAGCTCCTTAATGCAGCTGTTCAGACTATTAATCACCTGAACAAACAGAGCAGGTTTGATTTTGGCATAGCCCTTGGCGACATGGCGAACAATACACAGCATAATGAACTCAGATGGTTTATTGATATAATGGATGGACAGAAAATAATTCCTGATTCAGGGGAGAAGAATGATCCTGTGCCAGACGCAAATAATGATTATCAGGATGAGTTTCAGGCAGAGGGGCTGGATCATTCTATTCCATGGTACGCCGTCCTTGGCAATCATGACCATTTTTGGATGGGGGTTAAACCAGTGAACGATAAACTGCGCCAATCATATACAGGAGAAAATATTCTTCAGACCGGAAATATTTTCTCTGACCCTGATGCTTTAAATAAGTCAACTTTTTCACTTGGTACAATTGACGGAAGTACAGTTTATGGTGATATAATAGGTTCGGGTGTTGTTGCTGATATGTCCGGCATTCCAAAGGTTGTTGCCGATGCTGATCGTCGTTCACTTACGGTGAATGAATGGATGAATGAATTTTCAACAACTACCACACTTCCAAAAGGACATGGGTTTGCTCAAACGGAAGGTAAGGATAAATATGGTGCCTGTTATTCATTTGAGCCAAAGTTTGATCTGCCACTCAAAATAATTGTTTTGAATGACACTGAGGATGAGTCTGACGCTCCGGGACCTTCACTCCTTTATGGCTATGGTTCACTGGCAAATTTACGGTATGAATGGCTGGTACAACAACTTGATGCAGGGCAGGCGGATGGCAAATTAATGATAATTGCAGCACATGTTCCAATAGGTGTCGCTACAGGAACTCCCATTGGTTGGTATAACAATGAAGATGAAGCGGCTATAATAAAAAAACTGAAAGGTTATCCGAATCTTATCCTGTGGCTGGCTGGTCACAGGCATGTAAATAATATTACAGCAATGATATCGGAAGATCCGGCCCATAAGGAAAATAGCTTCTGGGAAGTTGAAACAAAATCATTGAGAGAATTTCCGGAACAATTCAGGATTTTCGATATTGTCCGTAATAGTGACAATACTATTTCAATCATCACAACCAATGTAGACCCGGATATTAAAGACGGATCAATTGCAGACAAGGGTCGCTCATATGCGATTGCATCAGAACAAGCCTATAAACTTGATCTCCCTTTGTTGCCAACAGGTTCAGTATCTTACAATGCCGAACTTGTAAAACAATTAACTCCTGAAATGCAGAAAAAAATCGCAACACTGGGGACTCCGGTAAAGAGGTAATTATTTATTTTAGCTTAACGTCAGATAATATAATCTGAAAAAGGGTACTTATATTAAAGTTAACAAGAATCATGGAATATATCTATCTGTGAATCAATATACCGGTTTGTGTAACCACCCCATCTATTATAAGCTTATATATCTGTATGTTATTGCTTTGTTGCTGAGGCACATATACAATATTAAATGAACGCGAACCTTTCAGTCTTTCATTAACAAGTGAAGCCAGTCTTATACCGGTAATGCTATAGACTTCAAGTCTTACATCAGCATCTGCCTGAAGTTTCAAATCAAATTCAACTCTGTCAGTAAACGGATTTGGATATACCTTCATCCCCGGCTTATCCTCAAATAGCTGGTAAAAGCCGGTGGTGAGAGTTATAGTCAGGTATGCTCCTTTATACTCTAGGGTATAGTTACTGTTGGCAAGTGAATTCTGTAAGATTGAAAAATCTCCTACATCTTCACCCGGTTCACGTGAAAGTTCTCCGGAGAATGAAATTACCTCGCCATTGGTCAGCCCAGATCCGACTTCAGGTACCGAAGTGAAGGTCAGTGCAGGATTGGCTGCGCCGTAAACCTTAGTCCTGGCATCGGCGGTAACCTGTACCTTAATCGGGTTAATGGTAAGATCCTTAGAAGTAAAAGTCAGATTGTAGTTGTTGCTGAGTGATACAGAACCAATAAGTATACCATATTTACCAACGTTTTCACCAGATTCGCGTACAAGTTTGCCACTGAAAGCATCTTCAAAAGCAAGTGTCCCGGAGGTTATTTCGAAGATCAGGTCCGGATCAGTATCTCCATAGACCTTTGCTTTTGCAACTGCCTTTATATCTACCCCTGCTTTTGTTACCGTGAAATTGGCGGCCACATAGGTAAATGAATAATTACTGGCTACTCCGCCTGAAATCGTTATGCCACCGGTGTTTGTCCCAACAGATGAGCTCTTTGTAACTGTTGTGCTGGCGGTTGGCTTTGTTGTAAGGGAATTTTCAGTATCTGAGTTCTTCCAGCCGCTGTACTGGAATGTCAGAGTCGGGTTGTCGTCGCCGTATGTCTTGCTCTTTGCATCGGCAGTGACTGTAAGCGTGGCTTTATTTACCGTGAAA
>CAIJYD010000104.1 GCA_903824785.1 uncultured Bacteroidota bacterium
ATAAAGAAATTGAAACTTTGAATTAAAATAGATAGATTTGTATAACCTCTTTTTATAATGAGAAAGCTCTTTAAAAAATCAGTAACTTCGATGTGGTCAATTTAGACCGGCCAAATGTGGTCAGATAGTCTGGCTTTTCTATACTGTCATCCAATATTCAGTGGTTTGTAAACTATACTTACATGAAGACAAATGTTAAGGATGCAGGTACTGTCCCATTTGCACCTGAACAAGTTGCAAATGCCGGAATAAACCTCAGTATGCCTTTTGGTATGATGGTAAGTACTTACCTAAATTACAATAATGGATATTATGACAGCAGTGACAAAACAAGCAGAAATTTTTTCAAACCGGGAGCATTGTTAAATGTCAACATATCTCAGAAATTGGCTCAAACGCAAAGTTACAAAGTAGAGTGCTTCGGACAATTCTATAATATAACCAATAACCGGTATGAAATGCCTTGGCAATTCCGTAACACCGGATTCTCAGTAATGGCTGGAATCAGAACTTCATTTTAATAAGGGTCTAATGTCGATAACTAAAACTATTTGTTATTGTTTGTTACTTTCATTCTCATCAGCTTTTACAAGTTGCAGGCAGAGTGTGCCAAATAGTACTAAGTCGTCATCTTCAGTAAATGTTACCGATTTCAGGGGAGTAGAAATTACCCTTCCCAACCCTGCAAAACGTATTGTTTGTCTTATCGAAAGTGCATTGTCTGGCATCTATATGTTACAAGCCGAAAATCAGATAATAGGTATCTCTTCCGGGGTATATAATGAGAGCACATTTGCTCAATATGCAGTACTGGACGAACGAATTAAAAACAAGACCCTTCCTGCTCCCGGAAATTGGGATTTTGTAAATATCGAAAGTATTGTAGCACTTCGACCCGATTTGGTTATTATCTGGGCATCACAGACAGAATCCATCGAATCAATTGAAAAACACGGCATTCCGGTTTATGGGGTATTTCTGAAAAGTGTCAATGACGTATATAAAGAAATCCATGACTTTGGCATATTGACAGGAAGAAGCCAACGGGCTGATTCTCTTACAAACTATACCCGGAATGAAATAAATCAATTGCGCTCCACAATAAATATTGAGGAAATTGAAAAGAAGAACATTTACTTCATGTGGACCCAAGGCTTACTGGAAACGGCAGGAACAACCAGCACAGTAAACGAATTAATAGAACTTGCCGGAGCTAAGAACAGTTGCACAACTTCACAGGAGCATGTAGTAATCAACAAAGAAAGACTATTAGATTGGAACCCGGATATTATTGTAATGTGGTACAACCCATTAAAAAGTCCGGAGGATATTGCTAAACTTTCAGAAATACAACATATCAATGCCATTAAGTTTAATCAGGTCTACGAATTACCATCAGTGTTTTTGTGCGATTTATGGACACTTAAATTCCCATATGCAGTTAAACAATTGGCTAAGTGGTGTTATCCGGCATCAACTGAAGGTTTGAATATGAATACAGAAAAGCAAAAAATGCTTGTTAAGTTATATGGTGAAAAGGGAGAAAAGTTAACTAAATGAACAGACGTATAATTCACTTAGTATTCTATATTTTGCCATTGCCTGTGATATTGGCTTCACTTTTTATTGGTCCTTCACATACTGCAACACTTGGTTCAATTATGGACCTGTTTTTAAAGAATTCAGATGATTCGGACCTAATAAAGTCAATTATCTTCGATGTACGATTGCCACGAATTTTGCTTTCCTTTTTGGTCGGTGGTTCGCTTGCTATTTCAGGATGCAGCATACAGGCAATATTTCGAAACCCATTAACTGATTCATATATACTTGGACTCTCTTCCGGTGCTGCCTTTGGTGCAGCACTGGCACTGGCTTATGCTTTTCTCCCGGTTCAGCTTTCAGCATTTATTTTCGGATTAATGGCAGTTGCTCTTAGCTATTTTACTGCAAGAAAAAATAAGAATGTTTCAATAGTATCGCTTATATTGTCCGGAATCATCGTATCGGGCATCTTTACAGCACTATTAACTATAGTGCAGTTTTTCAGTGACCCATTTAAATTGCAATCCATCGTTCATTGGACGATGGGAAATCTTCACAATGCAAATTGGGTAAAACTACGTTCATCAGTAATACCTATAACAATCGGGGTATTTGTGATATTTGTTTACAGATGGCGTTTAAATGTATTGGCATTAGGCGATGACGAAGCAAAAACAGTTGGAATAAATCCCGAAAGAGATAAAATAATTATTCTGATTGCTGCTACCCTTGCATCATCATCAGCGGTAGCTGTAGCTGGTATAATAGGACTTTATGGTCTTATGGTCCCGCATATGATACGTATGGTAACAGGTCCCGACAACCAAAAATCTATTCCATTAAATTTTCTTTTTGGGGGCACATTTCTACTAATCATTGACGATTTCTCACGCACCATTTCAAGTTTTGAGATTCCCATTGGTGTCTTCACCATGTTATTAGGTGCACCATTTTTTATTTACTTAATGAAAAAAACGAATATCGGATGGAACAGCTAAACAACGCAATAACCGTAAGTAACCTTTCTTTCTCATATAATGGCTCTGTAATCCTCAACGATTTAAATATTGACATTAAACCGGGAAAACTCACATTTATTCTGGGACAGAATGGAAGTGGCAAATCTACATTCCTGAAGGTCATTGCCGGACTACTCGTCTCCCAAAAAGGAGTTATAAAGATTTTAGGCAATGCAAGTGACAATCTCAACTTCACTGACAGGTCTAAGTTAACAGGGTTTCTTAATCAACACCACAAAGCAATATTCCCTTTCTCTGTTGAAGATGTTGTACTTACCGGGCGGGCAGGTTTTATCAGATACGTGCCGAAGGAGGCTGATAAAACGGCATCCTATAATGCAATGAGTAAAGCTGGTGTTTTGCATTTAAGAAATCGGAATTACACTGAATTATCCGGGGGAGAACAGCAAATGGTAATGATAGCAAGACTACTTGCTCAAAATCCGCAAATCTTATTGCTTGATGAACCGACCACTCATCTTGATATTTCGAATCAATCACATGTTTTAAGTCTGTTGAAACAATTAGTAAGTGAAGGGATGACAATTGTGGCAGTAATGCATGACCCGAATCTTGCTTTTCTTTATGGTGATGACTTCCTGTTCATGAAAAACAGAAAAATCATCCGGGCAGATGAATCAATGCAGGCATGGGATACTGATTTCCTTAAAACAATATATGAAGGAAATATCCAGTCTATACCATTTAACGGACGTGCATTGCTTGTTCCTTATTTGAATTAGTTTTTTCACTTTACAAATTAATCATGCCATATCGTCAAACAATAGCAGCAGCTTATGATGCGGGAGTTGAAGAAGAATACAACCGACTCACTGAAACGCCATTGCGTGAAGCGGAATATCAGTTAATTGTCGAATTATTGGATGAATATATACACCGAGGTTCTGTAGTAATAGACATCGGTTCCGGTCCTGGACGATATGCTGAGCATTTATTGCAAAGGAATTGCAGAGTCGGGTTAATCGACCTTTCGGCAAAGTCGCTCAAAGCATTTTCCGACAGAATGGAAGATTCATGCAATTCCGATAATATTATTTTTAACAGAGTCTCATGTGCGACTCAGTTAGATTGGGTGGATGATTGTTTGGCAGATGCCATCTTACTCATGGGACCGCTTTATCATCTGGTAAGTGACAAACACAGAAATCTGACTCTGGCAAACTGTAAGAGAATATTAAAACCAGGTGGATTATTATTTACAGTATTTCTTAGTCCGTTCCCGGTTGTCAATAGTGGATTGGATTCAATAATAACGCATACGAACTTTCAGGGTTATGATGTCCCGCAGTTTCGTTGTATGCCCGGTATTGCTAAAAAAATTATGAAAAACAATGGATTTGATACTCTCCGTATACGAAATATCGAAGGAATTGCTTCTTTTATGTCAATTGAGACAATAAGCGAAATTATTACTACTGATAAAAAATCTGATTTTCTTAACACATTGCGTAAAACTTCCGAGACAGAAAAAAGATTAGGGATGACACACCAATACTTAATCATTACTAAATCTATTTAAAACAAAGCAGTTACGGTGAAATTTTGAGTGATAGTTTCATTATGGTGCTCGTTCCACAACCACAAGAAGACTTACTGATAGCAACTGTGCGTTATTAATACTCCCATGTTATAAGCTAAGGTATACATCACCAATTTCTTCTGCCTTAATCCCTAAATAAATTTTTGTAATCTTAATACTGCTATGGTTAAAGAGTTCTCCAAGCAAAAGTAGAGATTTTTCACTGTAGTTGTTTATTGCCCACACATGTCTTCCAAGTGTTTTTCTGAAAAGATGTGACGATGTTGAGTTTTCAGATGATTGTAAATTGTATTGTTTTGCAATTTCTTTTAGTCTCCTGTTCACATACTGTACGTTAATAGCTTTTGTCTTAGCTTTGTTAAGGAACAATAGTGCATTCTCGTCCGTAATCTCCAGCTTTGCATGCAATCGGGTAATGGTTTCAACCAGTGTCGGATTCAGTTGTATTTTTCTGTTTTTTTTCGTTTTCCCTTCAACAAGTTCCAGAATCTCCTGTTTGTACACGTCTACCCAGCGTAATTTTAACAAATCCCCAATCCTTAACCCGGTATAACATCCTATAGCGATTAACAATTGGAATTTATAGTGACCATCACGCTCAAGTTTTTGCAAAAGCAATAACATTGAATCCCACTCCAGATAAGATGATTTTGTTAGTTGTCCTTTTAGTGCCATGTTATTTTGTTTTTAAAGTTTCATTTTTATTCGCCCACTTATATAACTGATACCTGTGTTTTATTTTAAATTCTGTTTGGTATGCTATGTTTCTGATATATTGTTTATTACATTTTGTTTTGAAGTATCACTTCTGTTATAAGTGATACCAAAAAGCTGATTTGTAGTTTAATTCCGGTTGATGACATAAAACGGCATATTTTCATCATAGTATATGAAGTCATGCATGTAAACCAAGTATGTCCGTTGCGGTATAAAATCGATAGTCTCGATTATAATCAGATAATTTTTCAGATATTCATAATCAAAGTTGATGCTAATCTGTTGCTGTAGTATTTTGATTTTGCCATTATTCATGCAGCAAATATAGTATAATATAATAAACACGATATATTAAACGCAATTAAAAAAACTTACTATATGAATTTTTTTAATAGCTTTGTTTCAAACTTCTGCTGCAATGCCAAAAGAAAAGCAACAACAAGCCAACACAACAAAAGAAAAAAAAGCACATGTAGTTCCGGATGTTGACAGAGATTACATTAAAAAAATTGCTGCCAAAGTAAAAGAACTGAGAATTAAGGCGGGGTACTCCTCGTATGAATCTTTTGCCCTCCAAGCGGGAATAAATCGCAACAGCTACTTCAGATTGGAAAGGTCAGCAGCGACTGGCGATAACTTCACCGTAGCATTGCTTCTGCGGGTGATAAGAGGATTGAATATAACCACTACAGAATTTTTTCAGCAAATCACGTAATCCCGGAGTGGTTTCTTCATATTTTCCCATATTTTTTACAATTTTAAGATAATGTAGCGTGTGATGCTGCATCTGTATGGGCGCAAAACCGTTGAAAATATGCTAAACTTTGTTGGGTGGGGGTTAAAAACGGCATTATGCTGGAATTTAGCAGGCTTCCAGGGTACAATGAAAAGGATTTAATAACATTTAAAGGATTATGAAAGTGTGATTATCGTACATACCCAGGTTTAATAAGTGGTGCAGACAACTGTAAAATTAAAGATGCAAACGTATTTATATCTGTAATTAGAAATTCAAATGTCCGGAAAAACAATCACAGATAACCATCGACAAAGACTTCTTGAACTCAGCATGTTTCTTCGGGAGTTACGCATCAATTCCGGGTTCAACCAGTCAGAGGTCTCAAGTTTGCATCGAAATACGCTGATGCGTATTGAAAACTCACACAATTTCAACATAATCAGTTTATTCGAACTGGCTGATTTTTATGATATATCAGTAAGTGAGATATTCGAAGGCATCGAGTAGGTGCTAACAAATTCATACGCACTTCTCAGTTGACATTAGCGATTCTGTCACGTTGCAGAAATTTAATACCTATTTTCTGTAACATGTTTTGACCTTATACGTACAATCCCCCCAGTATCAAAAATATTAACGAATAGATTATACTTATACTATGAGAAGTCGTTTTTCTCTCCTTCTGCGTTTTCTAAACGTATTTATGTGTACAAACGGGGTACAAATACCCTGCAAAAATTACATTATAAAATACTACAACCACATGGAAACAATAAAGGGTTACAAAGAATTCAGAGAAAAAAAGGTAGACCATATCTACAGTCGAATGGACGACACAATGATTGCAAAGCTGCGTGATATCAGAAAGAAGACTGGTATCAGTGTGTCGGAAATCATCCGTGAATCAGTAAGGAGGCTGTTGCGAGAGATTGAAACAACCGGGAGTATAAACTTAAAGATTTGACATATTTTTAGTCAACAGTTAATAAAATAAGCGTAGCATGGGTGAACGTATGAAAACCAGCCATGCTACGCATTAAAACAACATACTATTATGGATGCATCAGAAGTAAATACTACGGATTTAAGCAGATTCCGGGGAATATTCCAGGATTATGTAAAGGAAAACGAACATAAGCCTAAATCCACTGCAAATATTGTTGTAATGGTTTATAAAAACAGGTGGGATTATAAAAACGGCAAGCAGGTTCTCCTTACTGAAGTCATTAATGGAATCCGGACAAAATCAGAACGTTCATTGGTCACTGACAAGAAATATTTACCAGTAGCTTATTTCCCGGCAACAAAGATGATTGGTAGGAAGAAGAACGAAAATGTAGTTGAACACTCCGGGATGATAATTCTTGATATCGATAAAGACAAGAATCCGGGTATTGATTTCCCTTCGCTTAAGCAGAACATAACCGCAGATAAGTATACATGTGTATGTTTTAACTCTCCGAATGGCGGGATTAAAGTAATTGTAAATACAAATATTTTTGCACTTGAGTATCATGGTGTATACTTCGAAAGTATTAAGCAGCATTTCTTAAAGCATTATAATATAAAGGAAATTGACCCATCCGGTTGTAATGTTGCCAGAGCATGTTATTTACCGTATGATTATGATTGTTATTATAATCCCAAGCCATTTCGGTATTGTCTTGATGCTAATAGCATACACAAAATAGTCATTAACATACATAATGACAAGCTATTAAATGACCAACATAAATCATTACTTCAAGTAAATTCAATTTCTCTTGATGAACACTATGATAATATGGTTAATCTGTTAAAAAAGTGGACAGAAGTGGGTCTGTACGGTAATATTTTCAACCATTATCGATATAAGAATATAGAAAGGGGGGTAATGAGTAGTTCTGTCCCTTTTTTGGAATTTATTATCTCGATGAATGTTTCCCCACTTAAGTTAGACTGGACCACCAGGCTTGATGAAATATACTTCAAAGGAAACACACAAAAGCCAATAAGCACTGATAGTATTGAGGGACTTGATGGCATGGAAGTATGTGAGATAGTATTGCCCAAGGGTGCTGTTATTAAAGAGGGTTTTCGTGGAAAAACTCTTGGCAGTATTTCAATGAAACTTATTTTTAATAACCCGTTTTGTCATATTGACTTAATCGTCAAGGAAGTTATGCGTATAAACAACGAATATTGTGAAGACCCTCACCCTTACAATAATCCGATGCCAAATTACGATGAAGTCAGCAAGATTGTAATGGAAAACTACAGACGATTTCTTTGTGGAGAATTAAATTTCAGCAAAGTAATACGTAAGAAGCACAGTAAAAACGAAATATCAAAGAAGTATGTGTTTAAGTCCCGGCTGCATGAAAGTAGTGATAAGAATGCAGAGCACTTAGAGGCAATTAAGACATATCATGATGGTAGGAATGCTAAGAATAAGAAGAAGTTTGCTGAAGCCATACAGGTACTACAAGATGGTAAGAGAATAAGCCAGAAACGCATTGCAGAATATTTGGGTGTCAGCACACGAACAATCCGGAGGTACATGACTTCCGATTATTATGAACTGGTATCAAAATATAACACCAGTATTCGACAGTTTAAGAAAAGTAAGCCAAAGGATTAACCCTCAGGTCAGTTATGGTTGATAATGGTTTTATTTACTGCTATTTATGCTGCTAATCACAACGGATTTTCCTATTTTTATTCTTTTTTAACGAAAATCCATTGAAAATGGACAAGAAGTCTTTGTCTGAACGTGATATTTGTACCAAATTCATAACACCTGCAATTATAAAAGCTGGATGGGATAGCCAGAGACAGCTTCTGGAGGAAGTTAGTTTCACTGATGGCAAAATATATGTACGTGGTAGATTAACTGCCAGGGGAGCACGCAAAAGGGCAGATTATATATTGTATTATAAACCCAACATCCCTATTGCTATTATTGAAGCTAAAGACAATACTAATTCAATCCGGTCCGGTATACAGCAGGCACTTGATTATGCCAGGATTCTTGATATCCCGTGCGTCTTTAGTAGTAATGGTGATGGTTTTCTTTTTCATGACCGGACTGCTACAGATTCAAATATCGAAACAGAACTCTCCCTTGATGCATTTCCATCGCCACAGCAACTATGGGAGAAATATAAGATATATAAAGGCATTACGACCACTGAAACAGAAAGAGTAGCATCGCAGGACTATTATTTTGATGGTACTGGGAGAAGACCAAGATATTATCAACAGATTGCTGTCAACAGAACGATAGAAGCAATAGCTAATGGACAAAACCGGATTCTTTTGGTGATGGCAACGGGCACTGGCAAAACATATGCTGCATTTCAGATTGCTTATAGACTTTGGAAAGCAGGTGTAAAGAAACGTATTTTGTTCCTTGCTGACCGGAATGCCTTAATTGACCAGGCACAGAAAGGTGATTTCAAACATTTCCGGGATAAAATGACAATCGTAAAGAAACGGCAGGTAGACAAAAGTTATGAAATCTATCTATCGTTATACCAAGGACTGACTGGCAATGAAGACGAAAAAAACATTTACAAGGAATTTAGCCGGGATTTTTTTGATTTAATAATTATTGATGAGTGCCACCGGGGTTCTGCAAGGGACGATAGTGCATGGCATGATATACTTAACTATTTTAACAATGCTACTCACATCGGTTTAACTGCAACACCGAAAGAAACAACTGAAGTCTCCAACTTCGAATATTTTGGTGACCCCATATATACTTATTCGCTTCGGCAGGGTATCGATGACGGATTTCTTGCTCCATATCGGGTTATCCGGGTAGGGATTAACGTTGATATGGAAGGTTGGAGACCGGAAGATGGAAAGACTGACAAGGATGGCAACCCGGTAGATGACCGTATTTACAACAAGAAGGATTTTGACCGTAATCTCGTTATCGATGAGCGGACGGAAACCGTTGCTAAGAAATTATCTGAGTTTTTAAAAGGATATGACCGTTTTGCTAAATCAATTGTCTTCTGCGTTGATATAGACCATGCAGAACGTATGAGGTCTTCACTATCCAGAGAAAATGCAGACCTGGTAGCAGAGAACTACAAGTACATAATGCAGATTACTGGTGATAATGATGAAGGCAAGCGGGAACTTGATAATTTTACCGACCCGGAACAACGGTATCCGGTGATTGCTACTACAAGCGAATTAATGACTACTGGGATTGACGCTCAGACGTGCAAGGTTATTGTTCTTGATGCAAACATATCATCGATGACCAAGTTTAAACAGATAATCGGTCGTGGTACTCGTATAAATGAAGATTATGGCAAGCTGTATTTCACCATAATTGACTTCAGAAACGCTACAGACCTTTTTGCAGACCCCGGATTTGACGGTGAACCAATAAGAGTAAAACCAGTTTCCGATGACTCAGATTTAAGTAATATCATCGATGAGGAAGAACTAATTACCACTCCTTTTACTGACGATATTACAGGTGAAGATATTTATGTTGAAAGACCAACCGTAACCTATCAGGAAGGTGGAGAAACAGATGATGTTGATGAACCTCGCCAGAAAGTATATGTAAACGGGGTTGATGTTTCTGTACTAATCAGCCGGGAGTTATATTTTGACCAGCATGGTAAACCAATAACAACCAGCCTTAAAGACCATACCAAAGAAATAATTAAAGGGCAATTCGCAACTCTGAATGATTTCATTAACAAATGGAATTCTACCGAGCAGAAAACAGTAATTATTGAAGAATTACAGAACCAGGGAGTTCTTGTTGAAGCGCTATTCGATGCGGTGAACCGGGATGTGGATTTATTTGACTTGATTTGCCATGTGGCATTTGACCAGCCACCACTGACAAGAAAGGAACGGGCAAATAACGTTAAAAAGCGCAATTATTTTACCAGGTATGGTGACCAAGCCAGAAAGGTGCTTGAAAACCTTCTTGAGAAGTATGCAGATGAAGGGATTACAGATATCGAATCATTGGAAGTTCTTAAAGTTAAGCCATTCACTGATTATGGTTCTCCAATTGAAATTGTGAAAACATTTGGCAATAAAACAGAGTATTTAAAGGCAGTACATGAATTAGAAATTGAATTGTATAAAGTGGCGAACTAAATATGGCAAACATTTCGGGAGTGATTAAAAGCATACGTGCTATTATGTGGCAGGATTCTGGTCTTAATGGCGATGCTCAGCGTGTTGAACAATTAGGATGGATGTTGTTTCTTAAGATTTTTTCAGATAAAGACAGAGAACTCGAACTTCTTAATGATAATTACAAATCACCAATTCCTTTGGAATATCACTGGATAAAAGAAAAAGGCAACTGGGCAGGTGATGATGAAGGAATAACCGGTGATGATTTGTTAAATTTTGTCGACCAAAATTTATTCCCTGCATTACGAAACCTTGATATAAGTGTTGGTAATGGCAGAGCGTTAATTGTTCGGGAGGTTTTCATGGGTAATAACAACTATATGAAGAGTGGTATCAACATTCGAAAAGTGTTGAACAAACTTAATGAACTTGATTTTAACATTGCTAAGGAGCGACATGCCTTTGGGGAACTGTATGAAGGCATCTTAAAAGATTTACAGAGCGCAGGTAAATCTGGGGAATATTATACACCGAGAGCAATCACAAATTTTATTACCGATATAGTTTGTCCGAAACTGGGGGAACGGATTCTCGACCCCAGTTGCGGAACAGGAGGTTACTTAACTTCTGCTATTGAACATCTTAAAAACCAAGCTAATAGCATCGAAGAACGTCAGAATATACAAGAAAATGTAATGGGATGGGAGTATAAACCATTGCCTTATCTGCTTGCTACTACAAATCTGATATTACATGATATTGAATTACCAAGAATAGTTTTCCGGGATTCACTTGACCAACCACTAAGTAGTTATAAAGAGCGTGACCGTGTTGAGGTGATTTTGGCTAACCCCCCTTTTGGTGGTATTGTTGCAAACAACAACGAAAAGAATTTTCCACAGAGTTTTCGTACCAAAGACAGTGCTGACCTTTTTCTTATTTTAATGATTCATCTATTAAAAGATGGAGGTAGGGCGGGTATTGTACTTCCAGATGGTTCATTAACCGGGGAAGGAATAAAGCAACGGGTCAGACAAAAACTATTGGAAGAATGTAATCTACATACGATTGTAAGGTTGCCAAACTCAGTTTTTCAGCCATACGCAACAGTTGCAACTAATCTACTATTTTTTGAAAAAGGTAAGAAGACAAAAGAAGTCTGGTACTATGAACACAAGTTACCTGATGGGCAGAAAGCATATAATAAGACCAGACCTATAAGGTTAGAAGAATTTGAACCAATTAAGGAATGGTGGAATAATCGTCATGAAAATGATGTTTCATGGAAGGTAGGTATTAAGTCTATTATAGAAAGTGGTTACGACCTTGATGTAAAAAATCCAAAGAAACAAGAGGACGTACATGAATATACATGTGCAGAGTTGATAAAACTCCTTGGTGAATCGATGGAGAATAGCAAAGACCTATTGAACCAGTTAAGTGACTCATTAAAATGAAGTTAAATTATGCCGATTATATAAAAAGAAGTGAAGTCTCTGTTTTGGTTGCCGAAGCAATATTCAGTGAATTACTTAAAACCTGCACAACAAAAAAGATTGCTGATATCGCAGGTACTTCAAGTGGAGGTACACCTATTCGTGGAAATTCTGACTTCTATAATGGTGATATTCCTTGGTTAAAATCTGGTGAATTGAACGATGGGTTCATTGAGAGTGCTGAAGAGTTTATTTCAGATAGAGGACTTGCAAACTCCTCAGCACGATTGCTCCCCGAAGGAACATTGCTTCTTGCGATGTATGGAGCAACAGCAGGGAAAACAGGTATTACTAAGATAAAAGCTGCAACAAATCAAGCGGTTTGTGCGCTATTCCCCAAAAAGGAAGTTCAAAGAGATTATTTATATTGGTTTCTTCGGCAACATCGTTATAAATTCATTGAGATAAGTAAAGGTGGTGCCCAACCTAATATTAGTCAGTCTGTAATAAAAGAAACGAGTTTGCCAGTCCCTGAGCTATATATTCAAGACAAAATAGTGTCCGTTCTTTCAGCAATTCAGAATAAAGGGGAACTCGACATTAATGCAATTCCTGATGAATATAGAAATATTGTGGTGAAGGTTTTTTACACCAAGCAATCAGTTACTGCTGTTGAAGTAGGTAACAATTACCAAATCGATATTCTTAAAGCACTTAGGAGGCAGATATTGCAAGATGCAGTCCAAGGCAAATTAATTAATCAAGACTATAAAGATGAGCCTGCCAGTAAGTTGCTTGAAAGAATTAAGAGTGAAAAAGAAAAGCTTTCAGGGGAGAAGAAAAATAATAAAGAAAAACCATTACCCCTAGTCAAACCAGAAGAAATACCATTTGCCATACCTGAGAGTTGGATTTGGTGCAGGTTGGGAGAGATAACTAATTATGGTAGTAGTCCTAAATCAGACCCTTCACATATCACAAATAGTACCTGGGTCCTTGATTTGGAGGACATTGAAAAAGAATCTTCAAAACTATTATGTAAAGTTAGGTTTCATGAAAAGCAATCACTAAGCACCAAAAGTGTTTTTAAACGTGGTGAAGTCTTATATTCTAAACTGAGACCATATCTTGATAAGGTCATAGTAGCAGATGAAGATGGGGTATGTACTACAGAAATCCTTCCGTTGCATTGTTATTCAAATTTACTTCCAAACTACTTACTTATCACACTTAAAAGGAAAGATTTTCTCCACTATGTAAATAGTGTAACAAAGGGGATGAAAATGCCAAGGCTTGGTACCACAGAAGGGAAATTAGCATTAATTCCTTTATGTCCAGTAAACGAGCAATTTCGAATTGTTGCAAAAGTTGAACAACTTATAAATCTGTGTGATTTACTTGAGCGAGCTATACAACAAAATCAAAAATACACCCAAGAATTATTACATGTGGCATTGAAAGAAGCGTTAGAACCGAATAAAAACTAAAATCAAAACTAACGCAGAATTTACTGGCAGTATGCATAAAAGTTCTGTTGCTTGGGGACTAAGATGATACAGTAGAATGTTTATTGGCATTATGATTGTTAACATAGATTAATCACCGGTTGAAAAAATTTAGCGTTTTATTAACTTGCATTAACTACTTTTGACAAATGTATTACAGAAGGAAGATATTACTGTCACTCCTACAAGTGTTTGATAATAAACTTGAAAAGATTAGTTTGCAGAAATTGCTAATGCTTTTTTCAGAGCTGCAAACCAAGCCGGATTTTCATTTTGTACCATATAAATTAGGTTGTTTTTCCTTCCAGGCAAATGCAGACCTGTGCACTATGGTTAAGTATCGTCAGGTTGCACAAGAAGGAAAATCCTGGCAGAAAATCGACCCGGCAGACTATGTAGCAGAACTCAAAGAGGCAGACCGTAAGGTTTTGCGGACAATAAAAAATCTGTATGCCGGGAAATCGAAAGATGAACTTCTTCGCATTACTTATACAAGGTTTCCGTACTTTGCACTTAACAGTACTATTGCACATGAAGTGTTGAGCGAAGCCGAGATTGAAATTGTTTTGACTACGAGACCGAAGTTTAATAACAGCGTATTGTTTACAATCGGTTATGAAGGAGTAAGTCTTGAAGAATACCTCAACAAACTTATTACAAATGGCATTACGATGCTTTGCGATGTTCGCAAGAATTCGTTAAGCATGAAATATGGTTTCAGTAAGTCACAGCTAAAAAACGCCTGTGAAGGTGTTGGAATTAAGTATGAACATATTCCGGACTTAGGCATTGAATCAGATAAACGGCAGGAATTACATTCGCAGTCTGACTATGATGTACTCTTCCGGCAATATCGCAACGAAATACTGGCTAACACATTGCCTCAGCAGGAATACATACTTGGATTACTTAAAACCAACAAGCGAATTGCTCTCACATGTTTCGAAGCTAATATTTGCCAATGTCACAGGAAGCACCTGGCTGAAGCTATAACCAAAATACCGGGTTTTAATTATGAACTAAGGCACATCTGATATGGCGTTAACAAAAGTTCTCATTGCAGTTAAAACATATCCGACCTTAGCTTCAAAATATGATGAACTGGTTTGTACCGCAGGTTTTCTTGAGGATGGTTCATGGGTCAGAATCTATCCAATCCCGTTTCGGAAATTGGACTACGACAACCAATACAAGAAATACGATTGGATTGAGATTGATTTAAAACGCAATACATCAGATTTTCGTCCGGAAAGTTATCGTCCAGAATCGCTTGATAAACCACCAAAGATAGTTGGACATATCGGAACAGAGAATTGCTGGCATCAGAGAAAGGAAATCGCCCTCAGAAATGTATACACAGACTTAAATAAGCTGATAAATGATGCAAAGGACGAAAAAAAGTATACTTCATTAGCCGTCTTTAAGCCAGCTACTATTCACGACTTTATTTATGAACAGGTTGACCGTGAATGGGATAAGAATAAATTGGATAAACTAAAGGCACGTGCACAACAAGGGAAGTTATTTGCAACATCAGATAACCCATTTGAAGTTGTACGTAAATTACCGTACAAGTTTTCATTTGTGTTTTCAGATATTACCGGGAAAGAACGTACTCTGATGATTGAAGATTGGGAAACCGGGCAGCTTTATTGGAATTGCCTTAAGAGGCACGAGGGTAACGAGAAGAAGGCTTGTGAAGATGTAAGAAAAAGGTACTTCGATGACTTTTCAAAAACCAAAGACTTGTACTTTTATCTTGGTACGACAAGAGAGTTTCATTGCATTGCACCCAACCCGTTTGTGATAATTGGCACATTCCATCCGAAAAAAGAGGACCAGGTAACCCCACAAAAAAAAGATGACCAGCTAAACCTTTTCTGATTGTACTTCCTACAATAAAATCGGGCGATTCCGACACCATTGCCCAAAGGAATCCAATAATTCTCAATAATTTTAAAATATTTAATAAGTAACAGACTACTTATATTTGTGTGTAATTTACTATATTTGGAGTAAAATATTACTGCCATGCCGACAATTAATTTAACACAGAATTTTAATGCTATTTTCGACACTTTACATAAGAGGAAAATGAATATTACCGGGATTGCAAAATCAATGGGATATACATCCTCAGCACAATTACATAGCGTCATTAAAGGCGAAAGTATGCTGTCAACGAAAGCTATTACTGCTCTCATTTTGAATGCTAATGTCAATCCCACCTATTTGTTTTTGGGAACAGGAGATATGTTTCTAACGGATGAAAACGAACTTGAGAAATTGCAGAAGGAGTATCGTGAATTGGAGAGAAAACATAGTGAATTAGTTAAGGCTGTGTTCGAATTAAATGAAATGGTTCAGAAGCTGGAGAAAAGAAACGCTGACCTTATTGACATTTCAAGTGCCGCTATTAAATATCATAAGGAGCACAAGGACGCTGAAATTAAACCGGAATAAACAAAATAGTTCTTTGAGTACGATAATTAGTAAATTGTTACTATTTTATGTATTGAAAAAGCAATAAAAGTAAGTAATTACTATTTGAAACTTGCCCCAAATGCCCCAATATCTGCCCCACAACAAAAAAACCCCATTGATAATCAAGGGGTTTTAGTGGGGTTGAGGTCGGTGGCGGATTCGAACCGCCGTAAACGGTTTTGCAGACCGCTACCTAACCACTCGGTTAACCGACCATTAAATATGAAAAAAAAGAACTTCAAAAACTAAACCAAACTTAATTCTGGTGGCGGATTGCTCTTCCTGTTTCACCGGACTCGCAAACTCCTTCACTCCGTTCACTAAGTTCGAACCGCCGTCATTGACCACCGAAGCTTTAGCAAAGGTGGTAAACTTTTTTGCAGAGCGCTACCTACCTATCTTACGGTAACTTTCCGAACGGTTAACCTCCCGATAGCTATCGGGTCATAACTTTGGTGTGCAAAAATAATAAATTTTGTGTTATTTTTCGCCATTGAAAAAAATCATCCCTTTTTTATTAGCTTTTTCCCTCAGCACCTTCCTTTAATCAATAAAGCAACCGTTTAACATGTTGCTTAATATCAGGACTATAGATAAAAACTCAATGGCTTATTCCTGTGTATCAAAATATTTTAATTTACATCAGTCAGATCTTATTCCTGAGCCTTAGTAATTATTCATTGTCTGAAGAAACACAGGGATTTCTACATTTTGGTATTGTTTATTACTGAAAATCCTATTCTCACCTCCCGGGGAAAGGATCTTCAATTTTAAAAATCGTATATTCGTCTCTTGCTGTAAAAAGTAACAGAAACGCATTAATAAATTTATTGACTACCGGCAATCAGAACAATTGCAAATAAAAAGTTTGTTGAAGAGTTATGGGCTGTTTTACAAAACCAGATGAAATGGTTTTCAGAGCGCAAAAACAAAAGAGGTTTATTTACGGCCCGTGAATTTCTTATCCACCTCGATAACCCAATGAGATATCAGGTATGCCAGGGGGCAACTGTAAATGCATTTATCTATAAGGCATTGACCGACGCATCCTATCTGGCTGGTGAACTTGGCAGAAAAGTGGAATCAGACAGGTATAAACAGGAAGCTGAAAGATTAAAATCGGCCTTTAACTGCCTGATGTGGGACAAAAATTCCGGGAGCTTCTATTCCGCAGTCTATTATCCCGATTTTTCAGAGGGAGAGAGGTTGCCTGAATTAAAGCTCGTTCCTGTTGAAGACCCGGCCTCTGTAAGTACAAAGTGGCACGACGGAAACGTGCAGTGGATTGAAAAAGATGAAAAGATTCCCCCAACAGTTCAGGCTGCCCTGGTTGCTCTCAACAAGGAAATTGTGTCGGATGAGCATATTAGTGATGTCAGAAAATATCTGATAACCCATTCCGGGGAGCTGAAGAATCCTTTCTCTGAAATTCGGGTTTGAGATTCCTGAAAATACTAAAGCCATCATTCGTTTACCTCAACAGGGGAAACCAAACCGGATCATGCTAAATGGCCGGCTTGTTCATTTTACTTTTGATGGCAGATTTCTTGAATTCAGGGTGAAAGCAGGGAAATATACTGGGGTGGTCAGCAAAATTTAATATTTGATAATCTTTTCTGTGCTGTAATACCCGGCGGTTTTGAGAATGCAGATATAAATACCGCTTGGAGCAGGTGTTCCGGCATTACTGCATCCGTCCCATTCATACGACTGATAATCAGGCTGCTGATATTTATTTACAACGGTGCGGATTAAAACTCCTGTGAGCGAGTAAATCGAAATTGAGACAATGCTTCCTTCAGGTAATGTAAATGAGATTTTTGCCGAATATTTCATCGGATTTGGTGTAATCTTAAGAGGAAGGGCGGATTTGTTTATTATCTTTTCCAGCCCCATCTCCCCGAACTCTCTGACTTTTGCGGTATCCTGATTTGTTATGTGAATGTTATCAACCCAGATCTGTTTTCCTGTTGTTCCGGCATATTCCGTTGAGAACTCAAACCGGCTTGTTGCGGCCCAGTCAAATTTTCCTGCGGCATTGTACCAGGTGTTATTGTCCCAGGATCCGCGTTCTTCAAGGCTGGCCAGCGGGATGTTTACATGATGCCATTTCCTGTCCCAATTTACAATAGTTTCATCAATAGTTACCCCTTTGCGCCATGGATGATCACCAGCCACAGCAGTCTTTGTATCAATGAACCGGATGTCGAATTTTATCCCCGGGGTATTTCCTCTGATCATGAAATCGATGGCATAACCTTCAGAAACCAGTCTCGAAAGATCCCTGTCGGGGTTTAAATCGAAACCGATGGTATTGTACTGAGTGAAGTTACTCCAGAAGAGACAGTAATTACCATTGTTTGGCAGATCAGAAGAATAGAAATCAACTGAACCGGAACCGGCGCTTGCATCATATATTTTTTGTCCGATGTAATCCGAATAGAGTGAAAACCCTGCAGAGTCGGGCCTCATTAAAAAGGGAGTCTGAGGAGGAACATTAAGATCGAGCGACTGCAATAAGGGGATGTTCAGATCGTGTTCGAATATTTCATTTGTCCCTTTATTAAAAAGTCCGAATGTTCCTTTATAATCCCAGATTGTCCATGGGATATTATTATCTTCAAAATATTGCCGCACAATATTGTACCAGTATGCTCTGTCGACGGGACTGCTGTTGGGAGTATAAACACCGAATTCGCCACAGAAGATATTTACTTTTCTGTTTTTCCTGAAATTGACAGCATTGTTAATTAGCTGTTTAACATAATTTACTGTTCCATCAGAAGGATAATTTTTCAGGTTACTTTCAATCCAGGTCCCCTTTAGACTTGCAGGGCAGGCGGGCATTTTTGACGCATCGTATGGAAAAGGAACACCCGAAAGTGGTTCCATTGAAGGAACTGACCAAGTATTACCTTGATGCGTAAACACAAAAGGGTCATAAAAATGGAAAGTATAGAGAAGATTCGGATCAGTGTAAACCGGAATGTTCTGAAGCTCGCTATATGAATTGTATCCCGAACCACCGACAACAATGATATGCACGACATCTTTTTCACGGATAGCATTAATTACCTGACCTTGTATGGTTCCCCATATCGCGGTGGTTATTCCGTGCGGCTCATTGAGAATTTCATACAGGATATGATCAGAACGGTCTTTGTAATGCATGGCTGTTTGTGACCAGACTTTTGTAAGAATGGTTCCGATGTCGGGGCTTGTATTTACATTAGGATCAAAGCTGTGGTTGTCGATCATCAGATAAACATGGAGCTGTTCACACCAGGTAACCACTGAGTCGAGGAAAGAAACATACAGAGGGTCAAGTGTGTAGGAAGGAGGGCCGGAGGTCATGCTGTTCATATTTATAGGCAGGCGAATGACATCGCAACCGAGGCTTTTAATATTTACAATATCCTTTTTTGTAAATCTTGTAAACTGAATCTGCCGTGGATTATCTACCTGAAACCAGCCGGTTAGGTTTACTCCGCGGCTGAAGGGAGCCTGAGAGCTAACAGGGATAAGCCATAGCAAAGAGATCAAAAGCAGAATCCATTTTTTACTATCCATCATCTCAATGGCATTTTTATTTAAACAGTTCAGATCTTGAACCATGAAGACAAATGTAAAGACAATTTTTAATCAGCAGAAAAAATTAGTCAGCAAGGAATTAACAAAATTAATAATCTGAATGAAAATTTGAATAACTTTAACATCAGGATACTCAACCTTATTTCTAAATACTTAAAGACTATTGTGATGAAGCAGATTATTACTTTCTTTCTGGCAGCATTAAGCGGCATCGCTTTTGCTCAGGTGCCTTCAGGATCTGAGGCAACCCCCTGGAACATTTTACCGGTGCGTGGATTTTGCATCTCCGCTCCGCAATCAAAAGGGCTTGATGAGTTTATTAAATTCATTGATGAAGAGCTGGCCCCGAGGTCAGTGAATACTCTTATTCTGAGGGTTGATTATAATTACCAGTACGAAAGCCACCCCGAGCTGAGAGACTCTTCCGCCTTATCAAAGAAAGAGGTTAAAAGACTTGTAGCTGTTTGCAGAAAGAATAATATCAGAGTTATACCTCAGGTAAACCTCCTCGGACATCAGTCGTGGGCAAGTAAAGTAAGTGGACTGCTGAGGGTTTATCCCGAATTTGACGAGACCCCGCTTGTTAAGATTCCTGTGAATTATAAATGGCCGAATACCGATGGGTTATATTGTAAAAGTTATTGCCCGCTTCATCCGGGTGTTCATAAGGTCGTATTTGAACTTGTTGATGAGATCTGCGATGCATTTGAAACTGATGCGTTTCATGCAGGCATGGATGAAGTTTTTTATATCGGGGAAGCCCAGTGTCCAAGATGTTCGGGCAGGGATAAAGCTGAGCTCTTCGCAGGTGAAGTACGGGCAATCCGCGACCATCTGTCTCTCCGTGGGCGGAAACTATGGATCTGGGGCGACCGCCTTATTGACGGAAAAGCAACAGGGATAGGTGAATGGGAAGCCAGTTACAATAATACCTACAGGGCTATTGATATGATACCTAAAGATGTGATTATATGCGACTGGCATTATGAGCGTCCTGATCAGACCCCGGTATATTTTGCATCTAAGGAATTAAATGTAATTACCTGCCCTTACCGCGATCCTGCAATTGCTGTTTTACAGACACAGGATATGGTGAAATTCAGAAAATATGCAACTCCGGAAATGAAAGATCATTATATGGGTATGATGCAGACTGTATGGTCAGGTGCAGGACCGTTTCTTGACAATTACTACGGCAGAAAACCGGAGACGTCTGATAAGTCTGCAGTAAAATGTTTTAAAGCGTTATTCGGGGAGATACAGAAGCAGGCAGCAGAAAAATAGCAGCTATCAGTTTCACATGTTAATGCGGATTGATCTGAAATATCAGATTGATCCGGTTGTTGCCGGTTGCTCTGTTTTTACTTATATGTCCTGGTCATCGAAGTTGGAATAGCTATTATAAAATCAGCTGTTCCCTTGTACTCGTCATCCATTTTTTCGATATCGTCCTGAAGAACTGAGGCGATAGTGACAACTTTAATTGTAGGGTTGTATTTATTCAGATACCATATTATTCCCATATGCCTGTCGGAATGGTAACTGCCATTGAAATGAATAACGACCTGTCCCGGGCTCCAGTAATATGTGATTGATTTCGCCATTGTTGCATCCTTTATAGCTTGTGCTTTAGGCAGATTATCACTTATTTTTTTATCCATCTTTCCGCCTATTTCGCTGCCCATTGAAAGCATATCTTTATAGCAGGCCAGCTCCGGGTCGTACTCTACCGGAAGGGGAGCAATGTATTTCAATCCTTCTGCTGAAACCTTCTGAAGGGCTTCAAATCCGCCACCGGAAACAACTGAAGCATAGCGGCGCGGAATATTGGATGCTACAAATTTCAATTCATTTTGTTTGGCGAAATTAAGAAGAGGCTTGTAATCGGTTCTATAATTTTTCCATAAACGCACCTCACTCTCAAATGACGTTTCCTTTATTAATCCTGCAAAATATTCATCAATAAGAAGTTGATTATCAGTTTCAAACATTTCTGCTGCAAGAATAAGGCTTCTGCCTTTTGCGGCAAAAAGACTCTTTGTAAGTTCGAGTTCCAGCCAGTGGACAATAGGGTTATCGTGCAGCTCTCCAAAAAATATCACATCGGTTTTCTTTGCCGCTTTAAGGATGTCTTCATAATCAGCTTTTTTCCCTTCACCTGTAAATACTTTATAGGCAGGTATGTTCTGTGCGAATGAGTTAAGTGAAAAGACCAGGATAAACACGATTGCAGATAATTTCATAATAATTGTTTTACATTTTAATTTTTTATTGCGGCTTCAAAGGAAGAAACAATTAAATTATCCGCAAAGCAGAAAAGAAAAAAAAACAGTGGAAGCTCTCTTAAGGACCGTTAACCGGAACTCCTCATTATGACGGAACCCTTATTTTAACCCAAACCGGTAGCTGAACTTTATCAGAAAGACATTATGTGGTTTCTCACTGAAAAGGTCATCCATATTATTTGAAAAATCCATCATTCCGGTGGAATTGTTACCGGAACGAGTCTGGCTCCAGACGAGATATACTGATGACCCCGGATTATACTCCCATCGGAGAACAAAGTTGGAGAGGAATTCCTGCACATTGAAATCGGGCTTCCCGATTGCATAGTCCTCATTACCATCGGAATTTTCATCAATACTGTAATATTCATTATCTGTCAGCGTACTCTGATCAGAGGAATAGGTTGCAAAACGGTCTTGATAAACAGAAGCCATCGGATCGGTAATATACTTAAAATCAAAGTATTTTCCCGAAGCAATAAATGGCTGGCCCCAGTACTGAAGGGTAAGATCAGGCGACAGGTTGAAATTTACCCTGAGAGACATGCTCAGAACCTTCTGGTTAATGCTGGCAAAAACATACCTGTTATTGTTCTGGTAACTAATATGATCAACATACTGTAACCTGTCGAAAGATTCCATATAAGAAGGGTGCAAAGAGATGGAGAGGTTGTTAGTTGGCTTGTATGTAAGCTCCGGAGAAATATTGAAAGAGTTGCCGCCATCTTCAAAAGTGACAGCCTTCTGAAACTGAAACTCAGCTACAAGCTTTTTGCGGTTGTCGGAACTTATCCAGAGTGATGAGTTAAAAGTTCCGGGAAGCTTCATTATCGGTCCTCCCCGAAGCATTGTATTACCAATAACATTAAAATTAATATCCGATCCAGTTCCCGCATTCCAGTAATTCTTGAAATTTATATTTGCATTGATATTAAACCCGTCGAGCAGATGGTTTCCGGAGAAATCCCATGCTGAATACTGATTTGAGTTTATGTTTATGCTTCGGTAAAAGGATTTCGGTTCCCATAAACGATATCCCATCCAGAGTACTGAAAGAAGCTGATCGGCCTCTCTCAGGTAACCCATATCATTCAGCTCAAGTCCGGGGGTCTTCCATAACAGTGCTGCCAGATAACTCAGGTGTCCGTTTCCGGATTTCATAAACTGAACCCTGCCTCCATTCCCGGAAAGTGTTGTGCGCGATGAATCGAGTGAAACATAATTTCCGGGCCGCTGAAAATATCTGGCAGATGAGCGCTGTGCCCTAACCATAGCCAGTTCTGTACCGCTTATGTAACTCATTGCAGTATTAACATTGAACATATAGGTTTTTTCCTTGAAGTATTGAGTGAAATCGACTCCTCCGTAAAAAGCAGCCTCCGGAATCATGTTAATCAGATTCTGCGATTCGCTGCCAATCTTAGGGATCTCTTTCATATCCCTGTTCACCAGTGTAAACATTCCTCCAATAATCGTATTTCCTTCCTTGATATCTTTCTGTACCCTTCCTGCCATATAATTGGTTAGTGGTTCCACAGTCTGGAATATCCGGCTTCCGCTGGTGTCTATCTCCGCCATCTCCTCTGCAGTAACGGCATTAAGGAATCCAACTGAAAGTCCGTTCTTTGTTTTTCCTGTAAGCTTTGCTGCTCCAATGATAGATGTATTAATCGGGGATTCTGAATAACCTTCAAGTGAATTATTATTACCGTAATAGTTATATGAATTTCCCTGCGGCCTTCTTCCTATTCTTCTGGAATAGAATAGATTATCATTTCCAACCCCTCCGTCTCCAACCCCTATTCCAAAATTGATAATATTGTTTCCTTCAATAAAAAACGGCCTTTTTTCTTCAAAAAATGTTTCGTAGGCAGAGAGGTTTACAACTGACGGATCTGCTTCAACCTGACCGAAATCGGGATTAATTGTCAGGTCCATAGTCATATTATTCGTGATTCCTATTTTGGCATCTATCCCGCCATTAAGCCCCGATGACTTTCCCTTTGCCTGAAATGGATTCGCCGGTACTGCCTTAAATGTTTCGGCCTTGGCAACGCCGTAGGGTGTAATGTCAAAGATTTTTCTGGGTTTAATCTGCTCAAGGCCCGACAATTCTCCCATAATGTGAATAAATCCTGGGGCATCCTGTGGAATATGCTGCCAGAAAGAGGTCTCATTTTTCCGGTAATAAATTCTTACCATATTAAACCCCCAGACATCTCCGGAGTTTTTTTCAAACCGCACCTGGCTTAATGGGATCTTCATCTCAGCTACCCATCCTTCACTGTTTATGGAAGTCCTTGACCACCAGTTCGGGTCCCAGGAAGAGTCCGAATTCTGCCCGTCATTGGCAAACATCATGTCGTATTTTACGCCGGCTGAGCTAATCCCAAACAAAAAGCCTGTACGGAGATCATGATAGCTGTCTACAATGATACCAACAAGGTCCCCATCAACCTCATCGCGACGGGTTAACCGGTTAACAATACTATCGGGGCTGGTATCGTAGGCTTTTACAGCCACATAGAGATTGTCTTCATCAAACAGGATTTTGAACTCGGTTTTTTGGGTTGCCGGTGCACCATCGTATGGTTCATTCTGGATGAAATTATCATCCCAGGTACCTGATTGCCAGGTTTCATCATCAAGTATTCCATTTATTACTGGAGCAGAAGAGACTCTGGTAGCCTTGTATCTTTTCTTTTCCTGTACCTGCCCGTAAAGAGATGGGAGAAACAACAAAATTAATAAGACAGAAATATGAAGTTTTTTCATGAATGGGTTCAATGGTTTAGTTTTTCCGAATAAAGAC
Source organism: uncultured Bacteroidota bacterium (assembly GCA_903824785.1). GTDB lineage: Bacteria > Bacteroidota > Bacteroidia > Bacteroidales > VadinHA17 > LD21. Next base: position 24,798 of record CAIJYD010000104.1, read on the forward strand.
TAATAAGATTGTTATTTGCTGCAACAAGAATAAGTTTTTCTGAATATTTTTTTTCAGAATCACTATCAGGTTTTTAATCAGCCCGTTTGCCAAATCAATTAAAGAAGGAACTAAACATAACATATTAAGATGGTGATCTCTCTATTGTTCGACTATTCATACAATTTTATAAATTCAAACGTGTTCCCGGTATGTGAAAGAAACTTCAGGAAGCCCGGTTTTGGAACAACAATGGTGGCAGTGTTAACATTCGGATGAAATGCGAGTTTGTCATATTCGTTTAGTTTTTCATCGATGAAAAGATGAACATGCTTTTCCATGTCGTTAATCAGTCCGAAAGGGGAGACAGAACCGGGTTCCACACCAAGATATTTTTTAAGTCTCTGGTCGGATGCAAAGGTGAGTTTTCCCTGTCTTAACCTTTTCTCAAGATCCCTGATATTGAGTTGTCTCAGGTGCTCAAGGATAACCAGATAGTGGCGGTCTCCTTTATGATTCCGGAAGAAAATATTTTTACATTTTCCTGAATCGAGATCTTTCCAGTGGATAGCAGCCTCTTCAATGGTAGCAAGCGGGGGATGCTCGTGATATTCATATGGTATGGCAAGCATCTGTAAAAGATCGTAAAGTTCCTGCTGTCCCCTCATAGTCTGTTTTATTTATTTGGAAATAAAAATATCAAAGAAGCATATTACTCACATCTTCAGGCGTGTATCCCAAATCTTCAGGGAGGAATGATGCTGAAGAAGCATTGACTGCAAGCCGGTCGCAGACCTCGTTTTCAGTGTTATTGGAGTGTCCTTTTATCCAGACAAACCGGACATTATGCTGCCGGTAAATCTTAAGAAATCTTATCCATAGATCGGGGTTCTTTTTGTTTTTAAAGGCTTTTGACTCCCACCGGAACACCCACCCCTTTTCAACAGAATCAGCAACATATTTTGAGTCGGTATAGACAACTACCTTACTGCCGGGTATTTTTAATGCCTCCAGGCCTGTAATTACAGCCAGAAGTTCCATTCTGTTATTTGTTGTAAGTCTGAATCCTTCCGATTTCTCAAGCCGGTGTTTCCCCGAAATAAGAACTACTCCATATCCTCCCGGGCCCGGATTGCCTCTGGAAGCACCATCTGTATAAATTGTTATTTCACTTGGCATGGGGCAGTACTATCCCGGTATTGGAGATGAAGAGTTTAATCGCAATGGATAGCAGGATAATTCCAAATACTTTCTTGAGGATCTGTAATCCGGCATCACCAAGAATTCTCTCAAAGACAGAGGTGAGTCTGAGAACAAAGTAAACAATTATCATATTCAGAAGCAGAGCTATGAGAATATTAACAGTCTGATATTCAGCTTTTAAAGATAGTATTGTAGTAATTGAACCTGCCCCTGCAATAAGCGGAAAGGCTATCGGGACTATTGATCCTCCGCCGGAATGGCCATGTTTAAAAAGCTCAATTCCAAGAACCATTTCCATCCCGATTAAAAAGATGATAAAGGAACCGGCTATTGCAAATGAAGAGACATCAATGCCAAATACGCTGAGAAGCGGGCTTCCGATGAATAAAAATGCCATGAATATTCCAAAAGCCACAAAAGAAGTTTTGGCTGGTTCAAGATCTCCTGTTTTGGTTTTGATATCCAGAATAATAGGGATAGAGCCGGGAATATCTATAATAGCGAATAATACCATGAATGAGGCAAAGATCTCGATCAGACTAAGATGCATAACAATGAATTTTGCCGCAAAGATAATTACAAAAAATAGAAAACCCTTATCATAAAATCCGCCTCACAACTGCCCCTCCTGCAATAGAGGGGCTAGTATAATGTGAGTCAGTAAGTTAAGTTGTTACGAACTGTTTATTGTGCAATAGTCATCTCATCAACAAGATGCTTTGCTCCGGCATAAACATCCATTATCCAGAGAACATAGCGGATATCTACCACGATTGTCCTTTGCAGTTCAGGTTCGTAAGCGATGTCGCCGCTCATTGATTCCCAGTTTCCGTCAAATGCCAATCCGATAAGTTCACCGTTGCCATTCATTACCGGGCTGCCTGAGTTACCTCCTGTTATATCGTTTGTTGTCAGGAAGCAGACCGGCATATATCCTTTTGCTGATCCATATCTTCCGTATTCTTTTCTTTTATTCAGATCAAGAAGCCGTTGAGGAAGATCAAATTCATAATCTTTGGGTTTATATTTGTCGACAACTCCCTGCAGGGTTGTATAGTATTTATATGTTACAGCATCTTTCGGATCGTAATCCTGAACTGTTCCATAGGAGAGCCGCATTGTTGAGTTTGCATCAGGATACTGTGTTTTCTCAGGTGCCATCTCCATTAAAGCAGCAATCCAGAGTCTCTTTCCGGTAGCAAGAGCTGCATCAAACTGACTTGATCCTTTTGACACTTCCATGCCGATTCTGGAAAGTGAAGCAGCCGTAATGTAAACCGGATCGTTTTCAATTGATTTAAGCACAGGCTTGTTCAGGAAAGCGTTCAGCTTTGTTTCACTGGCAAAGAGAGATTTTGCAAACAGATCATCTACATACTTATCAATGTCGCCTTTATATTTTTTATCAACAACAGAGGCAAAAAAATCAGGATGGAACTTAGCAGGAACATCAGCTCTGTAAAGCTTCAGCATTGCTTTCATTGATTTGTTATCGGTTGACGCATTATAATCTTTATAAAAATTATCTGCGTTATTTTTAATCTGAGCTGCCGCATCTTTGATTTTTTGATTATCGCCCGACTTGATTGCAGTAATCAGCGCTGTAGCGCCACGGTTCATTGTAAGCAGTTCGCATCCCTGAAGACATTCACTGACATACTGAAGAGCATTATAATATTCCGCTCTGCCTTCAATGGAAGTTTTGATCATATTAAGGGCTTCACCATATCTGGCTTTTCTGTCGGAACTGCCAACAACCCATTTGTTAAACTGGTTTTCAATCTCCTCTTTCTTTGCTTTTACATTAAGGCGTTCAAGGCCACCCTTCTGACCGATGGAATATTTCCAGTAATTTGACGAACCAAAATATTTTGCAGAATACTGAATATTTACCTTCTGATCGACTTTCATGTCACTCATCCATGCATCCTGTTTTACGCCACGGATCTTTATCCTGTCGGGATGAGTTATCTGAAGCTGTTCATTTATTTCAAATGAGGTCATATATCTGCTTGTTCTCCCGGGGTATCCGAGGATCATTGCAAAGTCGCCCGTGTTCAGATCTTTAATCGAAACAGGGAGATAATGTTTTGGCTTCAATGGAATATTCTCTTTTGCATAAGCTGCAGGTTTGCCATCAGGTGCGGAATAAACACGGAAAACACTGAAATCACCTGTATGGCGGGGCCATTCCCAATTGTCGGTATCAGAGCCAAACTTTCCGATGGATGAAGGAGGCGCTCCAACAAGACGAACATCATTATATCTTTCATAAACAAGAAGATAAAAATAATTTCCTCCGTAGAAACTTCCGACCTGTGCTCTGTAGCTATTTCCTTCTGATGCCTTCTTTTCAATACTCTGCCTTGCTTCGTTTATTGCGGTAGTGCGTTGGGATTCAGTCATATCCTGTTTTACATTTGCAAGGATCTGAGTGGTAACATCTTCAATTCTGATAAGAAATGTTACTGACAGGTTTGGGTTCGATAACTCTTCAGCTTTCGACATTGCCCAGAATCCATCACGCAGATAATCATGCTCAACTGAACTATGGGCCTGTATGGAACCATATCCGCAATGGTGATTCGTGAGGATAAGCCCCTGCGAAGAGACCAGCTCTCCGGTACAACCACCTCCGAATATTACAACTGCATCTTTAACACAGGTTTTGTTGAGGCTGTAGATATCTTCTGCAGAGAGCTTCAGACCCAGTTCTGTCATTTTACCCATGTTCATTTTTTCAATAAGCGGCAAGAGCCACATTCCCTCGTCAGCTTTTACTTTCAGACTAAAACTGAGAATAAGGATAGATAAAATCGCAAACAATTTTTTCATAATATAGAACTTATTTAGATTGATTTTAAATTAATGCACAAAGATAATCTTATTAATCAAGAATGAAATATTCAGAATTCAATTTTCATCTGAGTATCGAAAAGGTGGAAAGACTTTCTATGATATTCGGTTATTCCATACTTATTGATGGCAGCTCTGTGGAAGGAGGTCGGATAACCTTTATTCTTATTCCAGCCATATTCAGGGAACTTATTATGAAGCTCTTCCATATATTCGTCGCGGAATGTTTTTGCCAGAACAGAAGCAGCTGCTATTGAAAAAAATATTCCGTCACCCTTAATAATTGTCTTATGTGGAATAGTTTTATAAGGATAGAACCTGTTTCCGTCAATAAGCAGAAACTGTGGTTCTCTCTTCAGGCCTTCAATTGCGATGTGCATTGCTTTGATTGAGGCCCTGAGGATGTTCATCTCATCAATTTCATTGTTATCAACTGATGCCACTTTCCAGGCAATAGCCGAATTTATTATTTCGTCCTTTAGAGAAGCTCTTTGCCGGGCTGTAAGTTTTTTCGAATCGTTAAGAACAGCATGTTTAAAATTCTTTGGAAGAATAACCGCTGCGGCAAAGACAGGCCCTGCAAGACATCCTCTTCCTGCCTCATCGCAGCCGGCTTCAGTAAGATTATGGTAGAGGAAGGATTTGAGCATTTTACTTTATTATTTTCCGGAACAGTGACTTCTTTTATATTATCCCTGATGAATTTTTCCGCTCTTCTCTGCCATCGTTCTGAACAGGGCCATACAGAAGAGCATGGCGGTAAGAATACCTGTAATATTACTCCAGATATCCTTATGGTTGAACGACCTCCCGGGGATAAGCTTCTGATGGAACTCATCCAGAACAGCAAAAGCTAAAAGATAAACAGTTATGATGATGAACTTTCTGAAGCCGGGACGGAACTCATCTCCGGCAAAGGAGAGAAAACCAAGAAATGCCAGAAGCCCATATTCGCAGAAATGAAAAACATAGTCGAGCCGGAACTCAGAATTGGCAGTATGGATCTTCAGTGTGGGCAATGAAGGTATTGAAGATACGGTTATTATCGTTAATGTCCAGGCAACCAACAGATACCGTGAGAATGGCCGGGCCCATATTATTATTCGAATCATTCTTCTTTAATGGCTATTCAAGTAAATATCCCGACTGGCTGTTTGCTTCAATATTAATTGGAAGGGTGATCTCATAATTCCGGTTTACCGGATATTTTTTTGGTTTACCGCCATTTTCACTAACGAGGGCAACCTTCTTCAGTCCGGTATAATAAATGTTTACAGTCAAATTTTGTTTTACCGGATGATCAAGAGGGTTGTAAACCATGAGGAAGCCCTTCTCTTTATTCGAAGGATTCACATGAAGAATTGCATCAGGGCCACGGCCATCAGCACGTTTAACATGAATAATATCCGAATCGAGAATTACCCGGTGTTTTTTATAAAACGTAACCCATCTTTTGACAAGCTCAAGCGTTTCGGGCGAGTCGTATAACCTGGGACCTCTGTATGCCGCCTGAACACCGGCTCCAAAGAGGTTGGCAAGCCGTTGGCCATAATGAGGGAGATGTTCGCGCAGAGGTTCAATTGTAGCTTCCGCGCCGCCTCCCTGATATTCGACAAGAGGAACAAACATCCAGCCCATCGATGGCGTTTTTTCCCAGGTGCCGTCATAGATATTCTGTCTCTCAATTATCTCCTGCTGACGACGGGGAAGTGACCAGTTTGTTTCGCGGTATCCCATCGCCGACTTGCTGCTGCCGTTAAGAAAATACCAGTCGGGGACAGTCAGGTAAACGCCTCGGCTTCGACACCATTTGTAAAAATCTGTAATAGTTTTATATTGCTTCCATTGAGAATCGGCGAGTCCTTCATGCCCGGGATGAGTGGTTGACATGCAGACATCACCCGGATATGATCCGTCATGTTCAAAATTATCAAATCCTGTATATTCAAAAAAACGGTAGAGCTTCTTAAAATATTCCTCCCCCCACTTGCTGCCAAGACAGGGCGAGTTTCCAAAGGCCGGATGTTTGCCTTCAGGCATAACTACATCGTTTCCTCCCCCGATGGCGCGGCTTGCAAGGAGGCTGTAACCACCCAGTGTAATTCCTTTGCTGTGTGCATAATCTGCAAGCTTTTTATACCTGTCAAGTGATGCTCTTGCAGTATCCTCAATGTCGAATCCGCTGCCAAAAGAGAGTATGATCTTTTCGAACCCGGTTTCTGCACACTGATCTACAGCATTTCTGACAGATTCATCATCAGAATACCTTAGATGCATGAAGATAGGATTCTCTGTTACCCATGGCGAAATGGTTCTGTACATCTTCCTCTGGGTCAGCCCTTTTCTTTCACGATCCCAGCTGTCATAAACAAGGATCCATGTCCGGAAGCTTTCAAATGATTTTCCGGGTTTAACTCTTTCGTCAGGCCCTGCCATTGGCCGGCATTCGAGCATGGAGGGTTGAACACGGTTGTAGTTGATGATTGTTTTATATTCAGGATCGGCAACCCACCATACTGACTTCTCAAAGCATGACTCGGACGACATGCTTCCTCCGAAGGCATAATCTGTTTCAACATAAATATTGGGTAAGATCAATCCTTTCTTGTCACCGACGGCACTCTCTTCCTCAGTAAGTGCAAGGATCTCCGAGACAAAACTGTCGATCTTTATCTCATTCGTTGATTCATTGGTAACTGTAATCCATTTGCAAATAAGCGGTATTCCGTCATAGATCTCATAATGAACAACTATTTTAATCTTGCCCGAAACGGTGGTGTTTTCTTTTGGGATATAGGTGAAATTAATTCTCTTTCCGGGAGGTGGCCATGGCATATCCCTGACCATCCATTCAGCTCTTTTTTTCCACTCAAAACGGGCAACTGTATTACCTGTATCGTAGCCTTCCAGCTTAACAGGTGAAAGAGAATCGGCTTTCAAAGAGGCTATCAACTCTTCTGCAAGATAGTTTTTTACAGGTTGTCCTGTCAGGCCTCCTACACTTATTGTGCTGCCATCTATTTTCAGTATTGCCTCAGGCTTAACTGCTCTGATAAGCTCATTGCCTGTCATCATGTTTGTGAACCCGGTTGTGGCACCATCGGGCGACAAACTGAATGTTCTGGAAATAAGTCCGTTGGATATTGTAACATATCCGTTCTTTTCTGCCACTTCTGTTTTATAGGAAGGCCCGTCAATAAGCCAGTCGCTCTTTTCCGTGCCTTTCTTCGTGCAAAAGGTTGTTGCAAGAAGGAAAAAGATCCACAGGTAAGGTTTTCTCATCTGATTGGGTGTATAATACGGGTTTTATAATATGATACTTTCAGCCATAAATATATGATTTTTTCATCATAATTTAAATATTTCTGAACTCAAGGCCAGGCTCAGCGCATTTAAATTTCACGGATTATCCGGAACAATGCGATTAAGGTCTTTGGTTATTCTATGTGAGCTGAGATTCCTCCTTCCACCGCCTGTCGACGGATCCATTACTAATTACAACATTTATTATCAGATACTTGTAAAATTGGAAATAGAATCTTACACTAAATATTTTAAGCCACGGAGTGGCTTAAAATGAATAACCGCCGGTGCAACCGGTGGTAGTAGACTACCCGATAAAAGTCGAGCCCTGAAAGGGCGTCATACTTTTGGAATAGAAAGTAAGTTTTTCCCTGACTTTTATCACGCTCCGTTGGAGCTGACAAAGTGTTATTCACTGTCACCCCGTTTGCTAGGGATCTAATAATCTATTTTTCTTAGAATAATATTGATTTCGGATACTCATATAATTTTAAAACGGCATTCCTTTCTTTTTCATTTAAAACCTATGTAATTTTACTTGTTGCAATAATTGATGGTACTTGGTTTCAGAAGGATTTTAACAGGTAAATTCTTATTCAGGCAAAGAGCAAAAAATCAGTTATTTGCGACTATCCGGCGAACACGGATTTCAGTAAATAAATCATCAGTTTTAAATGTTCATTTGATAATGCAATGCAGGGAAAGGTATATTTAATCAAAACAGGTATAATGAAAAACTTAAAAAAATCTCTTACAGGAGTATTAATGATCGTGGTTCTTTTTTCAGGAATCAGAGTTTTTGCACAGGAAAGTGAATGCAAGGTTTTACTTCCGGAGATCTCCGGAACATATACCGGTCAGTGTAAAAACGGACTGGCCAACGGGAAGGGAATATCCCAGGGAGCAGACCGTTATGAAGGACAATTTGTAAAGGGTCTGCCGGATGGTAAAGGAACATATACATCGTCAACAGGATCAGTTTATAAAGGTCAGTGGAACAAAGGTTTAAAAGACGGAGAGGGCGAAATGACCTATTTCTTGCTTCGGGGCGATTCGGTTGTAACCGGCTACTGGAAGAAAGACAAATATACGGGGAAAGATTTTATTCCTCCATTTCTGGTAACCAGGAAAGAGGGTGTTCTGACTTCAAGTTTCCGGAAAATCAATGAAGAGGGAAACGATGTAATTGTACGGTTTCTTATGGGAGGGCAGATAAATGCGCGCCTGTCGGGCTTTACTCTTGCAAACAGCAGCGGAAGCCAGTATAAATCGGGCCCAAAACAAGGAATTGAGAATATCTTTTTCCCTTTTGAACTGAAAATAAGTTATACCACAAGCAATCCTATATCGAGAGCCTCATTCGATGTTATTTTCGAATGTGTAATAAACGAACCGGGTAAGTGGGAAGTAACGATTAATAATTAAGCTTCCGGCTGAATTGCGTCAGAGTCACAAAGCTGTAAAAACATTATTGCCTGCTTTCAAACGGGAAGTGAAATCCTGCAACAAGAATATCATCAACCTGCTCCTCTTCCTTACGCCAGTCAAGGTGTGTCTGGTGAAGGATCTCTTTTATTCCGGCAGGGGGAAGGTGACTGATTTCTGACAGTAACTTTTTAAAGTTTTTTGATAGGAACTTACTGCCTTCTGCCCCAATCTGATCAGAATAGCCGTCTGAGAACATATATATTATTGATCCGGGAACAATTTCAACCATATTGTCTGCAAAGCTTTTCTCATTCAGATAGATCCCGATAGGATTCCGGGTAGCCTTCAGCTCTGTAAGTTCATTATTATTAACAATATAGATTGAATTATTCGCCCCTGAATATTTTAGTCTGCCGAGATCCGTCTCAAGGAGGCACAACGATATATCCATCCCGTCTCTCGCTTCACCCTCTTTCCCTGTTTGCCGCAGCGAGCTTTTTATACGTTCACGGAGCTCGTTAAGTATATCTCCGGGGGTGAATGAACCCGTTATTATCTGCGCCTGATTGAGATTTGTAATATCGTTCAGAAGCGACATTCCCAGCATACTCATAAAAGCTCCTGGTACTCCATGGCCGGTGCAGTCTGCCACACAGATCATAACTCTTGTTTCGCTTAAATGCCTTATCCAGTAAAAATCTCCGCTGACAATATCGCGTGGCAGATAAAGGATAAACGAATAGGGCAGATACTGTTCCATTAATTCATCCGGAGGAAGCATGGCTGATTGAATTCTTCGGGCATACCTTATACTGTCGGTAATTGATGTTTTCTGAATCTCTAAAATCTCTTTCTGACGTTCAATCTCCTTTTTCTGCCGGCGTAGCAGCTGGTTATCTCTCTTTTTAATGGAAAGACTCCGGAAAATAAGAACAACAATAACAAGCAATAGTAATGCCCCTATAATGAGAGAGTTGCGTGTAGTTTGCAAAATCTGCTGGTCCTTGCGCAGAATAACATTCTCCTTCTCTTTCTTCTCCGTCTCATACTGTGTCTGGATCTCAATTATCTGCCTCTGTTTTTCAACACTCATCATTGAATCTTTTATTGCAGAATATCTGTTAATGGACGAAAAAGCTTTTTTGAAATCTTTTAGTCCGGCATAAGTCATTGCCATTTCACGATATATCTCCGTGAGTGCCGATGAAGAATTTATCTCCAGGGCCATTTTCAAAGCCTCATCAAGCATTTTTATTGCCCCGGAGTAGTCGTTATTATAATTCTTTAATCGAGCCAGGGCAACCAGCGATAATGATTCATTCTCCCTATTATCTGTTGCCCGGAAGAGGATCTGTGATTTTTCATAATTTAACTTCGCAGAATCTGTTTTCCCCCCATTCTCAAATAACTGTCCGAGAGAAAAACAGATAATAGCCTGATCAACAGGACTCTGAATGGCTGAGCTGATTTTAAGTGCCTGTCTGTAGAACCATATTGCAAGAGATGAGCTGTCGATTCGTTCGGCTGTCTGTCCCAGTGAAGTGTACACTTTGAGAAGTCCCTGGTTATTTCCTGTTTTTTCAAAAAGGGTAATAGCTTCTTCATTATATTCCATCGACTTAATATAATTTCCCATCATAAAGTAAATATTCGAGAGACTTGTTTTTCCTATTGCCATAAGCCTCGTATCTGCAATACTTTCGCTTATAGCCAGAGCTTTAAGGTAATAGTTGAGGGCGCTGTCATATTTCATCTGGTTCTCATAAACGGTTCCAATACAGAATAAAGATGAGGCCTGACCGGATTTACGTCCTGTCAGGTTATTGATCTTCAGGGCTTTGTTGTAAAACTCAACAGCTTTGGAGTAGTCATTGCTGTTATGAGCAAGAATACCAAGGTTATTATAACATATTGCAATACCTGTCATGTCATTCACTCTTGTGAGAATGGCAAGTGCCCTCATATTGAACTTCTCTGCATCAGCATAGTTGCCTTTTATCTGTTCAATATTTCCCAGCTGGATAAGAGAATTCCCAACCCCCTTTTCATATTTTAGTTTTTCAGCCTCAGCCAGAGCTTTTTGTGCATAAACCAGTGACTGATCAGGATCAGAAAACTGAAGTTCGTATGCTATCCTGTAGTATAGAATCACTTTTCCTGTATCGCTCTTTTCTCTGGAAAGTCTGGTTTTCAGGCTATCGAGCTTATCCATATTCTGCCCCTGACAAATAATTGCCAGCAGATAAAAAACAATAGCAGACAGAAGAGTTTTCATAAATTGAGAAATTTAAAATTCCTGTTTCTCGGGCCAGTGAAAATGTCATCTGTTAATTCTGAATGATCTTAGTTTTCATTGCAACCGAAAATTAGTAAAAAGCTGTCAGTTAACCAAAGCAGATGAAAAATGATACTGTTGCAAGCCTTCACCGGAGAGCCCGGCTGATCTTAACCCGTTTCTTTGCTTTCTTTTGGTATAAGAAAATCAGTGGTTTCAGCTGTTTCGTTTATATTTATCATGTCAGAAGTGAAAAAGTATTAAGGATAAGTCTGATTTAACCTGATTTATTCACAAACCTAAAATTAAGCATAAAATTTGATTTTTTAGCCAGTGTTTTTTTAGCCGGTGGTTCACGAGTCAGTTTTCAGGATGAGTTTTCAGTTTCATTTTTGCATTCTGCTCCGATTTTGACA
>CAIJYD010000105.1 GCA_903824785.1 uncultured Bacteroidota bacterium
CACAGCCTGGCAACAAGCCTGATGAATGAAAATGTCCCCTTAAGTGCCATATCGAATATCATGGGCCATTCAAGTACTCGCACTACTGAAATATATCTCACGGTTGATGAAACCAATTTGAAAGAACTATCCCTGGAGGTGCCAGATGTACTGTAAAATACCTGAGTTCATCGGGCCGTTCAAAGACATACTCCCGGAATATATCAATTATCAACGGGGACTTGGATACGACTATGGTACGCAAATTGTTTACCGGCTCAGGGAAATGGATATCTTTTTCCTTAAGCATGGATATACCGAACCGAAAATCACGGAAGAAATGTATGAACTGTGGACAGCCCACAAGGAAAATGAGAAAAAATCAAATCAAGGCAAAAGAATGTGCGCCATAAATGGATTCTCGAAATACCTGATTAATTCTGGGCATGAAAACATTTATCTTGGTGACCCGGCAAGAGGCGTATTTAAAAGTGATTTTATTCCATATATTTTTTCAGAAGAAGAGATACAGAGTTTTTTTTCAGTTCTGAAAGAAGAACTGAAGACTGAAAAGAGCAGGTATGATGTCGCTACCTTTACAGAGCTGTTTTCACTTTATTACAGCTGTGGATTAAGGAAGTCAGAAGCACAGCATCTGCTTATAGGCGATATAGATTTAACGACAGGGATAATACGGATCATGGATGGCAAAAATCATATCAGCCGTATGGTTGTCGTATCAGAATCCATGCGCAAACAGCTTTCGACATATCATAACGAGTATTGCATCGGTTGTGAATCGGACGCCTTTATGTTCCAAAATAAAAATGGTGGATGTTTCTCTGATGAGAAAATATATCGCATATACAAAAGGATGTTGGAAAAAGCAGAGATTCCAAAAAGAAAAGGTGGACAGACGCAGCGGATACACGATTTGCGCCATACCTTTTGTGTAAGGGCTCTGGAGACAATGATGAAAAAAGGTTATGATCTTTATACGTCGTTACCGCTGTTGTCCACATATCTTGGGCATAAGCACATCACAGAGACTGAGTACTATCTCCGCCTCTTGGAAGAGCATTTCAATTCGATTACAAAGATGTCGGGTAAATATGCGCCGAATCTATTCCCGAAAGCAGGTGATATAAATGAATGAGTTCCCCTATTACATCACAAAATATTTCGGAGAATATCTGCCTCTGCACGTGGGAGTATCCCCGAATACGGGAAAATCTTACCGTGACACATTTGTACAGTTGCTAACTTTTATGGAAAGCCAGTACGGCATTAAACCGGAAAAAGTAATTCTTGAGGTTTTTACAGCCGATAAGATAGAAGCATTCCTGCTTTATCTGGAAGAAATAAGAAAAGTCAGTGTTTCCAGCCGGAATCAGAGACTGGCTGCGATCCATTCTTTTTGTAAATATCTTCAGAAAAAGGAACTCTCCTGTTTTGAACGCTGCGCTTCTATAATTGCAATACCGTATAAGAAAACACCGGAGGCACCGGTAACTTACTTGAGTTTAGAAGAAGCCCAGCTGCTCTTTTCCCTTCCTGATACTAAGGGTAAAAAAGGAGTACGTGATTTAACAATAATGATCCTTCTTTACGAAACCGGAGCCAGAGTACAGGAACTGCTTGAATTGACTCGGCCGCAGATAAAATTTGGGAACACACCATCTGTGGAACTTCATGGGAAAGGGAATAAGTCTAGACTTGTCCCCATCAGCCATGACGTAGCGGATATCTCCAAAAATTATATGATGGCGTATAACATAGAAGGAGAACATGAACTTCTGTTTACAAACAACCGCCATGAAGTTCTAACCCGTGCAGGAATTCAGTTCATCATTAGCAAGTATGTTGAAATGGGCAGGAAAATCCATCCTGATTATTACAGGAAGAAAATCTCCAGCCATTCCTTCAGACACAGTAAGGCAATGCATCTGCTTGAGGCAGGTGTCAATTTGATTTATATCAGAGATTTTCTTGGACATGCCTCGATAACAACAACAGAGATTTATGCTAAAACGAATCCTGACATAAAAAGGAAATACATTACCGAAAACAGTGCATCCTTCAGCACTTCAGTAAAGTATAGTCATAAGGAAAAGGAAGATTTACTGAACTGGTTGAAGAGGAACATTTAAAAATGTGGAGTATATTATGCAAAGTAAAAATTGAATGAGTTCATTGAAATATCATCTGTATAGGCAGTTACTTTACATAATATTTTCCTTGGCATAACATCG
>CAIJYD010000106.1 GCA_903824785.1 uncultured Bacteroidota bacterium
ATAAAAAGGAGATAAAATATAATAAAAATAAGAAGAGGGTTTGCCGTGCGGCAAAGCCTCTTCTGTCTGAAACAGGTTAATATCAGAATTTGTACGAATTATCTTCTATCAGTTTACCGGCAATTCTCCGTCTGGCATCTTTAACATTTACACATTCCACCCTGGTAAGATTTTCTACTGCCTCAATCAGAACCGGGCACGATTCGGGTGAGCAGAATGCACTGATTGCCTCAAGAGCAGATTTTCTGACAATAGCGGCAGTGTCGAACAGGTTTACATCAACCATATCTTTATACAGCGACACCTCTCCTTTAATGGATTCCATCTTTTCAACCCGCAGAACAAGTGATTCAGACATATATGTTTCCATCATCATCTCAGCGATATTATTGAGAACCTCCTGCTCGTAGATCAGATTCTTTTCGAATCGTTTTGAAGCACCATGAACAGAGATAAGAATAACCTTCTTGAAATTTTTGGTATATCTCGATTTTTCCTCAAAAAAGCTTTCCCCTGCCCTCTTCCCATCTGTAATGTTCGCAAGGTCTGAATAGAGTTTTTCCGCCTCTCCGAAAAGATCGAAGTCGCCTTTCATGGCACGTTTCATTGCTGTATCTACCACAAGAAGGCGGTTTATCTCATTTGTTCCTTCAAAAATCCTGTTTATCCTTGAGTCGCGATAACCTCTTTCAACTGCCATCTCTGCAGAATAGCCCATTCCTCCGTGAATCTGCACCGCCTCATCAGCCACAAAATCGAGCATCTCGGAACCAAGCACTTTCAGAATTGCTGCCTCAACAGCGTAGTGGCTTATTGCCTCAATTGAAGTTCTTCCATAATCGCCACCTTCTACCGTCAGCTGCTTTATAAGAGTGTCGATATCGCTGCTAACTCTGTAAACAGCTGACTCTGAAGCGAAAAGACGTATTACCTGCTGAGCCATTTTATGTTTCAAAGCTCCGAATGTTGAGATAAGCACCCCGAATTGTTTTCTTTCGTTGGCGTATTTTACTGTATCGTTAATTGCTTTTTTAGCTGCCCCGAGCACATTGGCTCCAAGTTTAAGGCGACCCATATGAAGGATACTGAGGGCAATCCTAAAACCTTCACCTCTTTTGCCAAGAAGGTTTTCGACAGGAACCTTAACATCATTGAAATAGATCTGAGCCGTGGAGGAACCTTTTATGCCCATTTTGTGCTCATCAGGACCGATAACGACACCCTGGTAGCTGCTCTCAACAATAAATGCGCTCAGTACCCTGTCGACATCTATTTTTGCAAATACTACCAGTGTATCGGCAAATCCTGCATTTGTGATCCACATCTTCTGTCCGTTAAGCAGATAATGTTTCCCGTCTTCAGTAAGCCTGGCATTTGTCTTGCCCGAGTTAGCATCACTTCCGGCACCCGGTTCTGTAAGGCAGTAAGCTCCGATAAATTCTCCGGAAGCCAGTTTTGTAACATAACGTTCCCTCTGATCCTTGGTTCCGTAATACATAATGGGTAAAGTGCCAATGCCACAATGAGCCATATATGCCACAGAAAATGAATATCCTGCTCCTGTTGTCTCAGCAACAAGCATTTGTGTTACGAAAGACTGCCCGAATCCACCCAGTTCTTCAGGTATTGAGATCCCCATCAGGCCAAGGTCGCCTGATTTTTTAAGCATGATTTTCATCAGCTCCCTGTCGCTTTTTTCAACTTTCTCAAGATTGGGATAGACTTCGGTTTCCAGAAAATCGCTGCAGGTCTGCGCAATCATTCTCTGTTCTTCATTGAATTCCTCCGGGATGAAAATATCTTTCGATTTAACTTCGCTTACAAGAAATTCACCGCTTTTCAAGAGTTTAATGTTTTCCATTGTTATCAGATAGTTATGTATATTAATCTATAGTTCAAGTGATTGTGCAATAAGTTCAGCAATGTCAAGATTTTTTATCTCTGTCTCTTTGTTTTTATATTTCAGCCCGTCAGTAAGCATGGTCATACAGAATGGACAAGCAGTTGCTATTACTTTTGCGTCAGTATTCAGTGCCTCCTCTGTTCTTTCAATAAAGATCTCCTTGTCGCCCTTCTCAGCCTCTTTAAACATCTGACCGCCACCGGCACCACAGCATAAGGTAAAGCTTCTGTTCCTTTTCATCTCAACCAGATTCCCGGTTAGTTTTTTAAGAATGGAACGAGGTTCTTCGTATATGTCATTGGCTCTTCCGAGGTAGCAGGGATCGTGATAAGTGACTGAAATATTCTTTAATGAGTCGGTGTCTATCTTTAACTTACCCTCTTCCATATTCCTGTTTAAGAATTGCAGATAGCTGATAACCTCATACTTCCCGCCAAGATCTGGATATTCATTTTTGAAAATATTGAAACAATGCGGGCAGATGGTAATGATCTTTGTTACTTCATACATTCTGAATACCTCGATTAACTGCAAGGCCTGCATCTGATAAAGCATTTCGTTTCCGGCCCGTCGGGCAGGATCGCCGGTGCAGGTCTCTTCCTTTCCCAGAACTGCATAACTGATATTAAGATGGGTAAGGATCTTTGCAAATGCCCTGACAACTTTTTTATATCTGTCATCAAATGCTCCTGCACAGCCTACCCAGAAAAGGTATTCCGGTTTTTCTCCCTTTGCAAAGAGATCTGCCATTACCGGGACTTCAATTTTTCTGGTTTCCATTATATGTTATTCAATTAAGTATTTCTTCGCCTTTCCCCTGTACGGGAAATTTTACCACCCTTTCTTTTAAGAGTTGAATGGCAGTGATTTATTTAAAGTTCATCTCCAGATCCCTTGCCCACGACAACCTCTCTTCGGCAGAGTATTGCCAAGGTGCTCCATTGTTTTCAATGTTACTGAAGACTGCTTTAAGTTCGCCCGGAGCAGAAGCTTCCTCCATAACCAGATAACGACGTATATCAACTATCAGCGTTGGCTGGTTAATATTAACCGGACACTCTTTGGCACAGGCGTTGCAGGTAGTGCAAGCCCAGATCTCCTCTTCTGAGATATAATCCCTTAGAAGCGACCTGTTATCACTGAAATCCCTTCCGTTCTTAACCATCAGGGGACCTTTCTCTTTCATCCTTGCCCGGAGGTCCATCATAACCTTTCTGGGCGAGAGCTTCTTGCCGGTAATATTTGCAGGACAAACAGATGTACACCTGCCACACTCGGTACAGGCGAGAGAATCAAAGTAATTTTTCCAGGAAGCATCTTCCGCATCCTTTACACCAAACCGTTCAACCGGAGCATCTGAAGGCTGAGCTGCAAATGCTGTTGCAGGATCGAGCATAAGCTTAACCTCTCTGGTAATACTATCCATGTTGGGAAGCTTACCGAGAGGTTCAAGCCGTGACAGAAAAACATTCGGCACAGACATGAACACATGGAAATGTTTTGAATATGGAAGATAGTTGGCAAAGAGGAATATCCCAAGTATATGAGTCCACCAGGAACCCTCGTATAACAGTCTGAAACCACCTGCAGAAAGGTCAGGTAAAAGATTAAAAAGAAGAGTTCCGATCGGGTAAATCCCATAGATTGGTTCTTCAGTAATAGTCTGGTATCCGATATATCCGGCATTCATTGCCAGAAGGGATACCATCAGTAAGAGTATAAATGAAAGAGAGATATTTGCATCGGTATGCGATCGTCTCTTCATTTCAGTTCCTTCAAAACGTTTAATATGAAAAAAGAGACGGCGACTCAAGAAAATGATTATTGAAATGGCGACCAGAAGGGCAAAGAGATCTCCTGAGGCTATTATTATATTATATACCGGACCAAGAAATCTGAGAACTCTCTCTGAACCTGTCAAACCGTCGATAACCATCTCGAGGCTTCCGAAAAGTATCACACAAAAGCCCCAGAAAACCAGAGCGTGAAAGAAACCCAATACCGGCTTCCGGAATATTTTTGTCTGACCGAAGGCAACAGTAAGCATGATACTGATTCTTTTGCCAAAGTCCTTTATGGGAAATGCCGGTCTTGTAAATTTAAAGAAACTGACGATCCTCTTAACTGTATAAGAGAATATTCCAATAGTTACAAGCAGCGTAATTGCAAATACTATCTGTTTTACCATTATTACAAATCTGGATAATTAAAAATATTTTTTTGCCACGAAGTCACAAAGAGTCCGGTGATAATATGTTTCCCTGTTATGTTCCATTCAAATGACAGAAGTTTGTCCATATTTGAATTCTTATCGCCTTTGGGCCGGATTCTTTATTTTTTAATTTCTTTGACAGCAGCAACAAGTTTTGGAAGAACCTTCATTGCATCGCCGACAATACCGTACTGTGCCGCTTCAAAAACAGGGGCATCCTTATCACTGTTTATGGCAACGATATATTTCGATGAGCTGATTCCGGCAAGGTGCTGGGTAGCACCCGATATGCCAACAGCGATATAGAGGTTCGGGGCAATTATTTTACCTGTTTGTCCGGTGTGCTCATCGTGAGGGCGCCACCCTTCATCCGAGACTGGGCGGGAACAGGCTGTTGCAGCACCAAGTAATGTTGCAAGTTCAATAAGCGGTGACCAGTTATCGGCCGATTTCATTCCTCTTCCGCCGGAGACAACAATGTCAGCATCTGTAAGTACTATTTTGCCCGATTGCTTCTGAACATCCTTAACCGATGTCTTCAACAGGGATGGATCAACAGAGATATTCAGAATCTCAATAGTTGCGTTATTGGCTGTTTCAATCAGATCAAAGGAGTTTTGCGCCAGAGTGATGATCTTAACCGCGGACTTTATAATAACATGTGCGAATGCATTTCCTGAGTAGGTTCTTTTGTAAACTGTAAATGGATCGACGTTGAGAGGAAGCCTGCTCACACCTGACCCCACACCTGCTTTCAGTCTGACGGAAACCCTCGGAGCAACAGCTTTCCCGGTATTATTATTTGCAAATACAATTACTGAAGCACCCTCTTTGACGGATATTTCAGAGATTACACTTGCATAAGCCTGACTATCAAGAGAAACCAGCTGGTCGTTATTGACACTGATAATCTTAACTGCGCCATAATTTCCAAGTTTCTTTAATTCATTCTCCTCAACCCTGCCTATTGAAACGGCGGCAACAGTTGTATTAAGCAATTTGGCAACGCCTGCTGCATAAGAGACCAGTTCAAAAGAAAGTTTCTTGAATTTTCCGTCCCAATTCTCGGTATATACTAATACTGACATATCGTAGTAATTTACTGTTTATTAAATAATTATCAGATAACTTTTGCCTCGTTCTGAAGAAGATCAATCAGCTGTTCAGCGTTGTCTGCATCAATATATTTGCAGGCAGTACGCGGAGCCGGTTTCTCAAATACGGAGATCAGCGTCAGAGGTTCCACCGCAACCGGATCGATCAGTTTAACAGGTTTCGATCTGGCCATCATAATACCACGCATAGCAGCTATCCGGGGCTCTTTGGCAATACCCTTCTGAACAATGGCAACAAACGGAGCGGAGAGTGCAATTATCTCTTTCCCTCCATCTATTTCACGGGTAAGAACCGGTTGTCCGTTTTCAATATTTATTCCTGAAACAGCTGAAACGGAAGGGATCCCAAGAAATTCCGCAACCATTCCACCTACCACTGAACCGTTATAATCGCTTGATTCGATACCGCACAAGATGATGTCGAACTGATCATTTTTAACTACCTCTGCAATCTGAGATGCAACATACCAAGCATCAGGCGATTCAGCATTGACCCTTATGCCATCATCGGCTCCGATAGCAAGAGCTTTACGGATTGTGGGTTCTGAGGCAGCATTACCAACGTGGATCACAGTGACTGATTTTATGCCGGTTGCTGCATCGTCCTTAAGTTCAAGGGCACGGGTGAGAGATAATTCGTCCCACGGATTAATAACCCATTGAACACCGGTAGTGTCAATTGAACTATTTCCACCGGCAAATTTAATCTTTGTCGTTGTGTCGGGAACATTACTGATACAAACCAGGATTTTCATTTAACTATGGTATTAGTTATTTAACTTATACTTAACAGGTTAATAGGATAAATAATCAATTTTCCATCCTATACGGCGGCAAATATAATAATTAATGGTTCACAATCAAATCTGAAAAAAATCAAAATTATCACATATTCGAAATCAATCAGGAATACAACTGCTTATAATCCTGAGGTTTATTGAAATTGCAGGTATGAAAATAAAAAGATGGTCGAATCCGGAGGCTACCAGGGAGATCTCCTCCCTAACTATTTTTCAGAACTGTACAAGAAATAGAAATATAAAAATTAAATTCGCCTCTCGAAAATAAGCATATAATCAAAAGATAAAACATTGAGTAACAGAGTAAAAACTTATATAGCCTTAGTTTTGGCGATGATCTTCTGGGCCTTTTCATTCATCTGGTTCAAGATTGCCAATCAGACATTCCCCCCAATCACAATAGTTTTTATCAGACTTTTATTTTCAGTCATTCTGCTTACAACATACCTGATTGTTACAAAAAGCTTTATGAAGATAAAAAAAGGCGACCTTAAGCTTTTTGTGATGCTGGCAGTGTTTGAGCCCTTCCTCTACTTCCTTGGCGAGAGTTTCGGACTCACCTATGTATCGGCAACAGTCTGTTCAGTTTTGATATCAACAATACCCGTATTTGCTACAATTGGGGCCTGGCTGATTTTCAGGGAGAAGCTTAAAGTGATAAATTATGCCGGAATTATCCTCTCATTTATCGGAGTGCTTATATTCATCATTAACAGGGACGGAGGCTTTTCATATAATATTAAAGGACTGGCACTTTTACTGGTAGCAGTTCTTTCAGCAGTAGGATACAATCTGACACTCAGCCGTCTGGTAGGATCATACAGCCCTGTTTATATTGTAAATGTTCAGAACCTTATCGGGGCAACCCTTTTCCTTCCCATTTTCCTGATTTCAGATTTCACCAATTTCTTAAATACCCCTTTCACTTTCCGGATGTTCCTTCCGATACTCGAGCTTGCTGCTTTTGCATCATGCGGTGCATTCATCCTCTTTGCATATTCGGTAAGGAATATTGGAATACTGAAGGCAAATGTCTTTACAAATTGTATACCGGTTTTCACAGCACTCTTCTCATTCATTTTACTTGGAGAAAAACTGACCCTGCAGAATGTCATTGGAATGGCTGTTGTCATTGCCGGACTTTTCATGTCGCAAATGAACAGCAGGTCTAAGAGCCTTGATGATGCGCTGGCTCTTACAGGAAAAACAGCTTAACTGTTTAAATAAAACATAGTATATTTGTCATTCATTAATAACCATGAGGAAAAAGGTTCTGAATATTCTCTTCTTCAGCATTATGATGGCGCCTGCTTTTTCCCAGACAGGAGGCGATAATGTATATGAATTTTTAAACCTCACTCATTCCGGACTCATCTCTTCACTTGGGGGTACGAATGTTTCACTGCCCGGAAATAATCTGAATCTCGCATATCACAATCCGGCCCTGCTGAATAAGGAAATGAATAAGTCCCTGGCACTGAACTATGTAAATTATTTTGCCGGAATCAATTACGGACTGGCAATGTACTCCGGATCATGTGCGGGAGCCGGCAATTTTGCTGCCGGTGTTACCTATCTGAATTACGGGTCATTTACCGAGACTGATCCTTCGGGAGTCATTACAGGCAAGTTCAATGCTGCGGAATATGCCTTTTCAATGATTTATTCGCGTGAAATTGATTCACTTTTCTCTATAGGGGTGAACTTCAAACCTGTATTATCCAATCTTGAAAAGTATACCTCTTTCGGATTTGCGTTTGATCTGGGGGCATCGTGGCACAATCGAAGTAATCTTTTTTCAGCAGGCATGGTGATTAAAAATGCCGGATACCAGGTTACAACATACGCCGGAGAGACCCGTCAGAAGCTGCCGTTTGAGATTCAGGCGGGCCTCTCCAGAAGGCTGGCCCACGCACCATTCCGATTCTCCCTGACTCTCAGACATCTTGAAAAGTTCAATCTCACCCACCAGTACACGGCGCCTGCCTCATCCGCTACAGATATTCCGGCCTCTAAGGAATTTCTTGAGAACATGATGAGGCATGTTATTATTGGAGCTGAACTGATCCCTCATAAAAATTTTTATTTCTCAGGCGGGTATAACTACCAGCGTAGAAGCGAACTGAAGGTTGATTCAAAAGTCTCAACTGTAGGATTTTCCTGGGGATTCGGGATAAATACTTCCTGGATGAATGTGGAATTCGGACGAGCCACCTTCCATCTTGCAGGATCATCAAGCCATGTTTCCCTGGTTATAAGACCAGATAAGATTTATAAAAGATATCGCAGTTAAACATTTATAATCCCTTAACCCTGAGGGAATTTTGCAGGGTATAATCCGGTTTAAAAAATTATGAAGAATAAACTTATTATTGCAATTGACGGATACTCATCGTGTGGTAAGAGCACTTTTGCCAGGGCTATTGCGGAAGAATTAAACTACATATACATCGACAGCGGAGCAATGTACCGTACGGTTACTCTCTACTGCATGAGAAGAAATTTTATTGGGAACGGAGGAGTGAATACCGAAGGGATACTCTCTGAACTCAATGATATTAATATTGACTTTGTCTATAATTCAGATACCAATATTTATGAGACATTCCTCAACTCCGAGAATGTCGAAACTGAGATCAGGAGTATGGAAGTAAGTGCACATGTCAGCAGGATAAGCCAGGTACCGGAAGTTCGATCGAGGTTGGTTGAGTTGCAAAG
This sequence comes from uncultured Bacteroidota bacterium, assembly GCA_903824785.1. Lineage (GTDB taxonomy): Bacteria > Bacteroidota > Bacteroidia > Bacteroidales > VadinHA17 > LD21. Next base: position 8,749 of record CAIJYD010000106.1, read on the forward strand.
AGAGATTGGTGCTTCAAGGGGAATTGTAATGGACGGAAGGGATATCGGGACTGTAGTATTTCCTGATGCAGATATAAAGATCTTCATGACAGCCACTGCTGACATAAGGGCTAAAAGAAGATTCGATGAACTGAAAGAGAAAGGTATATTAATTGATTTTGAAGAGATCAAGAGAAATATTATAGCACGCGATATCGCTGATGAGAACAGGGATATCAGTCCGCTCAGAAGAGCTGATGATGCTGTAATACTCGATAACAGCAGAATGAATGTTGGGGAACAGATGTCGTGGGTTAAAAAGTTAATTGAAAAAAAGAGAGATGGTTGTTGAGATTGATAGCCAGTCGGGGTTTTGTTTTGGAGTTGAAAATGCAGTTGAAATTGCAGAAAAGGCTCTTTTAAAAGGAGAAAAAGTGTTTTCTCTTGGTCCCATTGTTCATAATGATAAGGAAGTGGAGCGTCTTTCATCACTGGGGCTCACGTCAATAGATCATGATAAATTCAGAAATCTGAAAAACTGTAAGGTTCTTATAAGGGCCCACGGGGAGCCACCTGAAACGTACCAGACTGCAGATAATAATAATATCACAATAATTGAAGCTACTTGTCCCATTGTGAAAAGGTTGCAGTCAAAGATTAAGCAGACCTGGCTCAGAACAAAGGAGGGAAACGGCCAGGTGGTGATATTCGGAAAGCCCGGACACGCAGAGGTAGTCGGATTGCTGGGGCAAACCAATAATGAAGGAATTCTGGTTGCCGGACCTGAAGATCTCGGGAAAATTGATGTAACAAAACCGGTATATCTTTTTTCGCAGACAACAATGAGTGTAAAGGACTATAATAACTTCACGGATATTCTATGTTCCAGGATGAAGGAAAACGGAATCTCAGATACAGAAAAGAATCTTATTATCAATAAAACAATATGCGGGCAGGTTTCAAACAGGGAGCCTAATCTTAAAGCGTTTGCACGAAAGCACGATACTATCGTTTTTGTAAGTGGAAGAGAAAGTTCAAATGGCAAAATGCTCTATTCGATTTGCAAAACGATTAATAAAGACACCCATTTTGTCGCATCCCCTGAAGAACTCGACAAGTCATGGTTTACCGGCAAAAACTCCGTTGGGATCTGTGGTGCTACATCCACTCCCAAATGGCTGATTGAAAATATACGCGACATCATTTCAAATATCTGACTTCAGCAAAGTTCCGTTATTTGTAGGGCAGCAATAAAAATATTACCTTTGTTGGCTTATTTTACAAAATAAAATTATGGCAAAAGTTAAGAGAATCGGCGTGCTTACATCCGGAGGAGATGCACCCGGAATGAATGCTGCTATCAGGGCAGTAACGAGAACAGCTGTTTTTAACGGACTGGAAGTAATAGGAATCCGTCAGGGATACCAGGGGATGATAGATGCAAATTTCAAACCACTTCAGTCTAATAGTGTAAGCGATATTATCCAGAAAGGCGGAACAATTCTAAAGACGGCAAGATGTGAAGGATTCAGGACTCCTGAAGGAAGGCTTCAGGCATACAATAATCTGAAGGAGGCACAGATAGACGGTGTGGTTGTGATAGGTGGTGACGGATCGTTTACAGGTGCAAGAATATTCAATGAGGAGTTTGATATTCCTTTCGTGGGGATCCCCGGAACAATTGATAATGACATTTACGGTACCGATTATACAATTGGTTACGATACAGCTCTTAACACTGTTATTGAAGCTGTTGATAAGATAAGAGACACTGCGAGCGCACACAACAGGATGTTTTTTGTTGAAGTGATGGGTGCAGAGGCAGGGTTTATCGCTCTTTACAGCGGAATAGCAACAGGTGCGGAGGCAATCATTATCCCTGAAACAAAGGGAGCAGAACAGAACGTAAAAGCGCTTATTGAAGCAGGCAACTCCCGTGCAAAATCGAGCAATATCATTATTGTTGCTGAAGGTCACGAGGAGGGCGGTGCATTTGCTATTGCCGAGAAAGTAAAGAACGATTTCAAGGATTACGACGTAAGAGTTTCAGTCCTCGGCCATCTCCAGCGCGGCGGATCTCCTTCAGCGATTGACAGAGTTAATGCAAGCCGGTTGGGACATGCTGCTGTTGAGGCTCTTATCGATGACCAGAAAAGTGTTATGGTTGGAATAATGAATGGAGAGATCACTCTCGTTCCTTTCCGCAGAGCAGTTAAACTTCATAAAGATGTTAACCACAACCTTGTGGAATTGGCAAAAATATTATCTGTATAGAAAAACATAAAACATGTCAGGATCTAAAGTCTATTTTACAAATCTAAGGGCAAAACCATCACAGAATCTTTTAAAAAAACTTGAGACTCTCGTTGTTAAAGCCGGCATCGAAAAAATTGATTTCCATAATAAATTAGTCGCAATTAAAATCCATTTCGGAGAACCGGGGAACATGGCCTATCTCAGACCAAACTACTCAGCCCGGATTGTGAAAATATTAAAAGCAAAGGGAGCAATACCGTTCCTTACCGACTGCAATACCCTTTATCATGGAAGGCGGTCGAATGCTCCATCACATCTTGAGGTGGCTTTTGAGAATGGATATAACCCTCTTGCCACTGATTGTCAGGTAATTATTGCTGACGGGATAAGAGGCAACGACTTCCATGAGATTGAATTAAATATGGAATACTGCGCTACTGCAAAGATTGGAAGTGCAATTGCCGGTTCAGACATAATAATTACCATGAACCATTTCAAAGGCCACGAGATGACCGGATTCGGGGGAGCTTTAAAAACCCTGGGAATGGGTTGTGCCTCAGTGCCAGGCAAATTATTTCTTCATTCAGGCGCATCTCCAGAGATATTTGAAGAAAACTGTACCGGTTGCAAAATTTGTGAGAAATACTGCGCCCACGATGCTATTAAGGTTGAAGCTGATAAGATTGCACGTATAGATTATGACAAATGTGTTGGCTGCGGACAATGTGTTGCTGTTTGCCAGTATGATTCAGCAAGGGTTGTATGGCAAAACTCATCGGAGACAGTCTGCAAAAGAGTTGCTGAATATTCTCTGGCGGTAGTAAAAGACAAACCGGCTTTTCATATTAATTTCATCATGAATGTCTCTCCCGATTGCGACTGCTGGGGCTTTAATGATTATCCGCTTGTTCCGGATATTGGCATAGCAGCCTCCTTCGATCCTATTGCACTAGATCAGGCCTGTGCCGATATGGTAAAGGCAGCCCCTGCATTAGCCGGCAGTAAAATCTGCGATGATCATAACCATGGTGACCATAAAGGGGAAGATAAATTTAAAATGGCACATCCTGATACCTTTTGGCAGGCAGGACTTGACCATGGCGTAAAGATAGGTCTGGGAAAAAGGGACTATGAATTGATAACTGTTTAACTGTCAATTATATTACAACGAGTATTTGTTTTGATTGAAATATCTTCTCCGCATAACTAACCTCTTCCTAAATACACCGAAAACCTGATGAATGCTAAAGTAAGCATAGCCCGTCTGTCAATAATCTCCAATACATTACTGATTATTATGAAGTTAGCCGCTGGTCTCATCAGCGGGTCGGTCAGCATTATTTCTGAAGCTATCCATTCCTCAATGGATCTGATTGCAGCTGTTATTGCTTTTCTTTCGGTCAGGGTTTCTGATAACCCGCCCGACACCAGGCATCCTTACGGACATGGAAAGGTTGAAAATATTTCAGGAGTAATTGAAGCTCTTCTTATTTTTGTTGCAGCAATCTGGATTATTTATGAAGCTGTCAGAAAACTCTTTGGTGAGTCCATCGAACTTAATGCAATTGGCTTGGGTTCTGTTGTGATGCTGATCTCTGCTATAGTTAACTTTTTTGTCTCACGAAGGCTGTACAAAGTAGCCCGAGAAACAAATTCTATGGCCCTCGAAGCTGATGCCCTTCATCTTAAAACAGACGTTTATACCTCTCTCGGAGTAGCTGTAGGTCTTGGTCTTATTATAATTACAGGAATTAACTGGCTCGATCCGGTTGTAGCAATAATTGTTGCTTTATTCATTATCTCCGAATCGTATCATCTGCTGAAAAGAGCCTTCACTCCTCTTCTCGATACCGCCTGGCCTGATGAAGAGATTTCAGAACTTGAGAAAACTTTAAATCTGCTGGAGGTCAGTTATCATGATCTGCGTACACGGTTAGCCGGAAACTACCGCTTTATTGATCTTCATATTCTGATACCTGAAGATGTATCGGTTGGAAGTGCCCACGCCTATTGCGACAAAATCGAGAATGAGCTGATAAAGACCTATAAAAACCTTACTGTGACCATTCACGTAGAACCAAGCTAAAGAGCCACAATCTTCTTCCTGTATTTTTCCCACACAGCTTTCCTTGCCTTTTCACGCTCTTTCATAACAGGAATAATGTCTGCTCCGCTTAACCTGAAGCTTTCCGGCTTTCCGGGATTATTACGATAGAGCATTGTCCCTGCCTTCAGCCCTTTTTCAATAATAACATTTTTTTCATTCGATTCTCCCAGAAGAACTATCTGTTTGAGACCATTTTTTGTATATACATAAGTTATACTGTCGACTCCGGCCTGAACACATTCAATAGGAACATAAACCGCCGACTCAAAAATTTTGATTTCTATCTTGTTACCAGTTGTCATTGAAGGCCTTAGCAAAGGATCAGAACCATCTATCTTTATCTGCACTTCGAAAACCTTATCGTCGGTATTTGGCAGTTTTTCACCAATGTTGGCGACATATGTCACTAACCCGCTGAATAACTTTTCCGGAAAAGCATCAATAGTGATGTTTGCTCTCTGACCGGGTTTGATCTTATTTATATCTATCTCATTTACAAACGTTCTGGACAACATCGATCTCAGATCAGGCAGAGTTGCTACAACACGATCCATCGGGTTGATTGTTGACCCAACCTTCCTTTTATTTCCCATCCACTCTTTTTTATAGACAATCATACCTGACGAAGGTGCGGTTATGGTAAACCCTGAAAGAACCTCCTCCAGATCATTTACTCTTTTTGCTACACGTGAAATCCAGTAGTTCTGGTTGAATATATCTGTCTTGTTCTGAGCCAGCCTGCGGGTATAACTTCTCTCCCTCTGCTCAAGTACACGCTGAGACTTATCAAGTTCTATCTCTGCCTGCCGTATAATGGGAAGAGATTCATACTTGGAATTGTGAAGAGTCATTGCCGCCTCCTCAACTATATACTGCTGGTTTCTTATCTCATCCCTGAAGCCACTGAGAACCACTGCACTGTCCAGTAATTTCAATTCAAGGTTAGTCCTTAAGGTGATTAGTCTTTCCATCTCATCTTTCAGACTATTATTAAGCCCTGTCCTGTCAAGGGTTGCAACATAATCTCCCTCATTTACCATAGTTCCTTCAGGAATAAGATCCTGTATCTTTATGTTCATCGACCTGATATCCCTGCCTTGTCCGAACTCCGGCCCTTTGATGTCAACAGATTTTTCAGAAATCAACTCACCTGTAGCGGTTAACGCTATTTCAAACTCACCACTCTTAACCTCCGTGAATAGATCAACCGGCCCTTTTTTTGATGTCATCCTGTTGAAGACATACAATAAAATGAACGTACCAACAACTACAATCCCTGTGATAACAAGCGTTTTCTTCATCTCTGTAAACTATTCAATATTCACTATTTAATAAAATATCCACCGCAAAATTATCAAAATAAAACTAAAGGGCACTCAATAAATAATAATTAACATCAGTTAACATACCAACTGTCAGCCTGCATCTTAATTAATCCTTCCAAGTAAAAATATATTGATATATTTGTTTTGGAAACAAAACGCAGGTTCTGTTGCCCGCTGATTCAGGATTTCAAAAAATCCAGGAAAAGCAAACTCAGGACAATAAAATGATTCAAGGTAATTATATCATTTATTTGCTTTTACTGAGTGTTAATATTATAACCGAATAGGTTTCTATGACATGATCATCAACAGAAAACAGAACATATTACCCCTTTGTGGACAAATAGATCAAATTGAAAAATATGAAAAAATCATCAGATTATTTTCGCTTGTTAATGGGTCTTGCCCTGTTTCTGGTGCTTTGCACCGGTAACGAGGCAGCCAGTCAGGTATTGAACCCCGGATTCGAATCCTCATCAGTAACTCCGGAAAAGTGGATCATAACAGGTCCGATAGCCTCAATGATGCCTGTTACTACTATCGCTTCCGATATCCGTTACAGCGGTAAAACCGGACTGAAGATGGAAAGCAATAATCCAAATTGCCATGGCAGAGCAGTACAAACGGTAGCAGTTACAGGAGGAAAGAGCTATCTCTTTTCTGCCCGGTTCAGGACAGATAAGGTTAAGTCGGTTAATAAATCTGTAATGATACGGATCAGGTGGCTTAAGGAGAAAGAAATGGTTGGTTATAACTTCATTTACGACATCACAGAAGAGAACAAAGGTTGGTTTCTGGCATCAGAGAAGATCAGGGCAATTCCCGGGGCAACCTCTGCAGAGATCTCTCTTGAATTCCGCTGGACCACCGGAACAGTCTGGTGGGACGATATTTCCCTTGAAAACTGCCCTGATGAAGCTCCGCGCAATATTACGGTAGGAACAGTTTACTTCCGTCCTCCCGGACCAACAGTTGAAAAGAACATCAGTCTGATGAGCGATCTGCTCGATGAGGCCGGAAAAGCCGGATGCACCATTGTTTGTCTCCCGGAAGGATGGCCCACCTGTAATACCGGGTTAGGTATGACAAAGGTAGAGTCCAATACCCTTGGCGGCAGCGCCTCGGTAATGATGTCTCAAAAAGCGAAACAGTACGGAATGTACATTGTATCGGGCTTATACAGCTGGTCAGGCGATACACTTAAGAATGTGGCAGCCCTTTATGGCCGCCAGGGGAAAATAGAGGCAGTGTATGAGAAAGTTCATTTGCCCGATGCCGAAACTGAACAGGGTGCTGTACCAGGGAATTCACTTCCGGTATTTACAACCGATTTCGGCAGGATCGGCATCCTGATCTGCTGGGACAATGCATTCCCTGAAGTATCCAGGATACTGGCACTTAACGGAGCAGAGATATTGTTTTGTCCGGTTTGGGGAGATGTTCGGGGAACAGATCTGTGGAAAATTACCCCAAGAATCCGGGCAGCTGACAATGGTGTCTATTTTGTAACCTCTATCTTCGATGGCCACAGCCTTATAGTTAATCCTGCCGGAGATATTCTCGGTGAGAGCGGAACTCAGGGAACTCTCATTACTGCAAATATCGATTTAAACTTCAACCCTCCATGGGACTGGATTGGCAATGCAGGCCGGGGAGTATGGAAGAGTACGTGGCGTAAAGACCGCCGTTCGGATATTTTTGGAACTTTGGGGAATTAAAAAGAAATAATGGTAACAAGAAGAGAATTTATCAGGAAAGCAAGTATAGCTGCAGGAGCTATTACATTAACAGGTCTGGCACAATGCAGATCAGGCCAGGCAGGATCAGGAAACAAACCGGCAGGCGGTCGCGTAATTGACGCACACATCCATCTTACACCCGGAAAAGTGAAAAAGGCATTACAGGCTATGGAAGAGAACAGCATACGGTACGCCGTTGTTATTGCATCAATAGCCGGATCGGACCCAAATCTGTATGTCGGGGATAAAGCATTTTACGAGATACTTGATTCAATAAAGCCCTATCCAAATCGTCTGGCACTACATTATACTTATGACTGGTCGCTGGCAGAAACTGATCCTGAGTTTTTTAACAAAGCTCCTGATATGCTCGAAAAAGCTGTTAATGCCGGAGCCATTGCTTTAAAAAATCTTAAGCAACTGGGGCTTGTCGCCAGAGACTTTGAAGGTAAGCTGATTGCAATTGACGATACCCGCCTGTTTCCGATATGGGAGCGGGCCGAGAAGCTTGGCATACCGGTGGCATTTCATACCGGTGATCCGGTGGCATTTTTTAAGCCTTGGGAGCCTGCCAATGAGCGCTGGGATGAACTGAAGCTGCATCCTGAATGGTCATTCTCCGACCGCAGCAAGTACCCTCCGCTTGAAACTCTTTTTGAACAGGCTAACAATGTGTACCGGAAATTTACCGGAATCCGTTTCGTTTCAGTCCATGTCGGAGGTTATTCTGAAAACCTTGCAGCGGTAAGCAGATGGCTCGATGAGATACCCAACCTGTCGGTCGATACGGCAGCAAGGATCGGAGAACTGGGGAAACATCCTTCACAGGAGGGGTATGACTTTTTCAACAAATACCGCGACCGGATAATGTTCGGTACCGATATGGCATACTGGAACGAATGTGATGTCGAAGGAGCCGGTCCTTGTAAAGATTTCACCGCCGAGGAGATCAAAAAGTTTTATGATATACACTGGCGCTATTTTCAGACCCGCGATAAAAAGTTCGACCATCCGACGCCAATCCAGGGAAACTGGAAAATTGACGGAATAGGTTTGAATGAAGAGGTCGCCGGAAAAATTTACTGGGACAACGCCTTCAGGTTCTATAAGCTTGACAGGTTCGGTGTGGCATAATACGAAATAGTTTCCAGGTGCAGATGTTTCCGATGATCATGTTAATATAATCTCCTGTTCGTAATGAGCCCTCTCTTCTCAAGTTCATCATGAAGCAACAGACAATTCTTCATCTCATAATCCGGTTCCATATGGTAGGCAATCTGAAGCGGACCGCCCTGATTATCAGAAAGCGTTTTGTCGAGCCAGCTGATAACATCCTTTTCAGGAACTCCTTCCATTAATAATTCCATGGGAGGAGCAAGATTTATCTCAAAATCGCAACCCATTATATCACGGATCTTTTTTATGGAGGTCCCTGAACCTGTGTCGATAATATTTAAATTATGAACATGTGTCATTGGCTCCATGATATGATCGGAGATACCACAGGAATGAATACGTACGTCACCAAGCTTCTCTCCGAGTTGGCTTATATAGGGTACAATAAACTCTTCATATATCTCCGGTGAAATCATGGTACCTGCACATTCTCCCACATGTACGGAAGTGACAGACAGATTCCCCAGTTTTGCAAAATGATGAATAAGGATAACATAAGCATCAACTATCCACTGATGGATGGCATGAGCAAGCTCCGGATCGGACATCATTATGATCATAATGTTATCGCCGGTAAGCTTAAGTGAGGTGGTAATAATTCCATGAATGGTAGCTCTCCCCGATTCATCCCAGAAAAACGGCGGAATTACCTTAAGATCAGGACGGCTGTCATTGATCAGCTTCATCTGTCTTTCAAGATCTTTAACCAGAGAATGGTCGAGTATTACCCCGGGAGGAGGCAGCTCTTTTTTGTCTGAAATAAATTCCAGAGGCCTGCCTGTTACATCAGCATCCTTGTCTTCGAAAAATGAGAATTGTGCTCCCAGGATGGTAGCAAGGATCATATTCGGCTGAATTGCCCCGACAAGCACATGATTCTCTTTAACAAATTTTGCCTGAGGCAGATTGGCTTCCATGTTATAAATGGCATGCCGCGGGAACTTCTCACTGACATATTTATTGATATTGGTATCCTGTTCCCAGCGGTATATGGGATCGAGGTAATACTGGTCATTAAAAACAAAACCTCCGTGTTTATGGAGCCATCCTTTGGAAACACTTGCTTCAATCTTTATCATCTTTTAAAATATAAATATTATTAACTAAACTTGCTCATAGAATCTTATCCATTGCAAAATACGGTTGGTTGGTTTGCCATTTTCCTTTTGTGAAATCGGGAAACGGAACCGGCGCGTTTTTCTCAATGGAGATCCCTGAAAGCTCGACGATGGCAGTCATCACAGCCGAATCATACACATCAATAGGAGTTGGACCTTTCGCCCTTACTGCATCTGTAAACTGCCCAAGCATAACAACATCGGTACCACCGTGCGATAATGATGACAGATCGGCCTGCCACCATTTGTGATTATACTTCTCCTCATAAGGTTTCCATGGCTCCCACTGATGATACTGTGGACTTTTGCCGGTGAGGTAAATTGAACTTTTTTCCTCATCATAAACGCCTTTCAGACCCTGAAGCATCCACCGGTTGGAATAGGGTCGCGGCAGCTGCAGGTCGTAATTAATGACAAGTGTCTTTCCCATTTTTGTCTTCAGAAGAGATGTCACAATATCTCCCTGACGGTATTTCAGGTTGGCGTTCGGATGGTTCTCCCCGAACTCCCTTTTAAAATAGGCATTAATCCCTTTTGAAGCCGAGGCAGAGGAATAGATCTCAGTAAAAACATCACCTCTGTTAATATCCATCCAGCTGATTACAGGCCCCACGCTATGGGTCGGATACTGATCTCTGTTGTACTTAAGCAGATATTCAGCCGGCCATTTCTGATCACCTGTTTTACTGTCGAAAAACCAATGGTCGATACAATCGTGCGAATGAGCACAATGGCAGTGTACAATATCTCCGAACAGACCCAGCCGTTTCATGTTAAGGGCGGCAAGATTATCCTGCCTGAAGCTCCAGTTCTCGAGCATCATACATGGGATCCCTGTCTTTTCAGAGGTCTCTACCAACTGCCAGGTATCATCAATGGTTAATGCAGCAGGTACCTCAATACCAGGATAAATGCCATTTTTCATGGCATGAAGGGCAATGGCAGTATGTGAATCCCAATATGTTGCAATGATAACTGCATCCAGCTTTTCCTTATCAAGCATCTCCTTGTAGGCGAATTTATCCTTACTGTAAATAGCAGGGCGTTTTCTACCGGCCGCTTCACAGATATTGGCGGCATTTACTGCTTTGCTTTCCGTAAGATCACATAATGCAACAATCTCGATGCCATCAATGGTCAGCAGATTATTTACATGACCGGTTCCGCGGTTTCCGTTACCTACAACAGCTATTCTTACTGTTTTAACAGCCTGTGCCATGGCAATAGCCTGATTTGATAAAACAGTTAGTCCGGCAGTTGCCAGAGCCCCTGTTTTTAAGAAATTTCTTCTGGTTAAATTCTTCATATCAGCTGAGTTTAGAATGTAAATATTCTGATAAAATTATTTATTGTTCTGAAACAAATTCAACAGGTTATTCTCTCTCCTATGCCTCTTTCACCCGTTTCCCGATCTTATGTCCGGCGACTGCATAATAGAGAATAAAAAAGTAACATGGAATAACCACCAGATAAGCCTGCTGAGGTGTGAAGATATCTGCCATACGGCCATATAATAATGGAAGAAGGGCACCGCCCAGGTTACCCATTATCAGAAGGGATGAGCCGATACGTGTAAAACGGCCGAGTCCTTCAATAGCCAGCGGCCATACTGAAGGCCATATCAATGAGTTTGCCAGCCCAAGCAGAGCGATAAAAACCACCGAGATCATTTTCGGCGATCCTACTGCAAATGCGGTAAGGGCAATACCAAGTATCGCGCAGATAAGCAGTGCCTTGCTTTGTGAAATATACCGCGGAATAGCAATAACACCGATGGTATATCCTATTATTGAGGCTATCATCACCAGTGATGTAAAGTGTTTTGCAATTGAGATCGGAATTCCCTGGCTCAGCCCGTAACTGATAATGGTATCGCCGGCAACAATCTCAAGTCCAACATCACAAAAGATAGCCAGTACACCTAACAGAAGGTAAGGAAACTGGAAAATGGATGTCTTGGAACCATAAAATTTCTCATCCTCTCCTGTGTTTTCAACGTTTGGATCAATCTCCGGCAACCTTGATATTTTTAATAGTATCCCTATAACCGCAAGTATAACAGCCATTCCGAGATAAGGAATTATTACTCTCGAAGCCAGATCGTTCAAGGCTGCAGCTTTCTGTGCAACATCCATTGTTTTAAGACTTTCCAGAAGGGCATCCCCGTCTTTTAAAGCCATTACACCAAAAATGAAAGTAGCAATAACCCCGGCAGATTTATTCGCAATTCCCATTATGCTTATCCTCTGGGCAGCACTTTCAATGGGACCAAGCATTGTAATATAGGGGTTTGCCGCTGTCTGAAGAATAGCAAGTCCGGTCCCCATTATAAACAGACCTGAAAGAAAAAGAGAATAGGTTCTTGTCATTGCTGCCGGAATAAAGAAAAGAGCACCTCCTGCCATGATCAGCAAGCCGAGCATCATTCCCGTTTTCAACCCGGTTTTTTTTAACAGCCATGAGGAGGGAATTGCCATTATCACATAGGCAACATAAAATGAAAAGGCTACCAGATAAGATTCAAAATGGTTCAGTTCACATGAAATCTTGAGATATGGTATCAGAATACCATTCAGCCAGGTAACAAAACCAAAAATAAAGAATAATAATCCGATCGTTCCGACCGTCATCCAGTTTGCCTGAGCAGAGCTTTTTACAGAGTTAATTTTTGCAGCCATTATTGAAATTTATAGATTTTTTTCAGGATACAATATAGCAAAAAATGGCTTTCAGAAACAGACCCGGCATATAACTTTATTTTTCAACTCATCCGAATTACTTCACGGATTCAAAAACAAGCGGTAAACAGTTTTCGGATCAGTTTCTGATGAAAGACCCCCTTTCAGCTTTCGTATCGATATTCTGGGATTACAAACCTCTGTTATCAAAGTTAAAAAGTTTGCTTGTAAAGCATTAAAAGGACGTGGAGTTAATTCAGGCTTGCGATTGGTTTATGCTCACTTTCAAAAGGAAGAAAAAATAATCTTTATTGAATTGTATCATAAAAATGATAAAGAATCCGAAGACCGGCAAAGAATAACTGACAGTTTTAAATAGGTTAGAATAAGTCAGACAAAAACAAACATTCCGACCATTTCTGCTTTGCAAAGGGAGGAGAAAGGCAACGTGTGTGAAACAATTAACACAATAATCATCTGCTGCAAATAAAAACCCTCAATTTTAAAATTCCCAAATTATTCAGATCATTCACCATGAAAATATATTCACTAACTTTACCTTATTAATAAATTAACCACTCTGAAACCTGAAAAGATTTCAGGTCAGTTAAGAATATTGATAAAAATCCATGCGCATTAAAAATGATCCCTTTACTCATATTAAATAATAAACGGAGGTATTGATTATGAAACACAAATCAGTCGGGGTATTAACCATTGCAATCTTCTGCATCTCCCTGAGCTCATCTGTTTACTGTCAGAATATCGGACTGGTAGACGTGAAATATGCTGAACAGGTTATCACTGTCGGAGGTGCTGATGCCGATATTCCCGGTTACACATCAGGGGCAATCCAGCTGGCTTTGGATGCAATTAAGACCAGGGGTGGCGGTACCGTAAAACTTGGTCCCGGAATTTATAAGATCACCGGCCCTGTCCGTATCCCGGATAATAGTTCCCTGACAGGAGTGGGAAAAGAGACCATATTGCAGAAATGTGACGGATTTAAAACCAGTTTTATAATTGATGCCGACTGGGGAATGTTGAAAGCAGTTGTTAAGGATGTCTCCGGTTTTAAAAAGGGCATGGGCATCCAGTTGTTTGACGATCAGCATAATCAAGGCTGGGATGTTACTACAGCCATAATAACTGACATTAAAGAGAATGTTATCTATTTTGACAATAATACCAATTATGATTATCTCGCTTCGCTGAACGGTACAATCACAAACGGCTGTTCCATCGTTGAAGCTGTTGGTGTTGAAAATGTTAAAATTTCCGGACTGGTTGTTGAAGGCAATAAAAAAACAAACGACTATATAAATGGCTGCCGCGGTGGCGGAATATATATCCACAAATCAAAAAACTGTACTGTGGAGAATGTAATGGTGAATGAGTTCAACGGAGATTCTTTCAGCTGGCAGATCACAGAAAAGATAACTGTAAAAGGATGTGAAGCATCGAACGGAAACGGTCTGGGGTTTCATCCCGGAACAGGATCTGACCATTCCATAGTGGAGAACTGCGTCAGTCACAATAATAAAGGAGACGGGATCTATCTCTGCTGGAGGGTGCAGAACGGGATTTTCAGAAACAATACAATCTATGCCAACGGCGATAATGGAATCTCAATCGGACATAAGGATACCGATAATATCTTTGAAAATAACCATGTCTACGAGAATGCAAATCAGGGTGTTCTTTTCAGAAATGAGACAGAAGAAAACAGCGGTCACAGGAATACTTTTACCAATAACATCATTGAAAACAACGGTATCGCCAAAGAGTCAGCAGGTTTTTACATAGGTGGGGAAACACATGATATCACCATCACCGGTAATACTATCCGCTCCGACGGCAAGGGAAAACAGGCAACAGCAATTTTAGTTGGCAAGAAATCAACTAAAATAATTTCAAAGGATAATAAGATAACAGGATCAAAAGAGATAGTATATGAAAAATAACTTTAATAAACCAACCGTTAACTCAGTAACCATCAGGATAATTATTGCCTTTATCTTCTCCGGGCTGCTCCTCTTTTCAGGAAATGCATCCGGCCAGACGGCAGCCACAACCGAAGCTCTGAAATACTACGACGGACAGTTATTTACCATCATTGGTAAAATTCATTCTGAAAAAAACTATACTCGTTTCCCCGAAAAATATAAAGCCACCCTGCGGAAGGAGGTATGGAATCTGGGGCAGCATTCCACAGGCATTTCAATCCGTTTCAGAACCAACTCCCCCGACATTGCGGTACGCTGGGTTACAAAAAGTGAAAACACTATGGATCATATGGCTTCAACAGGGATGAAAGGAGTTGACCTCTATGCCATCGTGGATGGCAGGTGGAAATATGTCGGTACAGGGCGGGTGAAAGGCAAACGCAATGAATTTACTATTGTGAAATCGGCAGGGGAAGTTTACAGGGAATACTTACTTAACCTTCCGTTATATGATGGTATCGACTCATTATCGATCGGCATAAACAGCAAATCTGAGATCTCGGTTCCTCAGGAAAAATACCTCATCGATAAAAAACCGGTTATCTACTATGGGAGCAGTATTGCTCAGGGAGGTTGTGCCTCCAGGCCGGGGATGGCATTTACCAATATCCTGGAACGCGCCATGGACCGCAGTTTTATCAATATGGGTTTCAGTGGCAGCGGTACTTTTGATATATCGGTAGGTGAAGCAATGTGTGTACCCGACGCCGCACTCTATATCATTGACTGTAACCCGAATACCCAGACAGAACTTATTTATGACCGTGCAGTGGAACTGGTGAAATATTTAAAAAGCAAAAAACCGGATGTTCCTGTGTTACTTGTTGAAGCCTTTTATTACGAAAATGGCTTTGCCACACCATTGGAATCAGGGAACGAAAAAAAGAATATTGAACTTCGCAGAGCCTTTAAAACGTTGGAGGAATCGGGGATAAAAGAGCTCTATTTCAAGAGTGGCGCCGGCCTTATCGGAGACGATCATGAAGGTACTGTGGATGGTGTCCATCCAAACGATCTTGGAATGGTTCGTATTGCAGAAGCTTTGCAACCCGCAATTCAGAATATTCTGAAATAACAGCTATTCCTCTTTTTCTTCAACCAGAAATAAAGAATGATAGGGCTTCAGACTTAACTTCACCTTTGTGTGCGGTAAATCTGAAGCCCTATCTTTTTTACTTTCTGTCAATAGCTTTTTACTGCTCCCTGTATGAGGATCCCACCCTTCCAGTCTGATATCACCACGGAGGAGGAGCTCGGTTTCGATAGATGAACTTCCTGTATTAGCGAAATAGTACACGTTGCGGTTGTCAACAACTTTATGAATGTATTGCAGATCGCTGCATTGCGGATAATCCACATCAAATTCATTTACTGTCTGTTGGAGAATATCCCTTAGCTTCTGCCCGTCCGGCTCAGCAATAAAACAGGCTTTCCCTCCATTATTATTGTATCTGATCTTTCCGGTCTCCTTCTCCCCTCCCGGAAAAACGGATTTCACCATTTGTAATATTTCTTTATCCCGGCCGGTTTCTGCTGATCGGTAAGGAAGCCTGGTAGTAAAGATCACCGTTCCTCCCTGATTATAGAAATCAGTGATTTTCTGTAGATTGCTTATTGATATTGTCTTGCACGAGGGTGCAATAAGTACTTTATAATCCTCCCGGTTGGTAATATTCTGAAGATGAAGCTGCCCTTCGGAAATAGTGCATTTCTCATCGAGAACTTCAGGATGAAGAAACGTGAAATCTTTCCCCGCTGCATTTGTGAGCCAGTTGGCAACATCAACATAATCTATCTCTTTAATGGCATCTTTATAGAATTCATTTGAAGGATCAGCAGGGCCATCAATGTTGGAAGGGCCTGTCCTGTCATCGAAAATGTGACCTCCCTGCAATGATGCTATCGGATAAACCACCGCTATGTCCGCAATGTGGCGGCCATTATTCTGCAACATCACATTAAGCCGCGCCAGGAAACGGGTAAAAAACTGCAGGCTGTCGGCATAAAGAGGATTACGGTACGATAGCTCAGGTTTATAGGTAACTTTCGTATTGTCGTACCAGACTGCATGCGGGATAAGCATATTAATACCCTTTGTATACTGATCCATTGCGATGGAAAAAATCTGATTCCAGTTAAGGTCTCCCGGGGTATCATAGTCGGGCATTGCTCCATAGGTTTCCGACATAACAAACTTTTTATCCCAGTTATATGCTGCCGAGCTGACCAGTTTATAGAATCGTTCGGCCGGACGATGCCCTCCGATTTTATCAATGCCCGGAATTTCGAGATATTTAAATGACTTCAAAAGGTCGCCGGAAGAGTTCACCGGAACCAGTGCCTCTTCAGGTGCATTATGACCTGTAGCAGTTATTCCATGAGCTACCGACCAGTCACTCACTTCCTTCGTAAAACCATTGCCATACAACTCTGCACGGAAACCAAACAGGTAATTCCGGTCCGACTGTGCAGAGGAGCCGGTATCGTACCACATGGAAGGGTATAACAACACCGGACTGAAACCATATTTCAACAGGAATTTTTCGTTGAAACTGTCTGTCCACATACGGAATTCAGCATGAAACATTGATGGCTCATCGAAGAAAGTTCCGCCGATCACTGTTCCGAAATATCCTTTGAAACGGTTATAATATACCTCATGTGCCATTGAAATAAAATTCCTTACAGCTTCAGGATCTAGATAATCAGCAAGAGGGACCCCATCTGTTACACAACTGAAAATCATAATTTTCCATTTTCCTGCAGGAGCTTTCCATCTTACCGTTCCGCCGGAGACCATCTCAGTAAGGTCGATCCTTTTCAGACTCGTTGTTTCCATAGCGACAATGCCCATAAGCTTTCCATCCGGAATCTTTTTCTCATAAACTGCCGGGCCACTTATATCCTCCTCTGCTTTATCGAGCCGCTTTATGGTCTGCAATGGATATTTAAGCTGGAAACGAGGTTTGCCGTCTCCTTCAGCAAAAGCGCCTACAGAACCACTGGGAAAACCAAACTCATCGTACAGGCTGATAGTCATTCCCAGCTCTTTAGCTTTTTCCAGCATTATGCCATACACCTTTAAATAATCTTCAGAGAGATATTCCGGACTGAAATTCTTCCCGAACGGTACTACACCAAAACCTCCGTAACCACACTTATCGCGCATGGCCTGCATCTGTTGCACAATTCCTTCACCTGTAACAGTGGTATTATTCCAGAACCAGAGAGGACGGGGCCAGAACTGAATAGACGGGTTTTTGAACTTTTCTTGAGAGAAGGTCTGCCCGGCGGCAATAGTTGCATTCATCAACAGAACGGCAACAATGATCATTACCGGCCAAAAATTGTTTTTTATCATCTCTGTGGGTACATATTTATAAATAGTGCCAAAATTAATTTTCTCATCATATCCGATAAAGGTAGAAATAAAGAATTATTTAAAAGTATCCTTCACCAATACTTTCCCCGGATGGCTTTAAAACAAAATTACAATAATGTATATATTTGATTTACAGTGCTATATATAATATTCCAGACTCAAGGCGTTTTTATTCTGATTTCATACCTCAATATTTCACTTAGAATGGTATTTTTGAATTGTGAACAAAAATTATCAGCAATGGCCTGAATAATTCATCCGGGCGAGATAACGGGTAATAATACTTAACCAAAAGAAAGAAAATGGAAAACAGCAGAAGAAAATTCCTCAAATATGCCGGGATGGCTGGTCTGAGTATAGCAGGCAGCAAGTTTTCACAAGGTCTGGCTTCAGTTCCTGATTCGTCACCTGTTTTTTCAGATTCAATAACCGGCATTAATACAAATACAATGAAAGAAAAAGAGGAGAACCTCTCCATCATAGGTCAGTACGGAAAGTGGGCTTCATCGCTTAACGACAATAAAATACCCTCATTATCCTTCAGGAGGAAAGAGTGGAGTGATCTGAAAAAATGGAAGACAGCTGCAGAAGCAAAGGTTAAGGATAGACTTGCGATACCTGATATTGGTGGCATACCGGTGGTAACCGTGAAAAAACAATATATCTATGACGGTTTGCAGATTGAGGAACTCAGCTGGCAGCTCCCGTACGGACGGCCTACTGATGCAATTCTGCTTAAACCTGTAGGAGCAACTACTCCTTTACCGGGGATTCTGGCTTTTCATGACCATGGAGGAAATAAATATTTCGGAACACGTAAGATCACCAAAACAGGCGATGTACAGCATCCACTTATGCAGGAACATCAGAAGTTGTATTACAGTGGCCGGGCATGGGCGAATGAGATTGCGAGAAAAGGTTATGTTGTTCTGGTATCAGATGCTTTTCCATTTGCAAGCCGCCGGGTTATGATGCAGGATATCCCCGTGAGTTTTCGCGAGGGGCATAATGATGAAAACCCTGAAGATCCTAAAAACATCGAAGCCTATAACATATGGGCAAGGAACCATGAAGATACAATGGCAAAATCTCTCTTCAGTGCCGGAACTACCTGGCCTGGAGTATTCTTTGCCGAAGACCGGATAGCGCTCGACATTCTTTGTTCACGGAAAGATGTTGACAAAGAGAAGATCGGATGCGGTGGTTTGTCAGGAGGTGGTATGCGTACTGTCTTTATGGGTGGGCTCGATCCTCGCATCAAATGTGCAATTGCAGTCGGATTTATGACAACATGGAAAGATTTCGTTCTCAATAAATCATTTACCCACACCTGGATGACATACGTTCCGGTTCTTCCGAATGAGCTTGATTTTCCTGAGATCCTTGGATTGCGTGTTCCACTTGCTACCATGGTACTTAATGATACACATGATGAACTGTATACTGTTCCTGAAATGGAGGCAGCTGACAAGATTCTTAAAGAGGTTTATCAGAAGGCTAATGCCGCAGACAGATATAAATGTTCGTTTTACCCGGGTGAGCATAAGTTCGATTCAGATATGCAGAACGAAGCTTTTAACTGGTTCGACAAGTGGCTGAAACATTAACGTTCAGATTGAAACGGCAACCGATTTAAAAGCTTTATTCTGTTCAGAAGATCTGAAATACTAAATCAGTTTCGATTCTGCAAGAATCCTTTTCAGGGTTTCTAAGTCTTTTTTCATGGCAGAGAGTACATCTTCTCTCTTCATTGTTAATACCGTTGCCCCATGCTCTGCTCCACCAAGCGGGTATTCATAATGAAGCGATAAAGGACCATTGAAATTCAGCTGTTTCAATAATCCCAGGTACTTTTTATAGTTAACCATCCCTTCTCCCAATGGCACGGTTTCAGAGGACCATTTCCCATCCTTTTTTAACCAGATATAATCTTTTATATCAATCGACCTGACGTACGGGAATATCAGTTTAAGTCCAACAGGCCAGGCATTGGCCCCCTCTACTGTTGCGTGAAAGATATCGTATTGCGATCCCAGCCACTTCGAGTTAATGCTTTTCAGGGCAGCTGCCAGATCCCATACCGAAGCTCCGAAATAGATTCCTTCGGCAGCAATTCCGGAGTGGTTCTGATATTCGCCCGAAACCGAATATTTTGAATTGAGTTCTGCCAGCTTACTCAGCCTGAGCTGTATTGAGGTAATATTTTCCTCAACGGATATGGCATCACTGTAATGCATATATCCCATCCTGTAATGGTGAATTCCAAGTGAGGCTGCCGTCTTAAGGATCTTCTCCGACAGCGGGTCACCGGCATCGTTTATCCCTGTGGTAATCATATAAATATTCAGGCCCCTCTTCCGGACAGCTTCCATTGCTTTAGGCAGATCTTCCTCAACCCTCTCAGGCAGCACATGTCCGCCGGGACGTACTGTAAGGTCCAATCCATCAAACCCCATATCGGCTGAAACAGCAGCCATTTCATTATAATCGAGCCAGTGAAGGTGTTTGGAAAAAATACTTATCCTGAAAGCATCCTTATCTTTTGCCAGTGGCAAAACCGGAAATCCTGTCGTATATGCCTTATTACTATCAGCTTTGATAATTGAATTCAATCCGGCAGATATTCCTGCAGTTGCCAGTATCGATTTTGAAATAAAATTTCTTCTTGAAGTTTTCATTTTGATTACTAATTATTTAATGCCACATAAAACGTTCGGTCTCACCATATATATTACTTATTCCGAAAATTTCTTATCAAACCGGAGAAGAAAATCACGAATCTGAAATATTTCAGTTAAAGATAGGTTGAAAAAATAATAACTTTAACCAATATAATGAAAATAAATTCCGGCTGTCTTACCTGAGAAAAAGAACCTTTATCGATTATCTTTAAAGTGAAAATTTCCTTTAAAAAACAAGAGCTACCGGAACAATAAAAAAGCTAAGAAAAGCCAATAGAAAAACTGAAGTATGATTATAAAACAAAAATTGATGAAGCCTGAGAGAAAATCATTTACCGCAATTGTCAGCTGCCTGCTGATTATTTTTATCTCCGTTCAATCCTGTTCCGGCATTAAAACAGAAAAACCGTCTGATGTAAAGTGGGATAAGGTGGGGCCGGGCGGTGGCGGTGCTATTTTTATCCCCACATTTTCCAGCATAAATCCCGACAGATTCCTGCTTCGCTGCGATATGACAGGCACATACCTTACAAAAGACGGAGGAGCCTCATACAGTCAGATCAATTTTGCCGGAGGAGCCTCTTCATTTGCCTGGGATCCCATCGACTCGAATATTGTTTATGTCGGTTCCTCATCACTCAACAGGTCAGCCGACGAAGGGAAAACGTGGGAACAGATATTTCCTGCAAAAGATGAGGTGATAAGCCAACTGTTTATAGGCGATCATGCCGATTTCAGCCTGGAAGTATCACCCGGGTCATTATACCCTTCGGGATCAGGAAAAATAAGTGCCATACGGGTCGATCCTGTAAAACCCGGCCGGATTTATTTCACCATGGGGCGCTACTTTTTTTACACCTCTGATTCGGGAAAAAGCTGGAAGAGAGAATCGCTTGAACACTCTCCCGGTTTCATTTATACAAATAAAAGTATTCTGAAAGATGATGTTTATATTTTTACCCCTTCCTCTGTTTACCTGTTTAATAAAACATCGCAGAAAATAAGCCGTAAGGAGCTCCCGGAGGCTATGTCTCCTGCATTCTCTTTTACAGGTGGAACTGAAGCGAAAACAGGAAAAGTTATTTTCTATGCACTTCATCACGATCAGTCCGAAGCAATTCAGGATGAGTTCGGGCACAGTGAACTATGGATGTCGGATGATTGCGGCAACAGCTGGAAACATGTTTTGAATCCTGTTGTTACCAATGAGATTGCCGGAATAAAACCAAGCTTTTCAATGGTTGCCTGTGCTGAGTCGGATGCAGGCCAGGCATATCTTATCAGCAACCGTTATGAAGAAAAGAAAAAAGAGAAAGGTTTTATATACTGGTATGGAGCATTCAAAACAGGCGATGCAGGAAACAGCTGGGAATGGGTATGGAAAGGTGGAGGCGGTTCAGGACAGTATGCTGTAAAGGACGGCATCGGAGTCTCAAATCTCAAAGATGCATGGGCGGAGGAAGCTTTCGGTGGGGAGTATATAAGGCTGATGGATGCAGGGGTCGCTCCGTCCGATGGCAATATCGCCATTGTGACCGATTGGTACCGCACAATGAAAACAACAGATGGAGGAAAAAGCTGGAATGAGATTTACAGTAAGAAGCAACCCGACGGTACCTTTATAAGCAGAGGGCTGGATGTAACCACATCATATGGTGTTCATTTCGACCCTTTCGACAGCAGTCACATTGCCATAAGCTATACCGACATAGGTTATCATCACTCCTTCAACGGAGGCAAAAGCTGGGCAAGATCAGCTGATGGAATCCCTGCCGCCTGGGTAAACACCTGTTACTGGATGGTCTTCGATCCTGATATTAAAGGAAAGGTCTGGTCTGCATGGTCGTACCTTCATGATTTTCCGAGAGGAAAGATGACCCGCAACCCTAAATGGAAAGAGGTTGGAAAAGGTGGAGTTTGTCTATCCGTTGATGGTGGAAAAACATGGAAACCATCAATAGACGGATTGGGATCTGATTCACCGGCTACCTCAATAGTTCTTGACCCGGAATCAGCTCCGGGAAATCGCACTCTTTATGCCTCTGTTTACAGTAAAGGAGTGTTTAAATCGACCGACGACGGCAAAACATGGCAACTCAAAAACAAAGGCATTGAAGAGAATACCTGTGCCTTTGAACTGACATTAACAGAAAAAGGAGTTCTGTTCCTTACAGTGAGTGCAACGCCGGAGCATAAGGATGGAAAAAAGGGGATGTCGTTTTACTCCGGAGCTGTTTACCGGTCGTCGGATGGTGCAGAAACATGGATTAAGCTCAATGTCGCCAATGGCAACATCTTCCCGAACGGAATAGATTATGACCGAAAAAATCCCGACCGGATCTATCTTGGCTGCTGGGCCGATATTGAACTGAGTGACCTCGTTGGCGGTGATGTGGTAAGAGCTAATGGCGGAAATAAACCGATTGACATGCCCGGAGGAATTTTCCTTTCCGAAGATGGTGGTGATACCTGGAGATCGATCTTCGATGATAATCAGTATGTCTATGATGTTACTGTCGATCCTTACCACCCGGGAAGAGTTTATTGCTGCACATTCAATCAGGCAGCATATCTCAGCAATGATTACGGTAAATCGTGGAAAAAAATAAAAGGTTATGATTTCCACTGGGGACACCGGATTGTTATTGATCAGAATAACCCCGATAAAATATACATCACCACATTCGGATCGAGCGTCTGGCATGGAGTAGCTGTTACTGAATAAGGCGTTTGGAGTGAACCAGAGTTAGTAATAAAGATTTAATTATTAAACCGATTGATTTTGCACTTTTTCAATATCTTTAATCCATATTTTTTTATCAGACAATCAAGAAATAATCACTGAATATGAAAAGACCCGTTTTACTAATCCTCTTTCTCCTGCTTCCCCTTCTTAATAGCAACACATTTCTTTTGCTGGCAGATGATGTAAAGACCCTTGAAACAGGAGCTGCGGCACCTGCGTTTTCATTACCCGGTGTCGACGGGAAAACTTATACTCTCAACAGTTTCAAAGAATCGAAAATACTGGTGATAATCTTTATGGCCAACCATTGTCCTACAGCCCAGGCTTATGAAGAGAGGATCATTAAACTCTATCAGGATTTTCATCCAAAGGGGGTGGCGATTGTTCAGGTCTCCCCGAATAATCCACCGGCGGTATGTCTGGAAGAGATAGGATACAGCGACCTTGGAGATTCTTTTGAAGAGATGAAAATAAGGGCCGCCGATAAGAAATATCCCATGCCATATCTGTACGATGGAGATAAACAGGAGATGGCAAAAGCCTATGGCCCAACCACCACACCTCATGTATTTATCTTTGACAGTCAGCGCAAACTGCGCTTCTGCGGTCGTATCGACGAGATGGAGAATCCGTACGAAAAGGCGCTTCAGCCTGATACACGGAATGCCATAAATGCATTACTTGAAGGAAAACCTGTTCCTGTTGAAAGAACAAAAACCTTTGGCTGCTCAATTAAATGGGCAAGTAAAGCCGAATGGAGAGTCAAGCTTGATACAGACTGGAAAAACAAACCTGTCGAAGTAACTGAAGCTGATATAAATGGCGTAAAAGAAATACTGGCAAATAACACAAAGAAATACCGCCTTGTGAATGTGTGGGCTACGTGGTGCGGTCCGTGTGTAATAGAATTTCCTGAATTCATTACCCTGCAACGGATGTATGGCGCACGCAACTTTGAGTTTGTCTCCATAAGCACCGACGGGATAAAGAAAAAAGAAAAAGTGTTGGAGTTCCTGAAAGATAAAAATGCAGCAACAAAAAATTATCTCTACTCTGCCGAGAATAAATATCCATTCATTGAAGCTGTAGATAAAAACTGGTCGGGGGCCTTGCCATATACTATGCTTATAGCTCCCGGAGGTGAGATTGTTTATTCAACTCAGGGTGTGGTTGATCTGATGAAGCTGAAAAAGGAGATAATGCAGAAAATCGGAAGGTTCTTTGCTGATGATTGAAAATAACAACAATGCAAACTTTATACTCTAATTTTATTGCCGAAGACTCTTAAAATCAGTGTTATGGAAAACAGAATATCCCGACGTCATTTCTCCAGGCTATCACTTACCGGAGCTGCTGCACTGGTAACACTAAACTCCGCTGAACTGAGAGCTGAAACGCAATCCGGTTCTCAATGTATCCGGCTTGGAGGCCCGGTATCAGGCGATTTCAAAGACCCTCAGGAGTGGATAAAAGCTCTTAAAGCGAAAGGTTACAGCGCAGCATATTGCCCCGTTTCACCCGGGACAGATATCGCGATAATAAAAGCTTTTGAGAAAGCTGCCAAAGAAGCAAATATTTTAATTTCTGAAGTTGGAGCCTGGAGCAACCCGATAAGTAAAGTGGAAAAAGAGAGGAAAGAGGCTATACGAAAATGCAAAGACTCGCTCTCTCTTGCCGATCAGATTGGTGCCGGCTGCTGCGTTAATATCAGCGGATCGCGTGGAGAAAAATGGGATGGACCCCACTCTGAAAACTACTCGCGCGAGACATTTGAAATGATAGTACAAACCACCCGGGAGATAATTGATGAGGTAAAACCCCTGCGCACCTTTTATACACTTGAAACGATGCCCTGGGCTCTCCCCGATTCACCCGATTCATATCTTGAGCTTATTAAAGCCATTGACAGAAAACAATTTGCCGTGCATCTCGATCCGGTAAACATGATCAATTCCCCCCGAAGATATTATAATAACGGACCATTTATCAAAGAATGTTTTGATAAACTGGGACCCTATATTAAGAATTGCCACGCAAAGGATATTCTCCTTGGAACCAACCTTACCGTTCACCTCGATGAAGTAATACCCGGAACAGGAGGGCTCGATTACAGGGTATTCCTGACTGAATTAAGCAAGCTGAAAAATGTCCCTCTGATGCTCGAACATCTAAAGACAAGTGAAGATTATGATAAGGCAGCAGCCAATGTAAGGAAAGCCGGTGCAGAAGCCGGAATAAAATTTTGCTGAGGCCATTAAAGCCGTCACCTGAAAAATAAAAAGTCAAACTTAAAATAATTATATGAGCAAACAGATTCAATTAAATCAGGAACAGACACGGATCCTTTCAATAGATTTCTTTCGTGGTCTTACAATGTTCCTTCTGATAGGCGAAAGCACCCGGCTTTATGAACACATAAGTACCATTAAGAATAGTAGCTTTATGCAATTCCTCGGGACACAACTCAGTCATCATGAATGGAATGGATTACATTTCTGGGATCTTATACAACCTTTCTTTATGTTTATTGTCGGGGTAGCAATCCCATTTGCTGTCGCCAACAGGATAAAAAAAGGAGATACCGATAAGATGATTTTGTACCATGCCATTAAGCGCGCGCTGCTGTTACTGTTTCTGGGCTGGGCTCTTTATTGTGTCGGACCGGGTAAAATTGTTTTCAGGTTTCAGAACGTTCTTGCACAGTTATCTGTAACATACCTTATTGCCTTCCTGATAATGAAAAAAAGCTTCTCCTTTCAGCTTATTTTCACTTTAATAATTCTTCTGCTAACGGATCTTGCATACAGGTTTTTCCCGGTTGAAAACTTTAATCACCCCTGGGAGGCGTATCAAAATCTCGGAGCCTGGGTCAATAATAAGATCGAGGGTGTTGACAAAGCAAGCATCTGGGCTTCGCTGAATGCCATACCTACAACCGCTCACACTGTCTGGGGGGTTCTGTTCGGTCAGCTCCTGATGAGTACCCGGACGGTAAAACAGAAAATACAGATAATGGTAATTGCCGGAATCGCAGGGCTGATAATAGGTTACTCACTCGATTTATTGAGTATCACTCCTATCATTAAAAAGATTGCCACAGCTTCATTTGTATTTGCAAGCGGAGGATGGGCAATTCTTGCTCTTGCCTTCTGCTACTGGATTATTGATGTCAAAAAACTCTTTACGAAAGGATCAGTATTTTTTATGATAGTTGGAATGAACTGCATAATTATTTACCTCTTCTTTGAGGTGGCAGGTGCCGATTTTGTAAGCAGACTTTTTATCCCGTTCACAACTGCATTATTCTCATGTGGAGGGGAACTTACCATTGAAATAATGACCAGTTTAGCTACCTGGGCAGCATTATGGTATATGTGCTACTGGCTTTATAAAAACAGGATTTTCATTAAAATATAAAACACTTGGTACTTGAAACAATATAAATTGTACTGAAATAATTATCACTAAACTAATCTGGAATATATGAGCACTCCGATTCAATTGAATAAAGAACAGGACCGCATCCTTTCGATAGACTTTTTCCGTGGTTTTACTATGTTCATGCTGGTAACAGGAATTGCCACCATTTTCAACGGATTGGTTGAAGAGGGAAAAGGCGGTGCCTTTATAACATTAATAGCCGGTCAACTGGAGCACGCGGAATGGAACGGGCTCTTTGCCTGGGATCTTATTCAGCCCTTTTTTATGTTTATAGTTGGTGTTGCAATGCCCTTCTCTCTTGCAAAACGGCTGGCACGCGGCGACAGCAACAAAAAAGCTTTTTATCATGCCCTCACACGCTCATTCTGGCTTTTGGTCCTCGGCTTTATGTTAGGATCCGATAATAAGTCCGTTGGCTTCCAGAATGTACTTGCGCAATTATCGGTTACATATTTAATTGCCTATCTGCTTATGCAGAAAGATATTAAATGGCAGTTAGTGATCTCTTTTGCCCTGATCCTTTTTACTGATCTGATCTACCGTTTCTGGTCTGTAGATGGTTTTAATCAGCCCTTTACCCCTGATCATAATTTTGGTGCCTGGGTTGATCAGGTAACTGTCGGAAATCTGAGCACCGGTCACTGGGTTTCATTTAATGCCATTCCTACTGCCGCTCATACAATTTGGGGAGTCATTGTCGGTATGGTTCTGATGAATGAGTGGTCGCAGAAAAAGAAGGTGCTGGTACTTCTCATAACAGGGGTGGTTGCTGTAATTATCGGATACTGTATGAATCCTTTTATTCCTATTATCAAACGTATCTGTACAAGTTCATTTATTATTGTCAGCGGAGGCTGGTGCTTAATTGCAATGTCATTCTCATACTGGCTTATCGACGTAATGAAATACAGAAAATTTGCCATCTTCTTCGCAATAGTCGGGATGAATCCTATTTTTATTTACCTCTTTTCCAATCTTGGCGGAAAGCAATTGCTTCACCGTGTTGTGGAGCCGTTTACATCGCGGCTTTTCGGCTGGGGTGGCGAATTAACTGTTAGCATGATAACAATCGCAATTGTGGCTGCCATGGTCTGGTATATCACATATTTTCTATATAAACGGAAGATCTTTATAAGAATATAGCCTTAACTTTTTCTCACAGTATTGGCCAAAGGATAATTCTCTTCTTCATAAAATTGAGTAAAGCCTATTGAGGATTATTTGTAATTCTCAACTATAATATCAAAATCCCTGTCTCTGTGCAGGATTTTCAAAGAATATTTAATAGAATAGTAAGCAATCAAACAATCGTTACTTTTTCGTATTGTGATTCCTTTTTTTCTTAGTTTTCTGTATATTTTGACTGCTCCCAGGGCAGCTTCGATAGCATCATCATTTAATACATTTAAGGCAAACAAATATTCTTTAACCTGCCGGTATTCTTTTTCGCTTTTTATACCCTGTAATATTTCCTGTATTATTACTGGGCAAATATATATCGGGAAATCGTTCTCAAGATAATAATTGAAAACATTGACCTCATCAGAATCGACGCCATTTAAAAAGTCAATCCAGATGCTTGTATCAATTAACAGAGGCTCATTCATTGCTACGCATCTCGGATAAATTCCCTTCCCACTTAACTCTACCTTTTAATTTCAAAATACCTCTTCTTTTATTAAGTCTTATTAATTCTCTTAATGATTGATGAACCACCTCTCTTATTGTATCAATTTTAGTTATCTCCATAGCCTCTCTTACAAGGTCAACATCTAATTCTATATTTGTTCTTCTATACATAATAATTGTGTTTTTTATGTGTACACAAATATATGAATATTCGTACACATTCAGAAACTATTTAACTCTTTTTGTTTATATAGCATAACAACTGAAGAAGCTTTATTTTTGTTGCAGGGTGCTGCCGGTCTTCGTCCATTTACTACTCTTGCTCTGGCAACATCTCACACCCCATCTTTTGTTTAGACTTCCCTCTTTACACATCTTTCTTAGTCAAGGTTGTTACTAAAACAATGTTTCATAAATAACTGATTTATAACTCAATGAAATCCCTCCCTGATACTCTGGATGACATTCATATTTGATGACAGGAAAAAAGGAGAGCCGATTCGCAACGCTAATCGGCTCTCCTTTCTGTACCCCCACATCGCCAGTGTTATCCCGAACAAAGCGAGGAATCTCCCGGAGGCATTTGCCCGGCTTGGTGGGGTAATATCATCTTTTACTGAAAGACTATTTATTAGTTACTTCATTTAGCTTCTTCAGAATAAGAAAAGCTGTATTTTTCTCAAATCCTTTTTCAAGACCTGCTGTTACCGCCTCATCTTTTTTACTTGCTGCAATCACCCATTTCTGGATCGGATTACCAGGATTACGCATTTTCGTAATCATGGTATTTGCTGCTTCTGTTTCTCCCTTTTCATTAAGAAGTCTGAGAGCCAGAATATTACTGAATGATGGTGAGAGATTCTGGTTCGTATAATCAATTATTGACTTACGCAACACTTCTGTTTCACCTGTACGTTTCAGTTTTTCCAGGCAGAAAATTGATAGATAATCCTGTATTCTGATATCAACATCATAAGGTTTTCCAACACCAAGGGTTTCCGGCCACTCTTTTGATTTCTCAATCATCTTAATAGCATCGGCATACTTAGCTTTTTTGATCAGGTCCATTGCAAGAAACAGACTGGCTTGTTCAAAGACAACCTTTCCCTGTCTGGCTCCTTCGGATGGCAGAATATTCATCCCTTCAAGTGTTTTAAGGCTTTTTGCATATTGTCCGTTATTAATCTGGGCTATTGCAAACTGTATTCCGATTTCAGGATTATCCTTGTGTTTTTTGATTGCTTCGGTGGCAAGGGTTAATGTCATCTGATAGTTCTGACGGGCTTCATAATAATCAATCAGCTTGATAATTGTACGCCAGTCGTCCGGAGCCAGTTTTTGTGCAAGCTCAAGATCGGCAAGCTCCTGCTTTCCATCCCTTGGGCGGAGAAGGGCTGCACGGGTCAGGTAAAATGGTGCATAATCGGGTTCCTGACCACAGGCTGTGAATAATTTCGAAGCGTCAGCATCACGTTGTACTGCCGTATAGTTCATGGCAAGATAATACTTAAACTTCCAGCTGCTGTTCTTTGAAATTGCCCATAGAAGAGCAGAAACGGACTCAGTTCTGTATGGAAAAACATATTCCGGAGATGAGGTGGCCACCTGGTTCAAAAGAGTTGCATCATCTTTAAAATAGGCTTTCCACAATGTTATCTCAGGTTTGTCGGGGGCTTTATCAAGCACAAGCAATGCGTCACTTTTCTGTCCCATCTTAAAGTAATTCAGAGATAGCTCAATGTAGGTCTGATAAGGCATTTCATTCGTAATGGAAGAGGTGAAACGCAATAAATTTGCAGCTGAAGGATGAAGCATATTTCTCTCAAAATCAGCAAAATGATTAAGCGGATCGATGTCACTTATTGTTTGAATAAACTTATCGGCCATAGCTGTCTCGCCTTCCTTGCGGTAAAGAACTGCCAATACTTCCAGCGCATTGAAGTTAGTGCGGTTGTAATCGAGGGCCAGATTGGCATAATGTTCGGTAAGCTGATTTTTCCCAAGACTCATCTCGATGGTTGCCATCTGGGCATAAGCTGTTGACCGGTATTCAGGAAAACGTGCCGCCCAGCCTAACGATTCAAGTGCATCGGTTGTGTTTCCCATTGCCTGATAGGTTATCCCGGCGAAAAAATTTGCACCCGGATTATAAGTGTCAAGCTGCAGCGCATTGTTGGCAAAGTAAAGAGCCGAGTCGTATTGAATACTGCGATAGTATAACTCTGCCAGTGCCGACATGGCATCAATATAAAGCGGATCTTTCAGGAGACAACTTTTGAAAAGCTCTTTGGCTTTCTTATAATTTCTTCCCTCCTTAAGTTCCATACCCTCCTGATAAAGAGTTGTTGGGGTAACAAGATCTGTTGGCATTGCTGAAACAAAAGGCCGGCTTATCAGCTTTCTTTTGGAAGGGCTGTATTGCAAATCCATTCCATCTACAACAACCTCATAATCTGCGTTTGCACTCAAAGGAACGGAAGTTTTATAAACATCCATCGGTTTGAATTTTACATCTTCTGTAAAAAGAACTTTCCCTTCCGATCTGACAGTCAGTTTTCCCTGAGCAAAAGCCAGGGCGTTAATGCCGATCTGAAGTTTTCCGTTTTCAGGTTTAACATTCAATACTCCAATTGGTGAAACATCTTTCAGTCCGCCAATCTCTTTTACAGGAAACCATAATTCTGTCCATCTGTCTGTAAGCCCCGGATTGAAAGGGGTCTGTGATATTGGTGTTTTAAATGCAGAAGATCCACCATACTGGTTGAACATACGACCAGCCTGAAACTCCATATACTGTCCGTCAGAATCTGTCAGAAGATCCTCCCAGATAGCACCATTACGCGCCTGAGACCATAGCCATAGTTTATGACCCGGCATCTCATCGTATAAAGCCCAGTGGCCAAAACCAAACTCTGATTTATGATAATATCCTCCCATAAAATCATTATACTCACCGACAATATGCGCTGAGCGGTCCGATCCCCAGGCATTGTTGGCATACATAGCCAGATTACGTCCATCCCTGTTTACAGGCCAAAGACCCTGTTCGCCTCCATGGCCAACCTCCTGGCTTCCGGGATATGAGAATTCAAGATCGGCAGTAACAACAGCTGCTGCTGTCATCCAGTTATAATATGTCTGAGGCAGCGGGGTCGGATTGCTCCACAAAGCTCTTGTCTCAAAATATGCCTTGTCTTTGGGCAGTCTTATTTCGACAGCCCACTTTGTACGTGAAGGGAGATCGAGGCTTCCTACAAAACAACTGACACTTCCATCGGCGTTTTCAACTGTTTTGTAATCAACCGGAACACAGGTTGACGGGTTGTGTCCGATAAATCCAAAGTTAAATTCAATACCTCCTGAAGTCCATGGACCACGCATTGATATGTTCCTGTATTTCATTACTTCATTCCTGTAAATGAACTCTTTACCGGTCGATTTTTCTATAGCTCCCCACACTTTACCCCCGTCTGATGGAAGAACATAAACCTCGATATAATCATTCTCGAGCTTTATTACGTTCCATTTTTGCATCTGCCCTTTAAGGGTGTAACCACTGAATGAATGATAAGGATAGATCTCATCCCTTCTTTCAGCTAAAATAGGCACCGGGCTCGGTTCACTGTACGGATAGGTCAGTATGTCTCTCGCTTCCACCTTTATAGTGGCTTTCTGGCCGGTAAGTACCTGAGACAAAATCATAAAAGCAAATAACAAATTCCTTTTAAGCATAGTTGTATGTATTTAGGTTGAGATTAATTTAAGTTTACTGAATATTGAAATATTGTTTCAGAATAATAATCAAATATACATTTATCCTCAAATTTAAACAACTTAACGGAAGAGTCAATTTTTTAAATTGAATTATTCAAACGATTGACAACAATAACAACCCTCTAAATCGGATCGGGCGTTGTCAATCAGCTTTTGAAAGTTTCTCTTCTCAATATTTCAGCTATTTTTGAAAGAAATTCAAAATCTTTACCATGAACCACGAAAAAGCTGTTGTCGGATTTATAGGTGCAGGTGGCATAGCACGCTCGCATGCCTTTTCTCTCAATTCGCTGCGTTATTTTTATAACGATGCACCCGAAATTGAATTTGAGGCTGTCAGTTCAGCTACAGGAGTAAGCCGGTCGGCTTTTGCAAAAAGATATGGATTCAAAAACTCTCCCAGTTTTGAGGAATTTATTTCATCAGATAATATAGATGCCGTTTTTATCCTCGGTCCGAATAAAGTACATTATGAACATCTGAAAGCAGTTATTGAGATGCCTTCCGTGAAAAGGATCTATCTCGAAAAGCCGGTCTGTTCAAACGCTGAGGAGGAGAAAAACATTGGTCTGCTTGCCATAAAGCATAGTGAAATAAAAATCCAGGTTGGTTTTCAGTTCATTTTTACTTCTGCTATCCGTGAAGCGCTATCATTCTGGAAATCGGGGAAACTGGGAAAACCACTTCACTTCGATATTAAATATTACCACAGCGACTATTTGCAAAAAGAGTATCGCGACCGCCGGGCATCGCGACTTACACCTGCTCCCGATGGAGGAGCTATGGCCGATCTGGGATCGCATGCCATAAGTCTGCTTATTGCATTTCTGGGGAGCAGGCTGCGTATCACAAGCGCACTGCAGGCAGGTCATTTTGAAGACGTTCCATCAGATTCTGATCTCTTCAGCCTGATTTCGCTATATGACGATTCAACCCGGGCTGCAGGGACACTCTCTGCAAGCCGTATCAGCTCCGGAACCGGTGATTATTTCTCGTTTGAACTTTATGCAGAAAAGGGGGCACTTCGATATTCTTCTGCTTCGGCCGACAGTTACGAAGTTTACCTCGGAGAGTCGGGGCTCTGGAGCAGACAGATGACAGGAAGCAATTACATCCCTGTCACAAGCTTTCCTTCAGGACATGTCCCGCCGGGATGGCTGCGGTCTATGATCCATGCTCATTATGTCTTCCTTACCGGCAACGATCCTGTTTCGTTTGTGCCCGATATACAACACGGACTGGCAGTACAGAAATTAGTTACAGAAACGGCAGTCCGCTTAAAGGAGTTCAGGCTGGCCACCGGTTGAGAAAATAATTATTGCTTTTCAGAAGGTGATCTGGTCACTTTCTGATTGAATTTTTCATTTCACAAAGGTTTGGAGGAGTCCATAATACAGCGAACGGAAAACCCGTTTTCCCTGGTATGATAATCCCTGAAGACATGACTGTAATAGTAGCCCATATAGTAATGCCATGCATTGTTATCATCGTTCCCTGTTGAGCTCCACCAGCTGCAGTATGTACCAACGTGGAAGAACTCGCCTGTATCAGTTCGGTAACCGCCGGGGCGAGCTGTAAAACCACTCTCATTGGTTGCTTTTATTTTCGTCTTCTGCCAGTGTAGCGTACCGGTTTCCTTAATTTTTACACCTGCATCGCTTACTCCTCCCAGATAATTTAATAGCACGATCCACTCATTATCGCTGGGGATATGCCAACCTGCCGGGCACAGCTTCCCGGTGTTTACTGCATGCCAGTTGTATAACGCCCCATAAACATTTTTATAAACCGGTCCATCGTTGTTATACCAGCTATATCCGGGCGTCTGAATTCTCTCCGCATTTTCTAAGTCAGCCCGTGACTTTTTATGGACATCAATCATTGCAATTTCTTTATTATCATTAAACCTGGTGACTTTTAAATTTTCTGTAATCCAGACCTGGGTACCGATTTTAACTGTTCCGTAACTATTACCATCTGCATCATTTACTGAAGGAACCAGTCTGTAAGGTTTTTCAATTCGAAGTTCTGTCATAGCCTTTTTATCCGGATTACCTTTTTTAAAAATATCTGCAGGAATGGCCTCTCCTGTTTCCCCGGCTGCAAGTATATTATTGCTGTTAATACCGGTTCTCTGAGAACTCAGTTCTCTGGTACCCGACAGGAGAAGGCAGGCAATTATGAGCAGTGCCGCCTTAATTACAAATAGCTGTTTCATTGTTTATTGCATTTTTAATACGTTGGATATTTCACAACGCCATATGTGTTTTACTGTTGAACTTTCATTAACCGGATATATTCCATTAGTTCTTAACCTTGCCCTGTTTAATCATAGCCATAATTACTGAAACACAATATGGCCCGATTTTACAACTGCTGTTATAAAACTGTAAATGACTTTATTTCCCGCCTTTAAATTAAAATAAATAATTTAAACCAGCAAAAAATTATTTAACGGGCAGCATTTCGTGATGAACGGCAGTATCTGATTAGTTAACGGGAAAATGAACAGGTAATATTTCCTGCCGGAAAGTAAAGGAAATATCCTTTTTCCGCTGGCGCGGATTTGTGAAAGGCGCTCTATGTTTTGCTGCCAGGGAATGTAAAATGAAATACCGACCCCTTGCCATAAACACTTTCAACCCAGATAGCACCTCCGTGTTTTTCTGCAAGTTCTTTACAAATCAATAATCCCAGACCTGTTCCTGTTTCTCCTTCTGTTCCGGTTGTTGTATTTATTTGCGAAATGTCGAACAGACCGGCTAATGTTTCATGTTTTATCCCCAATCCATTGTCAGAAACCGAAATTGTAACATTTTTTGATTTTTGTTCTGCTGAAATATTTATGGCTCCATCCATATTAGTAAATTTTATTGCATTCGAAACAAGATTACGGATAATAGTTTTCAGCATATCGGTATCAGCAAAGATTGTTGTCTCTTCCTTCACCAAAACGGATAAGACGATTCTCTTTGCCTCAGCCTCCGGGGTAAGAAATTTAATACAATCCAGACATGTCTCTTTCAGATTGAGGTTTTGCGGTCTGAATGGAATTTTTCCAAATTGCGATCTTGACCAGATGAGGATGTCTTCCTGCAGATTATGTGCCTTAATTGCTGACTGATTAATGTGTTTCGCGATAACTTCAATTTCATCCTGATCATAAGTACGGATGTTTTCCTTTAACAATTCTGATAAGCCCAGAAGTGCATTGAAAGGGCTCCGCAAATCGTGACCGAGAATTGATAA
Source organism: uncultured Bacteroidota bacterium (assembly GCA_903824785.1). GTDB lineage: Bacteria > Bacteroidota > Bacteroidia > Bacteroidales > VadinHA17 > LD21. The sequence continues at coordinate 44,035 of CAIJYD010000106.1, forward strand.
AAAACGATCTTTGTCGGAATTGAGTTTCTGAAGTTCGAGGTTCTGGTTTTTAATCAACAGTTCAGCCCTTTTCCGCTCCGTGACATCAGTTGTAACGATAACACATTTGGCGTCAGGTAGTGATATCGGAGCTGCACTCACCTCCGTCCAGATTGTGTTTCCGTCGTCCTTCACTATTCCCACTTCAACATTACGTATAACTCTCTGTTCATCTATTGCGAGGGAGCTTGGAAATTCCGCGAACTTCATCGGCTTGTTATCCTGATTAATATATTTTCTATCCGTAAACAATCCGTTCTGCAAACTATCTTCCGATATTCCTAAGATATGAGACAAGGCCTTATTAGACTCGGAGATATTCCCTTTTTTATCAAGAATTGAAACACCCACCGGCAAAATTTCATAAAGTGTCCTCCACTTCTCTTCGCTCTCCATCAGAGCCTTTTCGGCCTGCTTGCGGAGAGTGATATCCTGCAACTGGGCTAAAGTGGCAAACGGAGTCCTTCCATCTGATTCAAAGATCAAGGTTGAATTCCACAACACGGTTCGTATTGTCCCATCTCGATGCCTTATTTCTATTTCAACTGCTTCTGACTTCATACCTGCCAGTGAGCTATTAATCAGATCCATTGAATTTGCCACTGATGGTGGCGGAAAAAGAGCATTAAGTGATTCTCCTATGACTTCCGCCTCACTCCGGCCGGTTAGGAATTCAAAAGCGCGGTTTACACGGGTTATGAGGAATCGCTTATTCCATATTATAATAGGCCCGTTGGCATTATCTATAATATTCTCAAGATATGAGTTTGTTTCGTGAAGGGCATCTTTGAGCTGAAGAAGTTTGCTGTTGGCAACAACTAATTCTGCCGCAGCATGCTTCCGTTCTGTGATATCAACCATAGTCAGAAAACATTGTTCTCCAATTCCTGTAACAATACCGGTAAGGATAACATAGATTGTATTTCCTTTTACCGAAAGAGCTACTTCACATATTTCGCTCCTTGTGCTGCTGAATATTTTTTCAAAAAAAAGATTAAAGATTGTTTTAAAATCATCCGCTACAAAAAGGCCAAACCTGCTCTTTTTGAGTCGCTGACGCTCTTTACAAAGCATCATTGCCCCCGTAAGATTCAATTCAACAATATCACCTTCTCTTGAAAGCGTAAAAATTCCTGATGGTGCAAAGGCGTAAAGTTCGGTGTACTTCTTTGATGCAATAACTGCTTTTTCTTTTACCAGTTTAAGTTCTTCATTCTGTTTTCTTATTTCTTCAATGGAGGATTCCAGCACCTCAACTAATTTCAACCTGTTAGCAGCAAGAAAGAGCTCTTCACTTTGCATCCTAAGCTCTTCCTTGTACACATCCATTTCGTGTAAAAATTTCAGATTTTCTGATCCGGAGATATTTCCTTTTTTCATTCGTTCCTTTTTAGATAATTTGCAGCGTATTATCGTTAGAAAAAGAGTAAACAAAAATTATTTAACCTTATAACATAAAGATAGAGGAATTATTATATTGTTAAAAAAAATATTTTATCGGGTTGATTTTGATGATTAACGGGGCCTGCCAGACAATTAACGGGAAAAGAGACTCCTCAAATTTCTATTTTTATCTGAACTTTCGTACCGGAGGGCAACCCGTTTTCGTCTAAAAGATCGATAGTTTCTGATTGAATGCCGAAAAGGGCCATCCTCTGGAATGTATTCTGAGAACCATGAGATTTATGCCCCCTTCTAGTAGCATTGTTTATCTCTTTTGACTTTGCCCGGCCGATACCATTATCTTCGACTAAACAATAAAGGCAGGAGTCACCTTCCGGTATTTCAAAGCGGATAACTAAATTCCCCTCCCTCTCCAGATGCCTTATGCCGTGAAGAATCGAATTTTCAACAAATGGCTGGATAAGCATCGGAGGCAGAAAGATCTCTTCAGTATCAATAGCGGAATCTGTTTCAACCAGATATGTAAGATTCAGAATACGACGTCCCTCAAGCCCCAGATAAGTTTTAAGGTATCTTATCTCTTCTGAAAGGGTTATGGTGTTTCTGGATGAGTTGTCGAGGGTCTGCCTGATAAGCAACGCAAACTCAGACATATAATCCAATGATGCTTTTGTATCTTGTAAAAGAATATATTTCTGAATGGAATTAAAGGCATTAAAGATAAAATGGGGATTCATCTGAGCTTTTAATGCTCCCATTTTTAATTCGGATATTTTCCGTTCAGTTTCCGATTCTCTTTTTATTGCCCTGATCCGGACTTTCAGAACCAGGTAGATAATTGAGAATCCTGCCAATGAAGCCAGACTGATAAACCACCAGCTTTTCCACCATGGTGGCATTATCCGGAAAGGATATTCAATTTCAGTAATATTACCCGGAGATGATATTAACCTGCCTCTGATTCTGAGTGTATATCTGCCATTATTGATATATGAGAAAACAGCTTTTGGCTCCGCCGAAAAAGGAGTCCATTCCTTCATAATCCCATCGAGCTTATAACTGTATTGGGCCTTTGCAGGTTCAGCATATTGCAAAAGATGATAATAAAATGTCAATGTGTTCTTATTGTAAGGAAGCCGGAACCCACCTTCCGGAAGGCCGGTTCTGTTATCTGTTTTAAATTCTGAAGGCCATTGTGATTTGATATAATTTATTTCCAGATTGTCTATTATCAGTCTGTTTGTCTCACCCGAATTTTTAACCAGTTCATCGGGATTAATTTTAATCAGGTTATTCTCCGATATTACGAAGATGTTCCCGGCTGAATCAAGTATTGCCTTAAACGAGAGCTTGTCAATAAAACCATTTTCTTCATTGAAAAAGGAAACCTCTCTCTTCCCGTTATTATAGAATTCCGGTAGATCAACCATATTCAAACCTTTGTTTGTGGCAAACCAGAGGCGGTTTTGACGATCAGTCAGAACCCAGCGGATATCCGTTCCTGTAATACCGTCCTGAGGTCCAATCTGGGAAATAACATTTGCAGAGTCATTCCTGACATTAATGAAATAGATGAAACCGGTATTTGTGCCGGCGATAAGATTGTTAAGGTAATCCTTTGTTAAAGCGGAGAAAGAGAGATCGGCTTTCTTTCCTAAATCACTAAATCTGGTAAGTTTGCCTGACTGGTATTTAAACAAGCCGTCAGTATTGTTGTATATCCAATGTATATCATTATCCTCCAGTTCTTTACAAATAGAAGCAAATGAAGCGTTTTTCCTTAACAGAAACCTATCCAATTCTCTGATACCCGGAATAGAATACCGCGACAACATATAATAAGTTATTACCAAAATAATTGAATCCTGTTCAATGAAGTATGGATAGCCTCTATCAATGGCCATAAGATCAATGCACTTTGTGCTGTTTAAATAAGAAATCCCGGCATTTGTCTTTATTAACAGGTTGCCGGAGCTATCCTCATAAAAATTATAATAATCGGTTATTCCGGTTTTAACCAATCTTGATAACTCCTCCGGTTTATAGAGCGACCCCGGGGGTAAGATCTTTCCTTTCAGGATGTAGGGATTGGTATCTTTATAGATCCCTCTCCTGATAAGCATATTGTATTTTTCAAAACTACCTGATGGATCAGTATAAAAAGAATATTTTCTTTTTATAAAATCTCTGTATGTTTTTTGGATAACAGTTAATGAAATGGCAGACATCACAGAGTCGCGCTTAAAGATCCTGTTCCCGGCAGAGATCCACAGGTTTTCCTTTGAATCCTTAAAAATGTCATGTATTAATGGCTTTTCAGGATTAATGTCCGAAGCAGAAGTGTATTCTATGCCTGACATTGAATACTGATAAATACCTTTATCCATTGTCCCGATCCAGAGAACATTTTCTTCCTCATCAAAATATAAACACCAGCACTCCTGAGAATTCACCCCCAGTTTATCGCTGTAAAATTCAGCTTTATAATTCCTTACTTTATAAATACCTCCCTTTGATTTGTTGTTACCGATATTCCCATCGTTCCATGAAGCCATCCAGAGGTTTTTATCGTTGTCTTCAGCAATATCGAATACCTGTCCGACATTGTCATTGCAAATGATCGAATCTTTGGTAAAGAATTTCACACCTAAGATATGGTCTCCGATTATTGTATCGTTGCCCGATGAAATGAATGAACAGGTTGTCTGGTGCGAATGATAATGATACCGGTGATCTTTGGGAAGATAACTGAATACACCTGTTCTCGGATTGAAACTGATAAACTGTGGATTTTCATAATAGGTTAGGATGTAGATAACGCTGTCGCAATCGATAAAATCTGTGACCTGCATAAAATTACTCTTTGAAATTGCGGTATCCTGGAAAGATGTAAATACAGAGTCTTTAAAAAAGGAAAATCCGAATTCTGTTCCGATAAGCATCCCATTATTCTTCGGTGAATATTCTATCTTTCTTACATTATCATTTACCAGTCCGTCGGCCGTGGAATAATTATGAAATGATTTACCATCAAATTTTGAGATCCCGTTTCCGTAGCAGGCAAGCCACAGATTCTTTTGATTATCTTCAGCAATTGACCAGATCTTGTTTCCCGGGAGCCCGTCGTTGAGTGTATAAACTTTATAATTAAAACCGTCAAACCGGCACAATCCTGCTTCCGTTCCGAACCAATAATATCCCTGAGAGTCTTTAAAAATATCATAAACAGTATTCGAAGGAAGACCCTCATTGATTGTTAAATTCCTGACAAAATGCTTTTGTGAAAGGCCATTGAAATTAATAAATAATAAAATATTCAGGATTGTTGCAGCCCTTATGACAGAGAGATGCAGTTTCATGAGTCTAAAGGTTTTTTAAAATATTTTCGAGTTCTGCAACTCTCCTTTTGGAAACTTCAACCACCTTGTCATTATCCAGCGATAGCTCATTTTTCATCCTGTCGAACCTTCTTACATGAGTCAGGTTTACAAGAAATGACTTATGAGTTCTGAAAAATACTGCAACCGGCAATCTCTCTTCAATCTCTTTTAATGTAGATGCCACAGAAATGGATTTTCCGTCGAGAGTATAAATAACTGAATAATTACTGTCAGCTTTACAATAAAGGATAGAGCTGATTTTTAAGATGTTATATCCCTGATTTGCATTAAAAAGGATATTTTTATTCATATCAAGGTCAATAGAAAGATTATTGACAAAAGTGTCGATAAATAATTTTGAATAGCTGACATTATGCTTTTTGAACCTGTCAATGGTTTCTCCTAATTGTTTATAATCAACAGGTTTTAGCAAATAATCGAGGGCAGCAAGTTTGAATGCAGTAAGAGCATATTCCTGATAAGCAGTTATGAAAACCACTTCAAAGTCAAGATTGTGCCCAAAATAATCGAAAAGTTTGATGCCGCTCTCATTAGGCATTTCAATATCGAGAAATACCATATCTGGTTTCAACGAATTTATTGACCTGACGGCTTCTTTTACGCTGGAAACTGAATCAATTATTTCAAGATCTTTATCATAAAACTGTTTTACAATAAGCCGGATTGATTCTCTGGCATCTGGTTCATCATCAACAATAATTGCACGTATTTTCATAAAAATTGCCCTTCCCCCCTTTTAATTCATAGCCTACGATCGCCAGCAAGTTACAGGTCCCCGAGCCCGGTATTTTAAAGTCTGAGAAAACATAGTTGAGAAAATTAGCAAAAATTATCAAATGTTAATCTATAAAATACAATATAATTTCAAAGAATATGTTTTAATACAATCTGTCAGAAAAACACAAAACACTCTTATGCAATAATTCTTTCAATAGCCATTGTGTTTATTATCGGGAGTTGTACAAAAAACTCTGTGGATACGAGCTCATTATATACCCACACCAGTGCAGATGTTACTGCAAATGCAACATTAACGGAGTTGCAACAGGGCAGAACCTTGTATATAAATAACGGTAACAGGTGTTATGGGCTATACCCTCCTGAAAATTTTGCCGCGGCACAATGGAAAAGCATTTTAAGTGTGATGACCCGGAATACAAATATGTCACCTTCGGAAGTTAAGTTGGTTACCAAGTATGTTAGCAAGGGTAATCAATAACGAGCAGAATATTTCTCAGGATCTGAGCTTCTCTGAAGCAGGCATACAATAAACCAGGAAGAGGAATTACTGCCCCATTTTCTGAAATATATTAAAAAGAAGAGAGGATCATTATTTAGTTCTGGTTTGTATCCCTTATCTTTATCTGTTGATTCATTAATTATTACAGAATAATTTAAAACTTTCATTATGTCACTTGCCGAAAAAATTGCCAGCGATCTTATAATTGCCATGAAAGCAAAGGATAAAGTTTCTCTGGAGGCGATAAGGGCTGCGAAAACTGCCTTTGTACTTGCCCGGTCCGAAAAGGGTGCAGATGCTGTACTTTCTGCCGGGGATGAATTAAAAATCATTCAGAAGCTGGTCAAGCAAAGGAGGGAATCTGCAGCAATTTACAAGGAGCAGAACAGGCCAGATTTATATGAGAAAGAGATAACTGAAGCGGAAGTTCTTGAGAAATATCTCCCTGCAAAAATGGGTGATGATGAGCTGGTTCAGATTATTAAAGGCATTATTGAAAAAGTTGGTGCAAAATCAGTTGCTGATCTGGGGAAAGTTATGGGAGTTGCTTCAAAAGAGCTTGCAGGAAAAGCTGACGGGAAAGAGATCTCAGCCAAAGTTAAGGAGTTGCTTGGGGCATAACATCAAAAGAGTGGAAAATAATTAGGCTGATTAATTCCTAAACTTTAAATTAAGCATAATTTTTCAATTTTGAGGGTATCATTATTTTCAAGTTGTTCGTGGGTTGCACCCACGGTTAATCAGATAGTGCCACATCGCGGCACTATTTATATTGAAATCAAACGCATCATTAGTGATTTTGATTTATCAATTCTCCATTCGCTGTAAGCGATATGGTTTTGTAGGAAATGAGTCCACAATAGTATATTTACCTCGTAGAGGTTTTACATATAGCCGTTCACAAATAGCAGATGTTTATTAGTACGTAGAAAATCAGGAATCCCACCATAAAAAGAGAACTTTCCGTGAGGAATATATATACATTCTTACTAAAAATGAGATAGAATTTGACCAACAATATCTATTTGATTTTCGGAATGATTGCCTATAACCTCTACGAGGTATATTGACGGATGTATTCTTGTTTCTACAATACGTAAAGTCCTACGGACTATTCGCTTTTTATGCTATTGTTGGTTTACAATCTGACTTCTGAATTTTTGAACATTCCTTTGAACCAATCAATTAAAAAATGGAATATTCTACCGTACTAATTGTTTGAAGCTGGGAAAAGCAGGGGTGAGTTTTTTATCGGACTTTAGCCTGGTGCTTAACCTGAAAACAGAGTTAAATAGAAGTTTTTCTTCAAAAGGAGGGGGCGAGTTTTTTATCCGACTTTTATCTGGTGTTTAACTAAGTCCGGAAGCAATAGTTTCAGTTTTTTGTGTATCATTGTGCAAAGGGGTTATTTTGTTATAACGACTTTAAATATAGCTGAATAAGTTATAAATAAAGAACAAAAACCCTTTTTATGAATAATTAAGGCTAATTTATTGAAATATATAGGTTTAGATAATAATTGAGTAAACGAATTAATAATGAAAAAAATACGACAAAAAGTATTTATATTAAGTTGTGTTTGTGCGTTGCCTGCACTTGTATTTTCAAAGGAAAAACCCAATTTTATAATTATTATAGCAGATGATGTTAGCTGGAATGATATTGGATGCTACGGAAATGATGTGGTTAAAACACCAAATATAGATCGGTTTGCACTGGAAGGGTTGCGCTTTACAAATGCTTATTTAACTGCCAGTTCATGCAGTCCGAGCCGTTGTAGTATTATTTCCGGGAAATATCCTCATTCGGATGGTGCCGCTGAACTCCATACTCCACTTCCTGAAAAAGAGGTAAATACTCTTTATCCTCTTTTATTAAAAGAAAACAACTATTATACAGCGCAAGCAGGGAAGTGGCATTTTGGAGCAGCTGCACATCGGGCTTTTGATCGTTACACTGACAATAACGGATATGATAATGGCGATGGTGGTGAAGCCAATTGGGTGAGATTTATTAAGGAAAGGCCTAAAGACAAACCTTTCTTTTTTTGGTTGGCTTCGTATGATGCCCACCGTCCCTGGGGAGCAGATACATTTAAGATTACACACAATCCGGCAAAAATAATTCCTCCACCTTATTTCGCTGATACGCCGGAAACCCAAGAGGATATAGCTTCATATTATAATGAAATCGGGCGCTTCGATTATTATGTAGGTAAAGTTAGGGAGGAACTGGAGAGGGAAGGTGTTTTAGACAATACAGTAATTATAGTGATGGCCGATAATGGCCGACCTTTTCCACGGTGTAAAACGAGGGTTTACGATAGCGGAATGAAAACTCCGCTCGTTGTATTCTGGCCTAAAGGAATTCGAAGCAAAGGCTCCCAAACTGAGAGTATGATTAGCGCCATCGATATAGCCCCTACCATATTGGAATTGGCAGGTATAAAACCTCCTGATGAATACCAGGGTGTAAGTTTTGTTCAAGTTTTGAATAATCCAGCAACAGAAATCAGAACTGCAGTTTTTTCCGAGCACAACTGGCACGATTATGAAGCCCATGAACGGATGATGCGGACAAAAGATTATTTGTATGTTCTGAATGCAAGGCCCAATTTGACCAATTGTGGCCCTGCTGATTCAAAATCATCGCCTGCTCAACATGCATTGAACCAAATCAGGGATAAAGAACAGTTAACAATGGCACAGACCGACGTATTTATCACGCCTCGTCCGGCAGAGGAACTATTCGATGTCAGAAATGATCCTGAACAAATTTTGAATTTGGCTTCCTTACCCAAATATCAGGAAAAAATAAACGAAATGCGGAGTCTATTAAAGAGTTGGCAATACAAAACCGATGATTCAACTCCTGACAAGCTGACCCCAGATTGGTTTGACCGGGAATCAGGCGAGGCACTTAAAATTGAAAGAATAAGAGGAACGATGCCGGGATTAAAATAATGTTAAGATAATTGAACTTCAGGAAGAAATGGAAGGAATGGCCAAGTCTCCAAGGCTCCGAATGTCGTATTTGTCCTGGCAGATGAATGGCGTTCACAGGATATTGGTTATAATGGGAACAAAGATATGATTACTCCCAATCTCGATTGAAAAAACGACTCAGCCTTTGGGGTTTCAAAAACCTAATTTTACTCAACCGCAAAACGGGGGCTGTTTGTCTGCCATTTACCCCTGGTAAAATCGGGGAAAAGCACCGGACTATTTTTTTCTATTGAAATACCAGACAATTCGATTACGGCGCTCATAACAGCTGAATCGTACACATCAACAGGCGCAGGGCCTTTTGATCGTACTGCACCCACAAACTGACTGAGCATAACGAAATCAGTTCCATCATTGAATTTCGAAGAGTAATCGTACTGCCACCATTTGTGACAATATTTCTCTTCATAAGGTTTAAAGGGTTCCCACTGATGATATTCCGGACTTTTAAATTCAAGAAATACCCCATCTTTTTCCTCATTATAGATCCCCTTGGTACCCTGGAGCATCCAGCTGTTCGCAAATGGTCTGGGCAACTGTATATCAGTATTTAAAATAACTGTTTTTCCTGCTTTTGTTTTCAGGACTGAAGTAATAACATCACCCTGGTTGTAATGAAGGTTCCCGGCCGGGTGATTCACTCCGAACTCACGTTTAAAGAAAGCATTGATTCCTTTTGAGGCTGATGCCGTTGAGTATATTTCTGTGAAGATATCTCCCCTGTTGATATCCATCCAGCTCATTAAAGGAGCCAGGCTCTGGGTAGGGAACTGATCTCTGTTATATTTCAGAAGGTACTCTGCAGCCCAGTTTGGTTCACCATTTTTACGGTCGTAGAACCAGAAATCAACCAGATCGTGTCCATGGGCTCCATGGCAATGAACTATTTCGCCAAACAAACCGAGTCGTTTCATATTGAGCAATGCCAGGTTATCCTTTCTGAAACAAGCGTTTTCCAGCATCATAACCGGAATCCCTGTTTTTTCTGAAGTGTCAACAAGCTGCCACAAATCATTAACAGATAAGGCTGCCGGCACCTCAACTGCGGGATAAATTGCATTTTTCATGGCATAAACAGCAATTTCGGCATGACTATTCCAATATGTTGCAATAATAACTGCGTCAAGATTTTCCTTATCAAGCATCTCCTTATATGAATTCTCATCGCCGTTATATATTGATGGCCGCTTCCTGCCGGCATTTTCACACATACTTGCAGCATTCATGGTTCTGCTGTCAACCAGATCGCAAACGGCAGTTATCTCCGCTCCTTCAATTGTGAGAAGTGTACTAATATGCCTGGCACCCCGGTTTCCTGCACCAATGACTCCTATTCTGATACTTTTAACCAGATCGTCAGGTTTAAAAGCTGAGCCATTTAACAAGCCTACACCCGCAGCAGCCAGTGACCCTGTTTTTAGAAAATTTCTCCTTGATACTTTTCCCATCTGTTTATATTGTTTTTTATTAAAATCGCATGAAACCCGAAAGGTCAGCCCAAAGTAAACCTCACATTATTAACTTCATTAAGATCACTTTGTTCGGTTAAAGATGAAATATTTTCATATTTCCCGACTTCGACAGTGTCAAGGATTATTTCTGCATCCTTTCACGTCAGATCTGAATGGTTTCCGCCGAAACCGGATAAATCCTCTTCGTTAAAATATCCACTAAGGATTAGAACAAAAACCTTAAAACGCTAAAACATATCATAATAACTTCTTTTAAAAGGAATAGTTAACTTATTTTATCAGAAGAGGTCGTTTCCACCCAAAAACTATTGAATATTTTCAAAATACGATAAACAATTTAAAAGTTTTTCCTATTTTTAATCAAAATTAACACAGACATTTGACCATAAAAAAATCAGTCAGGAGTTTTTAATCTAAGAAATTTTTGGATGAAATTTATGCGTTTGTTTAAAACAAATAACATAGGTAAATACTAAGATTAAATATTGATATGAACCGAAAATGTTTTGCGGAAAACGAGAAATTGAATGAAGCAACTTATTTAAGAGGCTTATCCAATCTTAATAAATCCGTTTTCTTTAGGATGAAAAGATTATTGTTATTTATTGCTCTGATAATCTCTGTCAGCACTTCAAATGCACAGTTCTCGAAGGCAAAAATAGAACTCTCGGCCATAGAGCACGATTTTGGAACTTTCAAGGAAGAGGCGGGGAGACAGTCTTTTGATTTTATTATCACTAATTCAGGTACTGATCCTCTTATTATCGTTAACGTTGCGGTATCTTGCGGATGTACTAAACCTGAGTGGCCAAGGCATCCAATACCGGCTGGAGGGAAAAGTAAAATCACCGCTGTCTATGATCCGTTTGACAGACCTGGAAAGTTCAGTAAGACGCTTACTGTTTTTACTAATACCAGACCGGATATAGTTGTTCTTACTATTACTGGAGAAGTTATTCCACGCGAAAAAACTATTGAAGAATTATACCCTTTCGCTATTGGCGGGATAAGGACTGAAAGCCAGACCTTTGCCTTCTCCTCTATAAATAAAACAGAGAAGAAAATCAAGACAATGCCAATTATTAATGCATCCTCTGTCCCTGTAAAAGTGGAATTCATTGTACTACCAAAACAACCACATCTGACTTTTAAAATCTCATCCGAAATACTTAAGCCCGGTGAAAAAGGTTTTATTGAAGGAACCTATGATGCAACAAAAAATAGTGCCTGGGGTAATATTAATGAAACAATAAAAATGAAGATTAATGGCATTATCCAGGAAAACAATTTGGATTTTTATATCTCAGCAACTCTGGTGGAAGATTTTTCTTTACTTTCAAAAGAAGATATTTTGAATGGTCCTACTTTAAAGATGGCCTCCCCAAATGTTGACCTTGGAAAAATAAAGTACTCTACACAAAACCCAGTTGAGTTTAAATTTACGAACACTGGAAAAAAGGATTTGATTATCAGACATATAAGTTCCACTTGCGGATGCATAGTCATTAAGCAAGGGAATCGGGGTGTAGGAATAAAACCTGGAGAATCAAGTTCTATCAAAGTGACTTTCAATTCGTCTGGCTATAATGGGAAAGTTACCAAAGTAATGTATGTTTATACGAATGATCCAAAAAACTCGGAGTTATTGCTCATATTGAATGCAGATGTTGAACCACCTATAACCACAAAATAGGTTAAATGTTCACTGTAGTTTAAGCCAGGATTTCTGAAGCCTCAAAAGGTAAATACTGCCATTCTTATAAAAACAGAATAAAAAGGAGAATAGGCACTTCAGATAGTTTCAGAAAAGAAAAATAATTCTCAAGAAGTGTGTCCAGAACAATTGTCTCTTAGCTTCAAATAACAGCTGAAAACCCTTGGAGTATTGTCAATAATAATCTATATTTGGAAACTGCTAATAAATTAGAAAAGAATACGATGTGGAATCCCAATTCTATATTCTAATTCGTTCAAGGGTTTAAAAACATAATAAATAAAAAACTATGGATAATAATAAGTGGGTTCTTGAATTGGAGGGGAAACCTGATTTTGAAATCGCAATGAAACGGATATACGCCTGGTACGAACAGGAAATGATTGATCGGCCTCCTATTCGTTTCTCGGCCCATAACGAAGAGTTTACATTTAAGGAGATTAAGTCTGCAAAAAAATGGACATCACTTAAAGACAGATGGTTTGATGCAGAGTTTCAGGTAGATTTTTACCTGGAATTAATTAAAGGTAAGAAGTTTTATGCAGAGACCTTTCCTGTCTTTTGGCCAAATCTGGGCCCTGCTCTCTATGCAGCATTTTATGGAACCGAAATGGAATATAAGGAAGTAACAACATTCTCAATACCAATAGTGATAGAATGGGATGATATCAGCACTATAAAGCTTAACAAACAAAATCAGTATTTTATCAAACTTGAGGAGCTCACTAAATTAGCTCTCCAAAAATGTCAGGGTAAATTCATGGTGGGATTTACGGATTTGATGCCGGGAATGGATTGCGTAGCTGCATGGCGCGAACCTCAGCAGTTGTGTATTGATCTTTGTTTGGATCCTGACAAAGTAAAAGAGATGGGAATTCTTGCTTCGCGTGATTTTCATCCATTATTTGATCATTTTGACGATATGCTTAAAGCCCACAACCAATTGTCTGTAACATGGATGGGTATTCCATCATTCAGCAAAATGCATATTCCAAGCTGTGATTTTTCTGCCATGATCTCCACTGAACAATTTGAAGAATTTTGCCTTCCTCTTATTCAACATGAAGTTGAAGGCATAGAACATAATATTTTCCACCTTGACGGGAAAGGGGTAGCCCGGCATGTAGACCTGGTACTTCAAATGAAGGAAATAAACGCTGTTCAATGGGTACAGGGAATGGGCAAGGACACGCCTATTATGCAATGGATTCCTCTTTTAAAGAAAATCCAGTCAGCTGGAAAATCGCTGGTGATAGATTTACAAGTTGATGAACTTGAGGATTTTATTAAGGCGATGGATCCCAAAGGATTAATGCTATGTATTTCGGCTGATGAAGCTATTCAGCCTGATATTATTAAAAGAATCGAAAAGTGGTGAATTATTATCCCGGTTTTTTGGTTTTAAATAAGGCGGTGCACTGAAAGTTATTTCACTTTCTTAATTTTACTTTTCACCGGGAAATTGTTTTACCAAAAAATTGATATAATAATTTATTGAATATCCTTACATCGGGGAACCTATAAGCCACAACCTGCTGGTTAGACTAAGCGAATGCACCAGATGGGATTCGACCAATGCTTAACAATATTACAAATCATAAATAACTAATTATATATCCATGAAAACAAAATCCTTTCAGACGATTATTATCCTTCTATTCTTAACAGTTGGCTTTTCTGTTGATTCCTCAGCGCAGTCCAGATCAAAGAAAATAAGAAGTCCAAAGAATTCAAAAACCGAAACTATACATCTATTTAATGGAAAGGATTTGAATAACTGGATTTTTAAACTAAAAGATCCATCTGCTGATCCATCAAAAGTATTCAAAGTTCAAAACGGTTTACTTCTTATCACAGGGACTCCTTTTGGTTACATGAGAACCAAAGACTCATTTTCCGATTACACTCTGGATGTGGAATGGCGGTGGCCTGTAGAGCCAGGCAACAGCGGTGTATTTGTCCATACACAAGTACCTGATACAATCCCTCTGAAGGTTATTGAAGTCCAGCTGGCAGCTGGAAACGCTGGCGATTTTATGTGCGGACAAGGAGTTTCCATGAATGAATGTACAGACAAAACCAAAAGGACTGTAAAAAAACTTGCTCCCTCTTCAGAAAAACCGATAGGCGAATGGAATATCATGAAAGTTGTTTGCAAAGCCAATACAATAGAGGTAACCGTTAATGGTACATTCCAGAACAAGGGAACCAATGTGTCTTTGAGCAGCGGACATATCTGCCTTCAAAGCGAAGGTAAGAACATTGAATTTAGAAAAATTACGCTTACTCGGGATATTCATAAATAATTTAATGCTTTTGATTAATACCCTTTTAGATCTAAATAATCCTGAGAAATCAAAAGAAATGCCATTACGCCTGAAAATCCAAGACAAGAATTCAGCAAAACTATAATGCTGTTTTTAGTTAAGTTTATAAACTATATTTCTCGGAATCAATGCTTTCTCCTTAATAATGAGGAGAGAATCTTTCATCTCAATTTTATCAACACCTTTATAATCTTCAGGAATTTTGGCCAAAAAAGCTGTAAAAGATTTACTGATAACCTCATCTGCATCAATAAAATCATAAATATTCTGACCAAATATTTTACCTTTTTTTGCTACAACAGGTAATGTTTCATGTAATCCGGTTGTCCCGAATTCCATTCCATAAGCCTCAGGGATACCATTTTGCATTAACCGCCAGAAGTTTATCCATGGATAATCTGCTATTTCCCAAATATATCCCAACATAATATTTTTCTTTGAATTGCAAGCAGTTACCCATCCATATTTGTCATCCTGATTGTATACAAAAGAAGATACCCTTGGCCATTTATTTCTAAATTGTCGGAAACTGACTTTTTCCCCATCGTGAATTCCAACAGGCCATTTTAAAACAATTTCCTCCTGATTCATGCTGGCATCTTCTTTACCTTCAAATCCTTTTACGGTATTATTATCAAAAAGGGTTGTAGTGTCAAGAAATGGAGGAGCAATTGATACATGTTGCACAATATTAAAGATACGTCCATATTTATTCAGGTTTTTTATTTCCTCTGTGACAAAGTATACCGGATCTTTTTCAGATAATTCAATTTTCCTTGTCAATTGCAACCCTCCCATTGGCAAGCTGCACATCATTAAACAGCTTATTTTCCCTTTCTGGGTAACCGGTTCGGCTAGCATTCTCCATACTTCTGTACTAGCCTCGCCATGGTGATGAAAACCATTTGCTTCTTCTGACGGGGTGGGAGGCCCCCAACGATCAAAACAAAGAAAATGTCCCATAAAAGGAGGATTCAATGTGTCTTTCATTCGCCAGTTAATCGGATTAATTGGGATATCCTTAAGATGGAAATCAAAAAATGCTCCACCTTTTAAGTTTACCATAAGCACCACATTATTGGTTTCCAACTTTACAATGGTTTTTGCAACAGTATCTTTTTGAATAGATCCATTCAATACTTGATCAGATTTACTAACACTCTTCTTTTGCTGGCATGAGAAGCAAAAAGATAGTGTTACAATTATTAAACAAAAAGGGATTTTTATCATATTTGATATTTTGTGTTAACTAATCGGTTCCTTAAACATGCTAACTCTTTTTCAATGGGCATCATTGGGAGAGGTTAATGGCCTGGTGTTAAAAAATCTGGCAGAATTGTTCATCCAATGTCCAGTCTGATTGGATATGTTTTTCGGTGTAACCGCAGGTGCTGGCAATACCGATTGTGGGTCACATACTATACCTTGATGAATCACACGAAATATAGTGCGGGTGTTGCGTATATCCTCCAGGGGATTGGCATTGAGGATTACCATATCAGCTATTTTGCCATTCTCAATACTCCCGAGGTTATTAGTCTGCTTAAGCGCATGAGCATTGTTTATGGTGGCACATTTTAATGCAGCGGCTGGAGACAAACCTGACTCCACAAGAAGCACAAGTTCATCATGCAAAGCGAACCCAGGTGGACAATATGGCTCCGGAGTATCAGTTCCCGCAAGCAGAGTGACTCCTGCCCGATAAAGGGTATAGGTGAGGTTCTTATAAGTGTCCATCTTGCTCTTCCTTAACTGTCGGTTTTGTTCGTTAAATTTTGGATCAGTTCTATATTCATCCCAAACTGACAGCAATGTATCAGGCACATAGCAGTTGTCTGTACTTTGCCATACTTCTGGAAGGTCTGGCAAGTAAATCATGTTCTTGAAAACCACAAGCGTGGGATCGACCATCATCCCTTGTGCTGCCATTTTCCCGATCATTAGGGAATCGTTTGAAACGCCCCAGATATGCTCTATTACGTCAAGGCCCCAATCTATGGCATTTTTAGTCTTAACATACCGTAACGGCAGATGAGCAGAAACAGTTAACCCATGCCTATGTCCTTCCTCTATCACTTTTTTAAAAACAGTTGTATCAATCCCTACATACATTTTGAGGGTAGTAATACCATACGAAACCAATGTGTCGATATAACCGGGTACTCTGGCAGGATCATTAATTGTATATCCTGCGGTATGCATAGGATTTAAGCCATCTATAAGCGGACTACACATGAAAACGGTGGGACATGTTTCGCGATGTGTTTCAGCAAAATCAGCCACTTCTTTCTGAGGTACTATCTGGTCACCAATATCCCTGACAGAAGTGACACCATTTCCAAGGTAGAGAGGCAGAACATCCTCGCCTTTTACATTCACTTTATCGAGAAGGAAAACGAGATGTACATGCGCATCAATCAGGCCTGGTATTACATACTTATCCGAGCCATCTATAATCTGACAATTGTATGGTAATTTAATAGGATTGTCTCGTGATCCAATTGCTGTAATTCGGTCTCCTGCAATAAGTATTGTACTATTGGGGAGCATTGAACCTGTAATCGGGTCAAATAGGTTCGTATTGGTAATTGCCAGCCGACTACAATATTGAAACAGAAAAGGTGCAAAAAGGGATATGAGAAATATTATCGATTTTGTTCTCATTTGCTTATGCGAAAATTAAATGAATTCCATTTTAAGCACATAATAAATTACAACTTATACTGAGGAATCTTCATTAGCTCTCCGTTTTTCAAGGCAGATTGATGTGCAATAATTCCGGGTACTGTCAGATTAAGAGCCATTGCAATATCTACCAGAGGCTTACGATCCTGAAGGATTGAAGTAATAAATTCATCCATCAGGCGCCCTTGCGATCCACCATGACCTCCTGCTTCCACTCCCGGGGGGAGTGGCGGGCGAGTTAGTTTAGGTAAAAACTTTTCTTGCCCTTCATATTTTTCATAGAAAGAGCCCTTTTGTCCTCGAAGTCGCCCTACAACCCCATCATGACCCGGGGTATCCCAGCTTACTGCCATTCTGGACATTCCGCCTTCACTTGTCCGAAATTGTGCGATTTCAGTCCCAAATGGATTCTTAAATTTGTTATTTTCAGGCTTCAAATGGTCAACAATACTTGGTATTCCCAAACAGGAAACTTCAGTAAAACTTCCTCCGGTAGAACATATATAATAGGCGTTTGAATGTGTCGGATACCATTGCGGAGGCCCACCAACACGCCATTCTTTATAGGATGGCAGAGGTTTCGATGTATAATGATAATACTCCCCTTCTGAGTAGATGAGCTTACCAAATCCGTCAGCATTATAAATCTGCCGCATGGCATAAAGGTCTTCATAAAACATTGATGTTTCGAACATCATGTAATTCAGACCGCTCTTTTTCACCTCCTCAAATAGTTTATCTGCATCTTCCAGAGATCCATATGCCGCCGGAACATTTACAGCCACGTGCTTGCCATGCCTGAGTGCCTCAATGCAGTGCCTAGGATGACTGGGAGCATCTGTTGAAATCATTACGGCATCAATATTCTTATCTTTAACAAGTTCCTCAAGTGACGGATAGGTTTTATTACACCGGGTTACTTTAGCCAACTCAGCACAACGATCAGGGAAAAGGTCGCTGACTGCTACTACTTCAACATTGGGATGATTCTGAAAACCAAAGGCTGCGCTGAATTTACATAATCCATACCCGACCAAACCAACGCGGATCTTACGGTCAGAAGAGGGAACCCATACCTGAGACGAATCTGGTTTCTCAGAAACACTTTCGA
The DNA here is from genome assembly GCA_903824785.1 of uncultured Bacteroidota bacterium. Lineage (GTDB taxonomy): Bacteria > Bacteroidota > Bacteroidia > Bacteroidales > VadinHA17 > LD21. The sequence continues at coordinate 62,433 of CAIJYD010000106.1, forward strand.
GTCCCATGATTTTCTCTGCCGGCTTACCTCCTCCTTTACAGCCAAACTGTTGCAGTCCTAGTGTTGCAAAGCCAAGCCCGGCCAATTTAAGAAAATTACGCCGCCCGGATGGATTAATATTCTCTTCCTTAATCATAAATTGTATAGGTTAGATAAGTTAAAAAACTATCGCTTAAAAGAACACATCAGGTTTATCTCTACATTCCCCTTAAACCTATTCCCTAAAGGATCAGATCCTGACCATCAATTAGTTAAAATCAGTTATCAGAATTTATATTGTGGAATTTTCATCCATTCTCCACCCTTCATCGCTGATTCATGGGCAACAATACCTGAGACTGTCATATTCAGAGCTACGGCAACATCAACCAGCGGTTTACGATTCTGAAGTATTGCTGTTACAAATTCATCCATAAGCCTGCCATGAGAACCCCCATGACCTCCTGCTTCAATGCCTGGAGGAAGTGACGGACGAATCAGTCCCGGAAGATTTTTTTCAAGCCCCTCGTATTTTCCATAGAATGAACCTTTCTGTCCCCGAATACGACCGATTTCTCCACTAAAACCAGGAGTGTCGGCACTTCTTGACATCCGTGCCATTCCTCCTTCACTTGTGCGGAATAGTGCAATCTCTGTGGCAAACGGATTATTGTAACTGTTATTCCCTTTCTGGTAACGCTCCATAGTGCTGGGGGTTCCAAGACAGGATACTTCTGTAAAACTTCCATCCGTAACACCAATATAGTAAGCATTGGAGTGAGTCGGATACCATTGTGGTGGCATACCATGACGCCAGTTTTTATAAGAATCTATCCCCTTTTCTGAATAGTGCCAATATTCACCTTCGGAATATATGAGTTTCCCAAAGCCACCTGCATTGTAAATCTGGCGCATAGCGTAAAGATCCTCATGAAAACATGAAGTCTCGAACATCATGTATGTTAGTCCGCTTTTCTTTACTGCTTCATATAACTTATCAGCCTCCTCCAAAGATCCGAAAACTGCAGGAACGTTTATAGCAACATGCTTCCCGTGTTTAAGGGCATCAATAGCGTGCCGGGCATGACTTGCAGCATCAGTAGAAATCATTACAGCTTCTATTTTGTCATCTTTTATAAGTTCCTCCAGTGATGGATAGGTCTTTTTACACCCGGTTACTTTCGCCAATTCTGCGCAACGATCTGGGAAAAGGTCGCTAACTGCTACAATCTCTACGTTAGGATGGTTCTGAAAACCAAAGGCAGCACTGAATTTGCAGACACCGTATCCGATTAATCCTACCCGGATCTTTCGGTCCGAAACAGGAACCCACGGGTTTAAAATTTCAGGTTTTTCTGCAACATTCGAAAGGCCTTCAATGGCAGGAGCGGGTTTTTCTCCTCCTTTGCAGCCGATCTGCTGCAGCCCAAGTGCCGCTGCGCCAAGACCAGTAAGTTTAATGAATTTGCGCCGGCTTGAAAGATGATTAAAAGGGTTATTTCTCATATGATTATTTTTTTATACCAATTTGTCTTTATTCACAGAAAATATTTTCGGTTCATTAAAACTTATACTGCGGAATTTTCATCCATTCGCCATTTTTTAAGGCTGACGAATGAGCAACAACTCCGGGAACAGTCAAATTCAAAGCCATGGCTATGTCGATAAGAGGTTTACGATCCTGTAGTATTGCCGTTACAAACTCGTCCATAAGTCTTCCATGAGAACCTCCATGACCACCAGCTTCAATACCCGGTGGAAGAGGTGGACGTTTAAGATCAATTAGAACCTTCTCAAGCCCTTCATATTTTCCATAAAAAGAACCCTTCTCCCCTCTTAGACGGCCTCTTTCTCCGCTCTCACCTGGAGTATCTTTACTTATAACCATTCGCGACATTCCTCCTTCACTGGTCCTGTACAAAGCTATTTCAGTTCCAAATGGGTTTTTATAAGGATTATTCGCTGCCTGCCAATAATCAATATGACTTGGCATACCCAGACAACTCACCTCTGTGAAACTGGCACCGGTTATACCTACATAATATGCATTGGCATGGGTGGGATACCATTGTGGTGGTGGACCTAGCCGCCAATCCTTGTATGAAGGAAGCGGTTTTGGCATATAGTGGTAATACTCTCCTTCGGAAAAAATAATTTTACCAAACCCTCCGGTATTGTAGATCTGGCGCATAGCGTGGAGGTCCTCATGAAAGCATGAAGTTTCGAACATCATATACTTAAGGCCACTTTTTTTAACTGCCTCGTACACTTTGTCGGCATCCTCCAATGATCCGAAAACTGCAGGGACATTGACAGCAACGTGCTTACCGTACTTAAGAGCCTCTATTGTATGCCTTGCATGACTTGGAGCATCAGTTGAGATCATTACAGCCTCGATGTTCTTGTCTTTGACAAGCTCCTCCAGTGAAGGATATGTTTTGTTACACCGCGTTGCTTTCGCCAAAGCTGCACAACGGTCAGGAAAAAGATCGCTGACAGCAACTATTTCGACATTCGGATGATTTTGAAAACCAAAAGCAGCGCTGAATTTGGAGGCACCGTAACCCACTAATCCAACACGAAGCTTACGATCAGAAACCGGGACCCATATCTTTGAAGAATCGGGTTTTTCAGGAACATTTTCCAGGCCCTGGACAACCTGAGCAGGCTTTCCTGGTCCGGAACAGCCAATCTGTTGCAGTCCAAGAGCTGCTACTCCCAAACCAGTCAGTTTAAGAAACTTACGCCTGGTGGATAACTGATTTATTGTTTTCTTACTCATATGAATTAATATTTTTTTATTACTTTATCCTTTTAGCTATTCTTGAATTTGTTAAATCAGAATTTGTATTGGGGAATCTTCATCAGTTCACCATCTTTTAATGCTGAGGCATGTGCTACAACTCCGGAGACTGTCATATTCAGGGCCATCGCTATGTCAACCAATGGTTTACGGTCCTGAAGTATTGATGTTACAAACTCATCCATCAGCCTTCCATGAGAGCCTCCGTGACCACCTGCTTCAATACCCGGAGGTAGTGGTGGCCGATTCAGGTCAGGAAGAACCTTCTCCAAACCCTCATATTTCCCATAATAGGAGCCCCTCTGCCCACGAATACGCCCTTTTTCTCCACTATCACCCGGAGTATCACTACTCACAACCATTCGAGCCATTCCTCCCTCACTTGTTCGGAATAGTGCTACTTCAGTAACAAATGAACTATTGTAACGTGGATTAAGATTTTTGGGAATATGGGTAGGTATTCCAAGGCAACTCACTTCAGTAAAACTACCTTCGGTTACACCAATGTAGTATGCATTGGAGTGCGTTGGGTACCACTGAGGTGGCCCACCTCTCCAGTTATTATAAGATGGAAGTGCTGTTTCCGTATAGTGATAATATTCTCCTTCGGAATAGATGAGCTTACCAAAACCACCAGCTTTGTAAATCTGCCTCATAGCGTAAAGATCCTCGTGATAACAGGAAGTCTCGAACATCATATATTTGAGACCACTCTTCTTCACTGCATCGAAAAGCATATCTGCATCCTCCAGAGATCCCCATACGGCCGGAACGTTAACAGCTACATGTTTGCCGTATTTAAGTGCCTCTATGCAGTGCCTGACGTGACTTGGAGCATCTGTAGAGATCATCACAGCATCAATAGTTTTATCTTTGACGAGCTCCTCAAGAGATGGATATGTCTTGTTACACCTTGTTACTTTCGCCAGCTCTGCACAACGCTCCGGAATAAGATCGCTAACTGCAACAACTTCAACGTTAGGGTGGTCCTGAAAACCAAAGGCAGCGCTGAAATGGGAATAACCATACCCCACTAAACCAACACGTATCTTACGGTCAGAGACCGGAACCCACTCTTTTAAAGTTTCCTGAATAACCGGTATCTTCTCTTCTACGTTGTTAGTAGCCTGCACTCCTGAAGCGATAGAAAAATATGGCGCCATCGCTATGGTAGCAACACCGGCACCAGCTTTTCTGATGAATTTACGTCGGTCTGATGACAGATTTTGTGATGCCTGTTTCATATCCAAAGATTTAAAATTATGATTACAAATTATGAAGTAATCTAAATATCTTATTTTCAGCCTATCTTGATGAATCTTTTATCATTCTGTCAAGAATGTTAGATGTTATTTTCTGCACATGTGGGTTAATCCCAAATGTTCTGCCTCCTGGATTATGGCCAGCAGATGACGAGCGTCCATATGGATCCTCAGCATAAAGATAGGCTGGTTCCTCAATTCCGCTAAAACCAGCAGGGACATGGCCTGGCGGTTTCGATAATCCCTCTGACCACCAGCATGTTCCGGCATTAAATACCCAATTACTTTTTGGCCCGGGATAAACAATTGCCGAATGAATATTCTGTTTCCCGGGAATTGCCTGGGAAAGTGAGCTTTCAGCTAAAACCTCAAGACCCTTTATGTCAGGAAACGGGGGACCATGATATTCCCATCCAATAACCGCGGGAATCCTGTCACCGTCTTTCAGACCGGTGCCCTCATATATCCAATGCATTGATTTTTTAACTACCCAATCTCCGTAACCAACTCCGTATGAAGTGAGTCCCATTAATTTCTCTTCATCTGAAAATGGTTTATCCCTTGAAAATACCCGACCAGGAGTCCTATTGTAACTATCAAATAAATTTATTTGATGATGAATAGAATTACCCGAAAAAAATGCCAAGCTTAGTCCATTATCTCGGGCTTTAATTGCTTCTTCATACATTTTCCTCGTCCAATATTCATCATGGCCCACCGAAAGAAAAACCTTGGCTAAATTTAAAATATCTGGATCGAAATGCAGATCGAGATTGGAACAATAGGTTACGTCGTATCCCTGTTGCTCAAGCCAGTAAGTCATCGGATGTTCCCAGAGAAGAAATTCACCTGAACCTGCTGAGAGCGGGGATTCAAAAGCACCAAGGGAATTCTTCGCGTAAGGGCGATCAAAGCTTACACGGACGTTAGGTCCGGTATACCATACTGAAGTACTTCCATCATCATAAAGAGAATCTCTTCCGGGCCACTTATTGTATGACTGCCATGAAAGGTCGCTAACCTGACATAGAACATCTGATTTACGATGTTCCTTAACAACAAATATCACATAACTTTGCTTACCGAATTTTTCATCGCGGGATAGCTTACCTAAATAGACCCCACTTGGCCAGTCTTTTGGAATAGTAAATGTTGTTGAAACCTCCCAGTTACACTCCCGCAACCGCTCAATTGTCATCATTGGAACTGGCTGAGGAGAGCCTTTAAAAGAACCAAGGCGTGCCATGTGGCGACCTCCGGTACCTCCATAGTATCCCATCCGGTAAATATCAATTAGAAAATTACCAGGAGGATCCATACTTATCTTAAAATCAATACTTTCTCCTGGCAACAGACTGGTTTTTGATACAAACCCCTCAATACTCAAAGAGCGAAGATACCTGATCAAAGAATGCGAGGCCATTGTTACCGGAGTATCAAAACCTGTGAACTGAAGCTGCCACTCCACTGTTCCTGGTTTGCTGTTCTCTGCCTCAATCAAACCTCCTTTTTTTTGTGGGGTTAGATTAGTTAGCCCGGTTAAAGGCAAAATAGCCCCACCCAATCCTGCAAGAGCAGTATTTTTAAGAAGCTTACGCCGGGTAATGTCGAATTCCTTTTTTTCCATTTTTTTTCTGAGAGGATTAATAAAACAAGTTATTCTCGTATAATAATGCCCTTGATATGCCAATAAAATTTATTGTTCCACTTATATAGTTATTTTGGTAGTTCCAGAGATAAATAATTGATATAAAAACTAAAAATCTCTTAGAATTAAGTATCCAGCTCAACAACTGGCCAATCAGTTTACAACTTATACTGTGGAATTTTCATCAGTTCTCCATCTTTCATGGCTGATGCATGAGCTACAATCCCAGGAATAGTCAGATTTAAAGCCATAATTATATCCACAAGAGGTTTCCTATCCTGAAGAATTGACAGAATAAACTCGTTCATAAGCGGACCATGGGAACCGCCGTGTCCTCCGGCTGGAACACCGGGAGGAAGTGGAGGTCGATTCAGATCAGGAAGATTTTTTTCGAGTCCTTCGTATGCTCCGTAAAAAGATCCTTTGATCCCGCGAACGCGACCTATCTCACTTGGAGTGCCTGGTGTATCTCCACTTCTTGCCATACGGGACATTCCTCCTTCACTGGTGCGAAATAGTGCTATCTCAGTACTAAATGGATTACCATAAACATTATTACCCGGCTTGTATACTTCTCTGTCATTAGGTACACCAAAGCAATTAACTTCGGTGAAGGTACCATCTGCAACACCAATATAATAAGCGTTAGAGTGGGTTGGATACCATTGAGGCGGGCCCCCTTTACGCCAGTCTTTATAAGAAGGAGTACCTCCCCCGTTTGGATTTGATAAAGGTGATCCGTGATAATATTCACCTTCAGAATAAACTAACTTACCAAATCCACCTGCCATATATATCTTACGCATGGCATACAAATCCTCACGAAAGCAGGAAGTCTCGAACATCATGAACTTGAGTCCGCTTTTCTTTACCTCCGCAAGAAGCTGTTCTCCCTCTTCAATGGACCCATAGGTCAGAGGCACATTTACAGCCACATGTTTACCGTGTCTGAGTGCTTCAATGCAGTGACGAGGATGACTGGGAGCATCTGTGGAAATCATTACAGCCTCAATGCTCTTATCTTTTACAAGCTCTTCAAGTGATGGATAGGTCTTTTTGCAACCAGTCACTTTCGCTAACTCAGCGCAACGATCCGGAAAAAGGTCACTGACCGCAACAACTTCTACGTTCGGATGGTTCTGAAATCCAAAAGCAGCACTGAATTTACTGGCACCATATCCTATCAGACCAACACGTACCTTCCGATCTGAAACAGGGACCCAACCCTTAGTAAGATCCTGCATATTCAATATATCCTTTGCTCCCTGAGCAAGAGGTTGCGGTATACCGGCAAAAGCCAAACCAGGAGCCATTGCCATTGCGGCTACACCTGTTCCTGCCATACTAATAAACTTACGACGGCTGGAAAACTGACTGGAATTTTTTTTATTCATAGTAAAGTATTTAAACAAGACGTTAAAATTCAAAATTTATAATGCGGAATTTTCATCAGTTCTCCGTCTTTCATTGCAGATGAATGTGCAACAATACCAGATACTGTCATATTCAAAGCCGCTGCAACGTCCACAAGTGGCTTGCGGTCCTGGAGGATTGATGTAATGAACTCATCCATTAGAAGTCCCTGAGAGCCATTATGGCCTCCCGCTTCCACACCGGGAGGGAGAGGTGGCCGAACCAAATCCGGAAGAACTTTCTCAATTCCTTCATATTTTTCAAAGTAAGAACCCTTTTGTCCGCGGAACCTACCTACTACACTATCATGCCCGGGAGTATCAGCGCTTCTTGCCATACGAGCCATTCCCCCTTCAATAGTACGATAAAGTGCTATTTCAGTGCTAAAAGGATTATTGTAACGATTGTTTCCCTTCTTATAGCGTTCCATTGTGCTTGGCATGCCCAGGCAAGAAACTTCGGTAAAGATACCGTCAGTAACTCCAATATAGTAAGCATTGGAATGGGTTGAATACCATTGGGGTGGCATACCATGACGCCATTCTTTATAAGAGGGTAGCCCTTTTTCTGAATAATGCCAATACTCACCTTCGGAATATATGTGTTTGCCAAAACCATCAGCTTTATAAATCTGTCGCATAGCATAAAGATCCTCATAAAAACATGAAGTCTCGAACATCATGTACTTGAGGCCACTCTTTTTAACTGCTTCAAACAGCATGTCTGCTTCTTCAAGAGATCCGAATACTGCAGGAACATTGACAGCTACATGTTTTCCGTGTTTAAGCGCTTCTATGCAGTGTTTAGTATGATTAGGTGGATCTGTGGAAATCATCACCGCCTCAATGTTCTTATCTTTTATAAGTTCCTCAAGTGATGGATAGGTCTTTTTACAATGAGTAACTTCTGCCAGCTTAGCACAACGTTCAGGAATAATATCGCTCACTGCAACTACTTCTACGTTAGGATGATCCTGAAAACCAAAAGCTGCACTGAATTTAGAATAGCCGTATCCGACTAAACCCACCCGGATCTTACGGTCTGAAACAGGGACCCACTTTTTAACAGATTCCGGATCAGCCAAAACTGATTCAAATCCCTTACTTAAAGATGGAATTCGGGAAGCAATTTCAAAATGAGGTGCAACAGCCAAAGATGCAACTCCTGCACCGGCTAAACTTATAAATTTACGCCGGCTGGATAATTGTCCATTTTCTTTATTACTCATCTGTTTTTAAGCTATAAAGTAGAATTTAATTCAATTTGTAACTACCTCAGATTTTATATTGAGGTATTTTCATCCATTCACCGCCCTTTAAAGCTGATTGATGCGCAACAATACCAGCAACAGTCATATTCAGAGCTTTTGCGATATCAACGAGTGGTTTCCGATCCTGAAGAATTGCAGTAACGAATTCATCCATAAGCCTTCCATGGGATCCTCCGTGTCCACCTGCTTCAATGCTGGAAGGAAGAGACGGACGAGACAGGTCTGGAAGAACCTTTTCGAGTCCCTGGTATTTTCCATAAAAAGAACCCTTTTGTCCACGAATTCGTCCTCTTTCTCCACCATCGCCGGGGGTATCCCAGCTGACAGCCATCCTCGACATTCCCCCTTCGCTTGTACGAAATTGAGCAATTTCAGTACCAAATGAATTTTTATACTGATTATTTTCCTTCTTCAAATGGTCAACAATGCTTGGTAGTCCCAGGCAGGAAACATCAGTGAAACTTCCATCTGTTACACAAACATAGTAAGCATTAGAATGAGTTGGATAATATTGAGGTGGCAAACCAATGCGCCATCCTTTAAAGGAATCAATCGGAGTAGCCATATAATGATAATATTCGCCTTCCGAATAAACAAGTTTCCCTAACCCCCCGGAGTTATATATCTGGCGCATAGCATAAAGATCCTCATGAAATGCAGATGTTTCAAACATCATATATTTTAGTCCACTCTTCTTAACTGCCTCATACAATTTATCTGCATCTTCCAGAGATCCAAAAACCGCCGGAACATTCACAGCCACGTGCTTGCCATACTTAAGCGCCTCTAAACAGTGCTTGTAATGACTTGGAGCGTCGGTGGAGATCATAACAGCCTCAATGGTTTTATCTTTAACAAGCTCCTCAAGTGAAGGATATGTCTTTTTACATCGCGTTACTTTCGCCAATTCAGCACAACGTTCTGGAATAAGATCGCTTACAGCTACGACTTCAACATTGGGATGGTTCTGGAAACCAAAAGCAGCGCTGAATTTACATACACCATATCCAACTAAACCTACACGAATCTTTCGGTCTGAAACCGGAACCCAAACCCTTGAAGAATCTGGTTTTTCGGAAACATTCTCAAGGCCCTGAATAGTTGGCGCAGATTTACTTCCTTCTTTACAGCCAAACTGTTGCAGACCAAGTCCAACAGCTCCAAGTCCAGTTAGTTTAAGAAATCTACGACGACTGGATGACTGGTTAAACGGTTTATTACTCATGTGATAGTTTTTTAATAATATTGAAACTAGATATAAATTCGAAGATCTTCATGCATTATATTAAAATGTGTATTGTGGAATTTTCATTAACTCTCCATCCTTCAAAGCAGATTTGTGAGCAACAATACTTCCGACCGTCATATTCAGAGCAACAGCAATATTAACCAGCGGTTTTCGATCTAAAAGAATTGCCGTTACGAATTCATCCATAAGCCTTCCATGAGAACCTCCATGGCCACCAACTTCTACGCCAGAAGGAAGTGGCGGACGATTCAGATTTAAAAGGTTTTTTTCGAGCCCTTCAAACTTACCATAAAAGGAACCCTTTTGTCCGCGAATGCGCCCCTTCTCTCCACCATCGCCCGGTGTATCCCAACTCACAGTCATGCGGGACATTCCCCCTTCACTTGTCCGGAATAAAGCTACTTCAGTGCCAAATGGATTTTTATACTGGTTATTCTCAGGTTGCAATTTAATTCTGGTGCTAGGCATACCAAGACATGAAACTTCGGTAAAACTGCCGTCAGTCACTCCCACATAATAGGCATTTGAATGTGTTGGATACCATTGTGGTGGCATACCAATGCGCCAACCTTTATATGAATCGATCTCCTCACATCCATAGTGATAATATTCACCTTCTGAGTAAATAAGTTTCCCTAACCCACCTGAATTATAGATCTGGCGCATAGCGTAAAGATCCTCATGAAAGCATGAAGTCTCAAACATCATGTATTTAAGACCGCTTTTTTTTACAGCTTCGTACACCTTGTCAGCATCTTCCAATGAACCGAATACTGCAGGAACATTTACAGCTACATGCTTTCCATGCTTAAGTGCCTCAATGCAGTGCCTAGCATGACTTGGAGCATCGGTCGAAATCATCACGGCGTCAATGGTTTTATCTTTAATGAGTTCTTCCAGTGAGGGATAGGTCTTTTTACATCGTGTTACTCTTGCCAATTCCGCACAACGTTCTGGAATGAGGTCGCTTACAGCTACTACCTCAACGTTGGGATGGTTCTGGAAACCAAAAGCAGCACTGAATTTGCATACACCATATCCGACTAACCCTACACGGATCTTACGGTCTGAAACCGGAACCCAAACCCTGGAAGAATCAGGTTTTTCTGAAACATTATCAAGTCCCTGAATAGTTAGTGGTGTTTTGCCACTCTCTTTACAACCAATTTGCTGAAGGCCAAGAGCTACAACTCCAAGTCCAACCGACCCTAAAAACTTGCGCCTTGTAAAAGAATTATCTGCATCGGGTTTGTAAGAAAAGTTCTCTTTATTACTTTCCAAAATAAGTGACTCCTGATTCTTGATTTTAGATTTCATCATCAAATAATTTATAAATTTAGTTCTGATTTCAACCAAAATAAACAGAGGATTTGTATATACTATTAACGGGGTGAATCCTTAATCATCCTGTTTATTACATTAGCTGTTATTTTCTGTACATGAGGGTTCACACCGAATGTCCTGCCTCCAGGATTATGGCCGGCCGCAGCAGATCTGCTGTATGGATCTTTAGCATAAAGATAAGGCGGCTCCTCCATTCCGGCATCACCGGATGGAATATGTCCAGGGGGTTGTGATAATCCATCTGACCACCATATTGTTCCGGCATTAAAGACCCAATTACCTTTAGGACAAGGATAAACAACTGCTGCATGAGGTATTAATGACTGTGAAAGGGGGCTGTCGGCCAGTATCTCTAGTCCTTTTATTTCAGGCATTGGAGGTCCATGAAATTCCCATCCGATAATAGCAGGAATCTTGTCCCCATCCTTCATTCCTGTACCTTCATAAACCCAATTCCCTGAATTTTTAACTATCCAGTCTCCGTAACCTACTCCATGAGATGTAATCCCCATCAATTTTTCTTCATCTTTAAATGTTACATTAGGCGTTTTTGCAAAAGCACGCCCGGGAACTCCATTGAAACTATCATATAACATTAACTCCCCTCCAACAGAATTGCCACAAAAAAATGCTAAGCTTAATCCATTATCTCGAGCTTTAGTAGCTTCATCAAACATCTTTCTGGTCCAATATTCATCATGTCCTACTGAAAGAAATACCTTACTTAGACTTAATATATCAGGATCAAAATGAAGATCAAGATTTGAACAATATGTAACATCATATCCTTGCTGTTCAAGCCAGTAAGTCATAGGATGTTCCCATAAAAGGTATTCGCCTGAACCAGCCGAGAGTGGTGCCTCAAGTAGTTGGCAATATTTGGCATAAGGACGGTCAAAACTAACCCTGACATTCGGACCGGTGTACCATACTGATGTGCTACCGTCATCATATAATGAATCTCTTCCGGGCCATTTATTATAAGACTGCCATGTCAAATCGCTGACCTGACACAAAACATCCGATTTGCGATGTTCCTTAACAACAAATATCACATAACTTTGCTTTCCGAACGGTTCGTCACGGGATAGCTTACCAAGATAAACTCCGCTTGGCCAATCATTAGGAATAGTGAATGTTGTGGCTGTCTCCCAATTACATTCACGAAGCCGCTCAATAGTCATCATCGGTACAGCTTGTGGACGTCCGGTAAATGAACCCAAACGTGCCATGTGGCGTCCCCCGGTACCTCCATAATAGCCCATTCGGTAAATATCGATCAAAAATTTACCGGGAGGATCCATACTAACCTTAAAATCAATGCTTTCTCCGGGCAGAACGCTTGTTTTTGAGACAAACCCTTCAACACTCATGGAGCGCAGATAGCGAACCATTGGATATGAAGCCATGGTTACAGGGGTATCAAAACCCGTGAATTGGAGTTGCCATTCCACTGTCCCCGGCTTGCTGTTCTCAGCTTCAATTAATCCTGCTTTTTTTTTCTTCGTCTGTTCTGGAGAGGCAAATCCGTTCAATGGCATCATAGCACTGCCTAATCCTGCCAATGCAGCACCCTTAAGGAGCTTTCTTCGTGTAATGTGAGATTCATTCTTGTTCATGACTCGTAATTCTAGGTAGTTTATTTAAAATTTTCCAATCCTTCCCTTTACAAATTACCTTAAATATGTATTAAGGCTACTATTTGTGAAAACTGATTCCGATAGTTAAAATCTTTTAACTCCTTTTCTTTTATAAAATAATTATTATGGGTTAAAAGTTATTCTTTTTGGTGACATAAGATCTTAATGCTGAAGGTACAATCTATTCATATATTATTTTTAAATTATTTATTGACAGTCATATCAAATTCTATATTGCGGAATTTTCATTATCTCACCATCTTTTAAAGCCGATTGATGAGCTATAATCCCTGAAACTGTAAGATTAAGAGCCATTTCGATATCAACGAGTGGTTTGCGATCCTGAAGAATTGACAAAACGAAATCATTCATCAAAGCGCCATGAGAGCCATCATGACCACCCGGAGGAACGCCAGGAGGAATAGGAGGACGGTTCAGGTCAGGAAGATTTTTCTCATACCCAACATATTTCATGTTAAACATTCCAACTTCACCTTTATCGCTTTCCCCCTTCCCATAAAAAAATCCCTTTTCACCCTGAACCCTGCCTATTACATCTATCAAGCCTGGAGTATCAGTTCTGGCCATTCTAGCTATTCCCCCTTCATTGGTTCTAAAAAGAGCTATCTCTGACGAAAATGGATTCTTATACTGATTATTTGCTGGTTTATCTGTGTTTATTAAACTCCCGATGCAAGAGACTTCAGTAAATGTACCATCAGTTACCCCAATATAATAAGCATTGCTATGAGTTGGATACCACTGGGGTGGCATATCTAAACGCCAATTCTTATATGAACCAAGGGGGACTCCATTTCCTGTCAGGCTAGGGCCATGATAATATTCGCCTTCAGTATAAACCAGTTTGCCAAAACCACCTGCTTTATAGATCTGGCGCATTGCATAAATATCTTCATGAAAACATGAAGTCTCAAACATCATATACTTCAGACCGCTCTTCTTCACCGCCTCCATAAGCATATCTGCCTCCTCCAAGGATCCAAATACTGCTGGTACGGCAGTGGCAACATGCTTTCCATGTTTGAGTACTTCTATGGCGTGCCTTGCATGGCTTGGCGCATCAGTACCACAAAAAATAGCTTCGATTTTATCATCCTTAACCATTTCTTCCAGAGATGGATAAGTTTTTTTGCAATTAGTTATTTTTGCAAGCTCAGCACAACGGTCAGGAAAAAGATCGCTTACCGCAACCACTTCTACATTGGGATGGTTTTGAAAACCAAAGCTTGCCGCAAATTTACAAACACCATATCCTACCAGACCAACACGTAATTTACGATCTGAAAAAGGCACCCACCCTTCTGAAGGATTGCGCTTTGTACTCGTTGTCTCAAAGCCAGGTATAACAGGTTCTGCAGGCTTTCCTCCTTCAGAACAACCAACCTGTTGTAATCCGAGGGCTACAGCACCAAGGCTGGTAATCTTAATGAAGTTACGTCTATTGGAAAATGGATTAACCGCTTTATTGCTCATCTGAGTGTAATTAATAATTTCTGACAATTCAACTATTTAATTTTCATATATTTTCAATAATTACAAACTGTATTGTGGAATTTTCATCATTTCTCCGTCTTTTAAAGCTGATTGATGCGCAACGATACCGGAAACAGTCATATTAAGAGCCATAGCAATGTCAACCAATGGTTTGCGATCCAGAAGAATTGCACTTACGAATTCATCCATAAGCCTTCCGTGAGAACCACCATGGTCCCCGTCTATGCCTGCGCGCCCGACCACACTGGGAGGAAGAGATGGCCGCTCAAGAGATGGAAGAACCTTATCGAATCCTTCATATTTTCCAATGTAAGCTCCTTTGATACCCCTGACTCTTCCAGATTCAGCATAAAAGCCGGGAGTATTCCAACAGACTGCCATCCTTGCCATGCCTTCATCGCTGGTTCGATAAAGAGCAATCTCTGCAGTAAACGGGTTTTTATATTGATTGGTTACAGCCTTATTTCCATTATTTTTTCCTGGCATTCCCATACAGGATACTTCAGTAAATGAGCCATTTGTAACTCCCACATAGTAGGCATTGGAATGAGTTGGATACCACTGAGGCGGAATACCGGCTCTCCAATTTTTATATGATCCAACCGCCGGAGCCGTTGAAGGAATTATACTTGGGCCATGAAAATACTCACCTTCGGCATATACTAACTTCCCAAAACCTCCGGCATTATAAATCTGACGCATAGCGTAATTATCTTCACGAAAGCAGGACGTTTCGAACATCATATATTTCAATCCACTTGCCTTTACAACCCCAAAAAGTTTTTCGGCCTCTTCAATTGACCCAAATGCAGCAGGTACTGCTGAGGCCACATGTTTTCCATGATTCAAAACTTCAATGCAATGTTGCACGTGGCTGGGAGCATCAGTAGCCACAAATACTGCTTCAATTTTATCATCTTTAACAAGTTCCTCTAGTGAAGGATATGTTTTATTGCAGCGACATTCTTTGGCTAATTCGGCACAACGATCAGGAAAAAGATCGCTTACCGCAACTATTTCAACATTTGGATGATCCTGAAAACCAAAGGCAGCTCCAAATTTTGACGCCCCATATCCAACAATCCCTACCCGGATTTTACGATCCGAAACAGGCATCCACACTTTTGGAGCGTCTTGTTCATTTAACCCTCTCACACTTCCCTGTATTGTGGTTAATCCTCCTGGCACAAATGCCATATTAGGTGCCACAGCTAATGAGGCAACTCCAACACCTGTTATTCCAATAAACTTTCGGCGATTAAACAATTGTGTTAATGGTTTCATATACTTAAACTAATTTTAAATTGTGAAAAAACTGTACCGCCTGTTCTAGCTAAATGGGAAAGCGGTACAGGTAACCTAAAAACCAATCTTCCAAAATCAAAACATTTTATATTGAGGAATTTTCATCCATTCGCCTCCCTTTAAGGCTGATTGATGAGCAACAACTCCCGATACTGTCAGATTCAAAGCCATAGCAATGTCAACAAGTGGTTTGCGATCCTGGAGGATTGACGTTATGAACTCATCCATAAGTAATCCATGCGTACCACCGTGACCTCCTGAATCAACACCTTTAGGCAGAGCCGGACGAATAAGGTCTGGAAGATTTTTCTCCAACCCTTCATATTTTCCATAGAAAGAACCCTTTTGTCCGCGAATACGTCCTTTTTCTCCACTATCACCAGGAGTATCCCAACTTACAGCCATCCGTGCCATCCCTCCATCACTTGTACGAAAGAGTGCTATTTCTGTGGCAAACGGGTTTTTGTAACGATTCTTGGTTTCAGAAAAAGTTTCCATCCAGCTTGGCATTCCGAGGCATGATACTTCAGTATAACTTCCTCCAGTTACGCACACATGATAGGCGCTTGAATGAGTCGGATACCATTGAGGCGGGCCACCAATGCGCCAGCCTTTATATGAATCGATTTGTTTAGCACTATAGTGATAGTATTCACCTTCCGAGTAAATGAGTTTACCAAATCCGCCGGCATTGTAGATCTGACGCATTGCATAAAGATCCTCATGAAAGGCTGATGTTTCGAACATCATATACTTGAGTCCACTCTTTTTAACCTCTTCGTACAATTCATCTGCCTCTTCGAGAGATCCAAATACTGCAGGTACATTTACAGCTACATGCTTGCCGTGCCTAAGTGCTTCAATGCAGTGTCTCGGATGGCTTGGAGCATCTGTAGAGATCATCACAGCCTCAATATCCTTGTCTTTTACGAGTTCCTCAAGTGACGGATAGGTCTTATTACACCTTGTTACTTTCGCCAATTCAGCGCAACGATCAGGATAAAGGTCGCTTACAGCTACTACCTCTACGTTTGGATGGTTCTGAAAACCAAAAGCAGCGCTGAACTTACAAACACCATACCCGACCAACCCGACGCGAACCTTACGATCCGAAACCGGGACCCATACTTTAGATGAATCCGCTTTAATTGGAACATTCTCCAACCCCTGAATAGCTGGAGCAGGTTTACTCCCTCCCGAGCAGCCTATTTGCTGAAGCCCCATTGCTACAGCACCCATGCCAATAGAGGCCAAAAACATCCTTCTTTTGATTGTTTTTTTCCCATTTAAGTCAGATTCTGGTCCATTAGCAATATTATTAATACTTGAAGCATCATTTTTATTGCTATCTTTTTTCAAAACTGCTTTATCTTTCATTGATAAGTAATTATTTGTTTAAAGTTAAAAAGAACCTCCATGCTTTGATGATTTTTTCATCACTGTTATTGTAATAATACATGGAGGTTTATTTAGTAAGAACCAATGATCAGATGACTTACCAACCTGGATTCTGTACCAATACTTTTTTACCGTCTTTATCAACCATCAAATCAATCTGAGTAAGAGGTATTGGCCATAACTCATCCCTGTTCTTATTGAATTTACCCTGAAGGTAATTGTTTGTAGGATTAGATAACCGAGGACCCTCTACGCTTAAAATCCAATTATGCCTTGCAGCCTGATCGAATTCATTACCATCATAACGTCTCATATCAAAGTACCGATGATGTTCCATAGCCAATTCCAATCTTCTTTCAAAACGGACAGCTTTACGGGCATATGTTTTACCATTTGCGGCGAACTCACCAGAGTAAAGGCCGACTTTGTAATTTGCAGCAGGGGTATTTGAAAACCCGCCCAAAGGTTTAGCATTATCAAGATATTGTTTTACAAAACCAGCAGGATTTGCAGCACGTGCCCTGACAACGTTTACATATTCTTCAGCCTTGCTTAAGGTTCCAACTTCTACCTCGCACTCCGCTGCCCATAATAAAACATCTGCATAACGTATCATATTATAAGGAGTATTTGTTGCTCCCCCTCCACCTTGTCTGTCAGTAGCTACCCTTGCCTGATAAGCAATGTTTTTAACACAGTTGTAAGGTCCGGAATTAAACTGATTTCTCACCCATGCTTTGCCGGGATGCACACCCCAATCAAGGTAAGGGATTCCTCTTCTTCCAACGTTCCAATCCAACCTTGAATCCAATGTTCCGGTATATGGTGTAAACGCCTGTGCAGAAGTCAGTCCATTGTCATGAGGAACTGGTGTATTCTGATAGGT
Organism: uncultured Bacteroidota bacterium; assembly: GCA_903824785.1. Lineage (GTDB taxonomy): Bacteria > Bacteroidota > Bacteroidia > Bacteroidales > VadinHA17 > LD21. The sequence goes on from CAIJYD010000106.1 coordinate 80,145, forward strand.
GTCAAGCAATGGTAACCCTGTAACAGCGTCTGTTTGATAAGCATCAACCAAATCATATGTTGGCTGATACCAACCATAGCAGCATGTTGCAGGTCCGCCAAAGGTCCCATTATAATAATCCGTAACATTTCCATTAGGCCCATTTGCACCATCATTAACGGACATCTGAACTGTAAAAACAGATTCTGAACCATGCTTTGTTGCAGTTCTGAAATTATCTTCATAAAGTGGAAGAAGGGCATACTTTTTACCATTTGATGTTTTGCCGTTTAGCATAATATCGTCAAGTACAGTTTTTGCGGCAGAAAATTTCTTCTGAAACATTAATGCCTTAGCCAAAAACGACTTTGCAGCCCATTTGTTTCCTCTTCCAACCTGCGATTTGGTATCAGATAAATTCTCAGCAGCAAATACAAAATCAGCTTCTATCTTAGAATATATATCCACCACATTATTAGGCACAATATAGTTATTGGCATTATAGCTTATGGTTTCATCTATCCAGGGAACATTTTTCCATCCAATTGCTAATTGTAAATAATAAATCCCACGTAAGAATTTGGCTTCAGCTTCAAATTGCAATGCCTCTGCAGCAGTTGCATCTTTAGCTTTAGGAATCAATAGTATTACATCGTTACACCGCTTAACTGCCGCATATAAAAATGTCCACTTATCATTGAAGTTTGAAGCATTGGGATCCCACATAAAAGCATCCCCTGCCCATGCACCACTTTCCGTACCGAGACGAGCATCGTCGGGAGCAGCCATCTGTTCCCAACCAGTAGTATAATTACCACCTGTTGCTCCACCTCCATCAAGTAAGGAGTAAGCCCCTATTAATAATCCATCAACCCCGGCTTTTGTCGATACAGTTGATTCACTTAATGAAGCGAAGGGTTTTACTTCCAGATAACTCTCATCGCAGGATGGCATTACTAAAGGAAACAGACATCCTATTGCAATTATTAATTTATAATTTATTTTCATGATTTCTTGTTTAAAATTATTAATAATTCTAAAAGGTAATGTTAAGCCCGAACATAATACCAAGTTCGTTGTCAGGGTAGCTGCCAAAATCTATACCAAAGCCTGAACTTGAGGTGGATCCTCCCATTTCAGGATCTAATCCTGTATATTTTGTAAAAGTGAAAAGATTTGCTGCCTGAGCATAAACCCTAAGGTTAGACATTCCAAATTTCTTTAATAAAGTTGGCTTTATGGTGTATCCTAAAATAAGCGATTTCAGTCTAAGATACGACCCATCTTCTACATAATAGGAGTTTGCCACTGTACTTGTACTGAAAGTTCCTGTTGATTCAATTTTAGGAACAGTAGTATTAGTATGTTCCGGAGTCCATGCATCAAGTAAAACATTACTTTTATTTCCATTATAATACTGAAAAAAATGCAGGTAGCAACGAGTAGTGTTAAATATCTCATTCCCCTGGGAACCATAGAAAATAGCTGAAAAATCAAACCCTTTATAATCCAATCCAGCTGTTAAGCCATAAGTAAAATCAGGATTTGGAGAACCCAAATGAACACGATCGTCAACTGTAATCGCATTATCACCATTAGTATCCTGGTACCTGAAACGGCCAGGAGCAGCAGCGAGTTGTGTTGGAGCTGCGGCAACCTCTGCATCAGAATTAAAAAGGCCAAGAACTTTATATCCGTAAAAAGAACTTACAGGGTGTCCTTCCTCATTCCGGCATATACTGCCTATTCCCTGAAGACTACCAGAATAGAAATACCCCGGATTTGGAATATCTACAACCTCATTCTTATAAGTTGTTAGATTTAGCCCCACCTTAAAACGGAGATCGTTGGTAATTTTGCCACGATAAGCTATAGAAGCATCCACCCCTGTATTCTGAATATCTCCAATATTTATTGTAGGTGAAGTAGCGCCACCAAGAACTACAGCTGGTAATGGCTGGCTAAATAACAAACCATTAATAGCCTTCTTGTAGTATTCCAAAGAAATATCTAAGGAGTTATTTAGAATTGAAGCATCAAATCCAAAGTTTGAAACAATATTTTCTTCCCATCCAGTGGCAAGGTTTCCAATTCTGCTTTGAGCAAAACCAAGTACGATTGAAGTGCTGGCTCCGGTTATATCATAATATGTAGTCCCCATTCCGCTTCCAAATAAGAAAAATGAATTATCACCACTGACATTATTCTGAGAACCTAAGATTCCGTAACTTCCTCTGATTTTAAGATCATTCACCCAAGTCAAATCTTTCATGAAGCTCTCGTTAGAGACCCTCCAGCCAAGAGAGAAAGAAGGGAATATACCATATCTTTTATCAGGTCCGAATTTTGAAGAACCATCACGGCGAACAGTTACCCCTAACAAATATTTATCATCAAAAGAATAATCGGCCCGGCCAAAAAGAGAAAACAAGCTATTTTCACTAATCCCGCTGCTATTGGTGATAGTCAAAGTTCCATTTCCTAAAACCAGATAATTAAAATCTTCTGAGAAAAATTTTGAAGAACCACCAGCTACGCTTCTTCCAAGATAATGAATTGCCTCAGAACCTGCCATTACTTTAAAATCGTGTTTCCCAATCTTTTTTTGATAGTTTAAAGTATTGGTAAATGTTTCTGTACTGCTATAATTTGCACTTACACCAAGGCTATTATTACCTGTACTTGACTGAACGTTTTCAGTTTGTGTTGCAGTGAAATTTTGATTATAATAATTATTAATATTATATCCAATACTTGTTCTGGCTGTAAAACCTTTCAGGAAGGTGACCTCTGCATAAGTATTGCCAATTATATACCAGTCATTCATTATGTCTTTGTCAACATCACGATATTGAACGGCAGTAGGGTTTTGCGAACTACCTAAGTCAGGGCCTCCGAATGTTCCTCCCCAGTTCCCCATAATATCGTAAAGAGGCTGTACCGGGAAATTTTTATAAGTTTCAGCAATTCCACCAAATTCGCCGTTATTACCAAAGCTTGGAGCAGATCTGAAAATAATATTTGCATTTTCTCCAACCTTAAGCCATTTATTTAAGGTATACTCGGTGTTTATTCTACCGGAATATCTCTGTAATCTTGTATTTACCAATGTTCCTTGTTGATCAGTATATCCTAAAGAGAAGAGGTACTTGGATTTTTCAGTTCCTCCGCTGGCAGTAAGATTGTGGTTCTGGCTCCCGGCCTTTTTAAACAAGTCATGAAACCAATCTTCTCCAACTTTATTTACCTTCTGGATAATATAATTCTTGGAATTTACTTTTTCATAAAAATATAATGATGGATCAACCTTCGGGTCTCCTTCCATTGCGACACCGGCGCCTGCAGGGCCCCTGAACATATAATCAGGCATCCCGTTTTTAAACATCTCATTTCCTGGCCTTCCGATATTGTATACGGTTTGAAAATCTGTAGAATTTAATACGTTAAATGGATTGCCAGCCAGAGGATACTGCATCCCATAATAGCCTTCATATGAAAGTACAGGTGCACCTACTTTTCCTTTTTTGGTAGAAACAACAATTACACCATTAGAACCCCTGACTCCATAAATAGATGCAGCACCCGCATCTTTCAGAACCTGTATTGATTCTACATCACTTGCATTGATGTTATTCAAATTTTGTTCAATTCCATCCACAATAACAAGTGGATCGGTATTACCGAAAGAAGTTATACCGCGAACGAGAATTTTACTTCCGGTACCTGGTACGCCTGAGGTGATTACGTTAACTCCTGAAGCGAGCCCCTGAAGTGCCTGTTGAGCCGATCTTGAAACAACTTTTGTCAATCCGCCCATATCTACAACGGCAACCGATCCGGTTATATCTTTTTTCCTTTGTGTTGAATATCCTGTTACTACAACTTCATCCAGAGTTGTCAGCTGAGGCAATATAGTAACATCGATTATTGTTTTTCCACTAGTTTGTATCCTTTGTGTAATATATCCGATAAACGAAAAAACAAGTACTGAATTATCAATTGGCTTTTCTATTGAATACTTGCCATTCATATCAGCAATTGCTCCAATAGTTGTACCTTCAATCTGAACATTGACGCCTGGCAATGGTTTACCATTTTCATCAATTATAGTCCCGGTTATTTTTTCCTGCTGCATAAGTACTGTTGATCCTGTTTCTTTGCCAAGCTCAAAATTTGTAACATTAGAGAAAGCATTGACTCCAAAAACATTAAAAACAGTAACAGACAGAAGAACTATAATAACCTTCAATTCTCTTAGGCTTTTCTCCGAACAAACTCTTCGTAAGACTGTTCGATATAGATAGTTAAGTTTTTTCATGAATTTTTAATATTATAAAATTAAAAAAATTAAGACCCGTTTTTGTAAATAGAAATTCGTATAGTTTTTCCAATAAAAGTAGGGAAGGTCAATTCCACTTTAGCTAATCTGAAAGATAGATTTTGTTCCATAGGCGTTAGGTTTATAAAGTATGTATTAATAATATAGGTTGTCCATTTTTATATAATTTTTTTGAAATCCGTTTCTTTTGTATCAAATGAATATTTTATAAATAAGTCTATTAGATTTCCATTTCAAACACGATTATATTAATTACCTACTTCACTAATTTGGCCTTCTGGTTCCGTTGGTACACATTACGGTTATTTTGCTAAAAACATCTTTTGCATTCCTAATTCCTTTCATATCAGGATTAATAACTGATGAGAGGAATAACTGCTCAGTACGTCCAATAAGCTCGGGTGTTGTTTGTTCTCCGGCAGTTGCCTTAATTTCGCCCCGATAGATTATGGATGGCTGGCCGTTTCCTTGGTAATCAATAGTACCATCAGGAAACAATGACAAGAACTCAGGAGTATAATCTCCGGAAACATTTAATTCTACATAATAGTTCCATCTGGAATCTGCCGGGACTATTATCTTGGCAGAAAAATCAGGAACTTTTGGTGTGGCGCCTGTGATAGCCATATCCACTGGTTTTTGAATAGAAGGAATATCATTACGGCCAGTCTCCTTTCGGAAAGCGCCAATCCAGGCAGGTAATGATACCGGGCACTCCACTTTGCCCTCAAAATTACCCAATCCGGTCCTATTGGTAACAAATACTGTCTTCACTTCACCTGTTATTGAATTTTCAAGCCATATAGCAAACTGTGGAGGTTCTCCGTAGTCACTATGGTGGTAAATATCCCGCTCCTGATGTATAGTGAATAATAAAGTGTTCTTACCGGCCTTTTTGGATCCGGAATTTGAACATGAAACAATCCATGGTATTACTAATATAAAAATCAGAGGCCTCATATTTCATCAATAGTTGCAGGCTTTCTTGTTTGCCATTTGCCACGGGTATAGTCTGGGAAGTCAACAGGTCGACTTTTGTTAGCAACTGATTCCTCAGTCAGTTTGGTAATAATGCTCCAGGTTACTGTATCGTATACGTCAATAGGTGTCTGGACCTGATTGCGGATAGCCTGAACAAAATCACGGAAGCAGAGATAATCTCCGCCACCATGACCCGAACTTTCAGCAACAAGTCCATATTTTTTCCATAAAGGATGTTCATACTTTTCCTGATACTTGTCAATTGGTTCCCATTGATCAGGCTTGGGGCTTATATCCTCCAGATAAATTTTATTAAGAGTTCCTGAATAAATACCTTTAGTCCCCTGTATGCGATATATCCAGTCTTGCGGACGAGGATTTTTGGTATCATAATAGAGTGTAATTGTAATGCCGTCGTGAGTTTGTATCAGAGATGTATTCACATCACCTGCTGCATACTTCATCTTTGCAGCCGGATTATCCGGACCGAATTTTTTGTTGGCATAGTAGTTTTGCCCAACTGCGCGACTGCTCATTGAGACAAGATATTCGAACCTATTACCCCGGTTAATATTAAGCCATTGAGCAATTGGGCCAATAGCATGAGTTGGATATGGATTATTATTAGTCTGACCCCCTAATGCTCTCCACAGGAGTTTGCCACCAGGTCCGAAGCCGGCATACCGAGCATCATGCTGATAACCGCATTCGCAATGTGTAAGGGCACCGAACATTCCTAACTGTGCCATTACCAATACCATCTTTACATTTCGCATGTAAACGTAATTTTCCATAAGCATGCATGGCTTTCCCGCCTTTTCGGAGGCCTCAACGAGTTCCCAGGCCTGATCATATTCAGTGCAGGCTGGCATTTCTGTACCACCATATTTGCCGCCCCGAAGAGCAGCCAGCATTATTGGAGTGTGTAGTTCAATAGGAGTCGCTGTATAAATGGCATCAAGATTATTTAATTCCGCAATCTTCTTATAATCTTCCGGGCCGGTGTACCCTTTTGGTTTTGGCTGTCCTGCATCTTGAACAAGATTCTGGGCTCTTGCAACTCTTTCTTCAACTATATCACATATGACAGGGATTTCCACTCCCTCTATAGTGAGAGCAACTTTGAGTATTCCCATCCCCCGACCGCCAACACCAACGAAACCGATTCTTACCGGACGCTGTAAGGCATAGTCAGAAAATGTGCTTCCATATCCTGAAGCAGCTACATATAATCCTGCTCCTGTGCTTGTTTTAATGAAATCCCGTCGATTAAAACCTGAGTTTAGTATTTTTGTCATAGCTTATAACTATTTTTAATAATATTTTTATTAAAAAATTACCAAAAACTTACCAGTGATTCATATAAATGCAAATACTTTATGTAGACTTTATAATATAATTCATGATTCAACATATCAGGTTCGAATCTTGATTGAGTTTTTATTGAAGTATTACAAGCTGATTTTATATCGCTAAAATTTCCTACTCCAACACCTGCTAATAAACCGGCTCCAATGGCTGAATTTTCTGTATTCATTAAGGTTACCAATGGTAAGCCTGTCACATCTGCCAAAATCTGATTCCATAAATTACTTTTGGAGGCTCCACCAAGAACATGAATAGATTTGATGTGAATTCCTTTTTTTCTCATGGTTTCCAGATTATTGAAAATCATGAATGCTACTGATTCTATAATTGCTCTAATAAAATGCCCTTTATTCATTCCCAACGTAATACCAGCAAAAACTCCTCTTACTTCTGAATTAAATTCAGGCGAACCAGTTCCCATTAAATGTGGTAACATAATCAATCCACCTGAGCCTGGTAATATTTTCTCTGCCTGTTTAATAATTAAATCATATGGATCTTGATTATCGTGACTTGCTTGGCTCATTTCTTCCTGACAGAACTCATCCTTGAACCATTTCAGCACCATTCCTGCAGTTTGGCCATAAGGGAACAAAAAATACAATCCATTTATCGCATGGCATTGACACGGCAATTTTATAGAAAGATCTGAAATAGGTTTATCAATGGCAACGCACATTGCCATTGATGCTCCGATTGTAAGTGTCACATCACCATTATTGATATTCCCAGAGCCAATTGCTCCGGCAGGATGATCGTATGCCCCGGTTACAATAAGAGTTTGCGTATTTAATCCTGTTGCTGAAGCTGCTTCTGAAGTCAAATTCCCAATTGATACCCCTGAAGGAAATAAATCTGGCAAAAGATTTTCTGAAATACCCAGAAAATCGAGCATTTCGTTCCACCATTTTTTTTGTGAAATATCAAAATATAATGTTGAAGATACAAGTGAATGTTCAGTACAGTACTTGCCTGTCATTCGATAGATAAGATAATCTTCAACTAATAAAAACTTACCAACTCTATTAAATATTTCAGGCTCGTTTTCCCTTAACCAGAGAATGCGGGTTGCAGGCCATATAGGTAGAACTTCAGGTTGTCCTGTAATATTCATGATAACCTGATTGCTAAATCTTTCCTTGATTTGATCCGCTTCCCTGACTGACCGGTTATCGAGCCAGATAATTGCTTTTCTCAATGGTTTGCCAGTGGAATCAACAGCAATTATTGTTTCCCCCTGACTGGAAAATGCAATACCTGAAATCAGTGCAGGATTAATTCCGGATTTACGAATTATATTCTGGATAATCTGGCAAGTAACCTTCCAATAAATTTCAGGGTCAAGTTCACAAATTTCCCCTGACTCCATATCCAGAGAGTATTCCTGTGAAGAGAAAGTTATAAGATCTCCGATATTACTTAAAAGAACACCTTTGATGGATGTTGTTCCAGCATCAATTCCGATAGTATATGAAGTAATCCCCGAATTCATTAATAACTCAGTTAATCTATTAATTTATGCTTATTTACTGCGTCAAGCGGCGAAAGTCCATTCTTTACAACATTGCAAAGTGCTTCCTGAAAACTGGAAGGATTGGGTACCTGTATTGCATTCCTTCCGAAAACAACACCTCTTGCTCCATCTCTTATCTCATCGGAGGCCAATTGCAAGGCTTCAAGTTGAGTGGGTTTTTTGTCCGCTCCTAGTCCGAAAATTGGAATAGGACAACTTTCAGTTACTTTTTTAAAGTCATGGGTATAAAAAGTTTTTATCATGTCACATCCCAATTCAGTCAATATTCTGCAACATGTAAATACTTGCTCATGCATCTCTTCTTTTGAAATTGTATCGCAGTGGGTAGGAAAATACTCGCCAATTACTGGTATTCCTAATTTATCTGCTGCATTTACCAAACGGCTATAAACCTCCACATTTCTTGTGTCATTTTTTTCACTGCCGGTTTGAAGGGTAAGTGATGCTAAAACAATCTCAGCACCATTTGCCACAGCCTCATCTACAGTTTGAGCCAAAACAGTATACGCATCATTGTAATTCCAGTGGAAGCAATAGACTGAACTCCAGTTTAATCTGACAATGGGCATAGGGGCACCCTTAAAGTTAAATGCACTCCGAAGATGTTTCAACATACCCGGACTTAATAATACACCATCAATTAATGGATTAATCCGTTCAATTGTCTTTTTAAGATCGATCATACCAGGGATGGGTCCATCAAACAGACCATGATCTATTGCAATTATGACAGCATTTTCCCCTTTACTGAAAAGCTTTTCAAATCTCAAATTTTTTCCGTTCATATTTTGACGTGTTTGTTTATGATCGTTTTTACCATGATAAAGTTAATCATTAATAATCATAAAACAACATTTATTATTAAATAATTTAAAATTATTTAACCTGATTTATTCACAAACCTAAAATTAAGCATAAAATTTGATTTTTTAGCCAGTGTTTTTTTAGCCGGTGGTTCACGAGTCAGTTTTCAGGATGAGTTTTCAGTTTCATTTTTGCATTCTGCTCCGATTTTGACA
>CAIJYD010000107.1 GCA_903824785.1 uncultured Bacteroidota bacterium
CACGTTTTTCGTCATTGGTGCGGGAGCCGAATAAAAACACATGAACATCAGTTCCAAAATGATGAAAGGCCAGAGTTTTAATACTCTCCATTTCAAATTCGCTAAGTCGCATTCTCAAAGATAAATATTTATCATCAATTTATATAATGCATTACAATGAAGGGCAGAGGACACAGATACAAAAATGGTGACAACCGCAAGGTTCATCTGTGCACAGGGCGTTTAGAGTCGACAGGATCAGTGCGCAGAGCGCAGAGCCAAATGCCGCATGAGATGCGTCAATCCAAGTGAAATGAGCAGCAGAATACCGGAAAATAGGGGGATGTTATTCAATGAGAAGGGAATTGGATACTTAGTAAGGTGTTTTTGCTAAGAAGTACCTCCCTAGCCTATTCTTTTTCAACAGATTGATCCTGTTCTGATTTTTTGTGAATATAATGTATAAAAAATGGCAAAATGGAAAAGAAACCCATTACAGGAGGGTCAAATGGGCTACCAGAACTGAAAAAGGAGAAAAAGAAAGTTATTATGAAAAAAAATAAAATTATGGGATATTCCTTTGAATACATGATATAATAATAAACAGCCTTGTAGAAGAATACTAAATATATAATTAATCCAAATATTCCGGAATATAATAGAATAGATAAAAAAGGGTTATGAGGATAATCAACTGCTTTTTTATCATTTAGAAAGCGATACCCAAACCAATTTAGGAAGTTAAATCCTCCTCCTAATATTTTTTGTTTCCAGTTATATTCCTTCTCAAATATCAACAAAGCAAACTTCCATCTCATCACCCTCGGACCAAATATTTTATTACTATTGGGCTCAATAATTAGATCATTCATATAGCCGTAGTAAGTTGTATCCTTGTTAAAAAGATTTTTTGAAAGGTCCCAATTTGAGGTATGCAGAACCTTGAACAAAATGTTAGAAGGCAATATTATATTTACTGAAGACAACATACTTGTTTCTCTAAAAGGGGGGAATAATGAACTCGAAAGTTGTATAAATTTTGATTTAATATCAGTATAATCACCTTTACTTTTAAAAGATATCGGCCGCATCTTACTTTTACTTTGTTTATCAGATGGGATATCAGATAGAAATTCACTAGAATTATTTACACGAATAAGATCAATTGAATCTGATAAATTGTAGTTATAAGGAAGCTTTAAAAAAACAGAAATGGTATCCTTTTGTTTGATTATTTTGTATTCAGGATATGCAAATATTACACACCCTTTTAGTTTTGAAAAATCTAAAGCTGATTTCTTTGAAAAATATAAATAGACTGGAGCTTTTCCATCCTCACAATAAGCCTTTATAGTTAGTTTCTGCCATACCCCTTTATTCTTCAATTTTAATTTTTCAATTTGATCTTCATATAATGGAAGACGATCGTCTCTGTCTAAATCAACAACCTCAACATTTGTGATATTAACAGTTGAATAATCCTGCAAAGAGTTTAGGAAAAATACCGAATTAAAATGAGTCTCAACAAATCGGTATGAACATTCAGCTTCCTTCCAACCGTATCTTAAATTCCTAATAGTTAGTGGCAATGACGAACTCAAATAACCATTTTTGCCATCTTTTACCCACCAACCTATTCGGAAAGGCAATTCCTGTCCTCTTTCAACTTTGAAATTGAATTTTATCTTATAACGGTGCCCTTCGTAAAATATGATTGGTCTCCCACCATACATTAGCGAGAAAAATGCCCCATCACCATTAGTTCTCGAAACCCTCATGCCTTTTCCAAATGGGGTATCAATAATTTCATTCTTTGTTGAATCAGCATTAGATAACCAAAATGTAGATCCATTACTAAAATTTCCATTTATAATAAGATTATCATTATTCAACATAGAATCTCCATCAATATGGCCACTTTCTTTGACCCCACTATGCCCATAAAAATTATTGTCTATAAAATTCAGTGTATCACCCTTATAATATACTTTTTTAAATACTGAATCAGCATCATAATACTTCTGAGCAATTGAATCAGGTATAAAATACTGAGAAACCCTATTTCCAATAGTAGACCCCTCTGCTGAAAGTTGAGCCCAACTCCCATCGAAATCTTTTGATAAGTAGCAATAAACCGACGCCAAAACAGAATCACCTTTCATAACATTTTCATTCCCAATTAATGTGTATGAATATGCATCACCATTCCATGTGCTCGAATTGCAAGTACTATCCAATAAATATCCCAAAGCTCCAATTGGTATAATTTCTGCATTATCACCAGTTAATGCAAATATAGTTTTATGTTCACTTATTCCCCAACCACTATCAGGATCTAGTCTCTTATCAAAACCATTATACCATATTCTTTCATATATATCTAGAAATGTCTGATCCTTATTTAGAATATAGTTGTATTTATAAATAGTCAGTGCAAATTTCATTTTTGTTTCAAGTTGATTTTTTGAGCCAATAAATTCAAGGGTATTTTTTTTGAAGCTATAGGAAGTTTTATAAGTAAAACTCCATGTAAGAAAAACCAAAATCAATATAGCTGAAAGAAACAATCTTGAAGACTTTGCAAGTTTTTCTAATAAATCAGACCTCCATATGATGAATATAACTTGGATCAGAGCTAGAAAAAAAACTATTATTAACAAACTTATTATCCCCCTCCTTGAGCCTGAAAGAAAAATTGTTATCACATATATAAATAATGCCGAATTTAGTAATCCCTTTTTATATCCTGCATTCGACTTTAAAAGTTGATATAAAACGCTAGCCATCCCAAATAATATGGGTATTAAGCTAAAATTATAATCCACAGAAATTGATCCTAAAAAGGTTGTCCATGTATGTATTTTTGCTGAAGAAATTTCAGAATAAGGAATAATATTAAAGAAATTACATAATAGAGCAAAAGCAATTAATAATGAAAATATTATTAAGTAACGAATAAGAATATCAAAAAAATAGAATAGATCGCTTCTTGTTCTTAAAAACACTGTCATTATAAAAAACAGAAAAATAAGAATAGCAGCATTTATTACATCAACAAATATCGTATAATACAGCTTGTTAGATAGAAAAAAAGAAATGGAAAGAAATATAGCTAGCAGGATCACAAGAATGAATGTCCTAATAAATACTTGAGAATCTGAAAATATTTTAAATCTGAATTTGATAACTGAATAAGCAATTAAACATAATACTAAGAAAATAAATGGAACTTTAAATACTGGAAGGGTTGTTCTAAAAAGATAAAATGTTATGATTAATCCAATTGAATGAATTTCAATTGATTTTATTTCATTTTTCAGGGAAGACACGTTCATTATAGCTAAAATATTTAATATTATGGAGTTGGGTCAATATTGTAAACAAACTTCTATTTTCAATAATTTCGAATCAGATATTTTGACAAACCATTTTTTTACAGAAATATCATTCACAAAAAATAGTTTTAATACGTAAGTTCGTCCTCCTAATTAAAGCCCGAAAAGAACTTTTATAAACAACTAAAAATCTTAATATGTGAAAAATAATATTCTAACACCATCAATATAAACCATTGTTTTTAATTGAATCATACCAATCAACCATCTCAGATATACCGTCGTCAGTTGAAAAAGGAGGGACAAATTCAAGCCTAGCATTAGTTTGGGATGTATTCAAAACAAATGATCCAAACAATCGGGTGTAAAGGGCCGGTTTTATTTTACAAAATATTTTTAAAAGCATTCGGGGAATTTTAAAGAGAAACATTTTCTTTCTCATTTTGGATCCAATTTTGGTCACTAAATCTGTAGTCGATAGTGGAAATCTGTCGCCTGCAATAAATATCCCTGATACCTCCTTTTTAATTATTTGCTCGATTAGTGCCGCTAGATTGGCTATATAAACTAATGTCCGTCTATTTTCAATACCTCCAAAAGGCAATAATGAAAATTTATCTACCAATTTTAGAAGATTTAACATATTTCCTTTGACTCCGGCACCATATACTAATGGTGATCTAATAATTGCAACTTTAAAAGTTTTATCATTCAGGCTTGCTACAAGATTCTCTGCTTCATATTTGCTTTTTCCATAAGAATCTGAAGGGTTACACACAGTGTTTTCATTTAGGAGTGCATCGGGCCTATTACTCTCATCAAATACCTTGGCTGTACTCATTAGTATAAAATGTTTTACCCCATGAGATTTAGCTTTCTTTGCAACATCGAAAGCTAAATCACGATTTATTTTTGTATAAAGAGTATCATCAGCGCCTTTCATTTGGTGAACAAGTGCGGCCAGATGTAGGACTGCATCAAATTCTGAAAAATTTATTTCGGCAACACTCAAACATAAAAGGTCTAATTCAACAATGTTGAAAGTAACATTCATGTTAATTATATAGGTGCCAAGAAAACCTGATGCACCAGTAATAGCAACTTTTTTCACTTTTTCAATTGTAGAATTTATAACTAACGAACTCAAATATTTTTATTAAGTACTTTGAGTAAATATAAAGGAAATTGGTTTTAATACCATTTTCTCTACAAGCACATAAAATCTCATTGTTTAACTCAATATTGCTTTTAAAAGATTTATTGCTAATACCACCAGTCCTCATTGTCACAAAAGGCATTTGAATATATTTACTTCTGATGTGACTTCTACTTAAGAATCTAATTAATAACTCAAAGTCAGCACCAATCTTATAGTTTTCTTTATAGTAACCTAATCTTTCAAAAAACTCTTTCTTAACATAAAAACTTGGATGAGCAGGCATAAATCCAAATTTAAATTTCCATGTTCTAAATTTTTTCGATGAATAATAACGAACAATCCTTTTTAAATTTTCTGGTCTCACAAATTGAATATCGCCATAAAGTGCATCAATTTGACAGTTAATGAATTCGCTGGCAATAATACTTAAAATATTGTCATTAAAGAGAAAGTCATCAGAGTTTAGAATTCCCACTATCTCACCTTCAGCAAGTCTAATCCCTTTATTCATTGCATTATATATGCCATTATCTGGTTCAGATATTATCTTTTTAACTCTGTTTGGGATACTTTTGACTTTAGAGATTGTATCATCACTAGAATTACCGTCAATCACAATATGTTCAATATCATTATATGTTTGAGAATTTACTGAAGCTATGCAATCCAGAATCGTAGCAGAACTGTTATAGGTAACTGTTATTATTGATATTCTCATCTATGTTTTCGGATCCACCAAATATTAAACAAATATCAAAAAGACTTATTTGTAAACCTTGAAAAGGTGGACATTAACCTTCTAGCTAAATTCAGATCATTTTCAGGCAAGAATACACGTAGCCGTGCCTTTATTACGTATAAACGAGTTTTCCTAAAAGCATTGTTTAAGTTCTTCATAGCTCCTTCATACAGTTTAGCGTCCTCCAATAAACCAACCTCATTTTTTAACAAGTAGGAAAACTTACTGATCTCATCTCCGTTTATTCCCTTGTTTTTCATCCAACTTCTTAAAATAAAAGAACTTATTATTGATTTAAATATGGATGATAAATTTTCATTAAAATCCTGAATTAGCTCCTTTGTTGAAAATAATTGTATACATTCCTTTATTAGATTGATCCCTGCCTCCATATATAAGTTATAAGCACATGATGTTGAAGACCAGGAATTATTATGAACTCGAAATGTTTCAAGCGGAGAATTAATATATCCAACCTTTGGTAATAAACCTGTCTTGCAAAGTAACAGATACTCAGAATAGATTGCTATGGAACCAGATGTTAATTTTTGCATACCTCCTAAAGCTTGAAGATAGTTTATATCATAAAATCCCCAACACCCAAGTGCTTTTAATTTTCCAGAGAGGTATCTTCTTAAAAATTCCTTACCAGTATAAAGGAATGATTCAATATTTAGTCCGCTTTCGAATTTGCAATATCCGGTTCCATAAATATTCTTAAATGAAGTAAATACAACATGGGGATTATCGAATTTATCAATAGCTGAACGAACTTCTCGCAAAAGAACAGGCGAACAAAGATCATCGTCAGCCTGCCATGTAAAATAATATCCCTTTGCCATTCGCAGCATGGAATTCATGTTTTCTGCTTCGCCAAGGTTATGTTGATTATTTATTATTCGAAACCTTACATCCTCAATTTCAAGCATCGCCAGTGTTAAAGGTTCTTCAAGATAATCATTCCCTATAATAACTTCAAAATCGGTAAAGGATTGCTTCTGAAGTGAGTGTAGTGTTTGTTTTAATAAATATTTTCTGTTATAAGTTGTTATCCCAATAGAAAAAAAAGGATGGGATGTGACAGAAAATGCCTTGTTATCTATCATATAAAATTTGCTTTTTAAGAAAATCAAACTTAAATCTGCTATTGGTTTGAAAGATAAGGCTAAACAAGTGACGAAGAGTAATATTTGAATAAATTCTCTTATTTGGTCCAAATCCAAAACTGAATATTCGTTTTAATAATCTTACATAATAGATAATATTTTCTGGCTTTGATTTATACAATTTCATAAAAAGTGATTCATAATTAATGATATTCACATACCGCTCCTTATTTATGAATTTGTCATAATCCAATACTGATAATTCGTGTTTAATGTGCGAATCAGTAATGTAAACGGCTCCTCCTTTTTCTTTTATTTTCAGGTATAGCCACCTATCTAGACAATCCAACCAGAAGACGCCATTAAAACCTCCAATTTCGTTCAAAAATGAAATCCTGACACAACTGCAGGAGCCAATAGCAAATACTTCAAAATCACAGAATCCAGTACAATTCTTATCAATCGGCCTATGAATTCCACCATATATTACTTTCGATGGTGAGAATAATGCATCATTATAAAACATCTTGGGAGCGATGGAAAATACAGTTTTATCATTCTCAAATTCCAAAGTTGTGTCAGAAAGGCACGAAATAAAATCTGCAGGCAATGAGGAATCCTGGTCTAATAATAATAGCCACTTTGAGAAGTATTTTGACCCTTCAGCCAGAGCATGGTTATATGCTCCAGCCAAACCAATATTCTTTGGATTATGTATATATTCGTAATTAAAGGGTATAACAAAATCTATATCCTGAATAATTTTGCTATTATCATAAATAATAAGCTTAAATCTTTCAAAAATATTCTGATTATTTTCGAAATTCTTAAGCAAAGAGACAAGCGTTTTTGTTTCTTCCAGTTTGCAATTAAAAACTATCATTACCGCTAATAACCCCATACCCAACTAATAGTTATACTAATATTTAGCTATTTGCTTTTCTAAGTAACCCAATTGTTTCGCCAATTCCACGTCGAAGATCCCCATTAAAAATAAAACCTTTCTCCTCAAACCTGAGACATGATACTTCATAGGATAACTGGTTCATTATTTTGTTGTCAACAAAGGATACTTCCAAATCTGGGACAAACTCCCTGATAGTATCTACAATTTGACGTACTGTAACATTAGCAGATAAAATATTATAAATTCGTCCATCAAAAATATCATTTCGAATAATGAACGAGATAGCCTGGCAGGCATCCTTCAAATCTAAATAGGGCCTTTTTTGATCATAAGCAGTTGTCCATACTGTAATGGGCTGACCCATTACTGCCTGCCAACAGAATTTATTCACAGCAGTGTGAAATCTCATTCCTGGAGAAATACCGAAGATTGTGCCAAACCGGCAAATAATACCTTTCAACGAATTTTGCATACAAAGTTTCGTTATCAGATCTTCTTCTTTCAGCTTTGTTTCAGCATATGGACTCTGAGGCCTGAGTTCTTCCAAAGTGCAGTCTTCTGATACTATCTCATTCTGAGTTCCATAAACGCTTGTTGAAGAGAGACCTATATACCTGATTCCTATTTCAGCACAAGCTGAAGAAACCTTTAGTGTAGCTTCATAATTATTAGCTTCAAGCTGTGCTGCTTTATCAAAACTGCCTGCTGCATCAGTAATGGCAGCAAGATGAATTACCACAAATGAATCTTTTATGATTTGCTGCAAATCAACTTTCGTCACATCAGCTTCGATAAAACGATATTTTCCACTTGCAGGTAAATTGAACAATGATGAATATCGCTGAGTCATCATATTGTCTAATAAAACTATTTCAGTTCCAGGGAACTGAAAAATTAACTCGCGTGTAAGGTACGACCCAATATGTCCAAGGGCTCCAGTTATTACAATTTTCATAATTTATTTAATATATTTTTTTAAATGCTCCCGATAATAATTATTGGTAATTACTAAGCCATCCTGCAAACTTGTCACTGGCTTCCATCCTACTCTTTTTTTAATTTTATCATTACTAAGTATTGCATCACCAATTTCTGTTACTTTCCGGTCACTTGGCCACGGAATAAAGTTAACTTTTCCTCCTCCTATTTTATCTACTGTCATTAGAGCGATGTCGGCAACGCTATAATGTTTATCCCCTACTGCAAAGAATGTTTCCCCTTTTGATCCACCTGCAAGGGCAGTTGCAATTAATGCATCTATTGCATCATCTACAAAAACTGTATTTCTTAATTGCTTCCCATCACCGAAAACTGTAATTGGCTTATTCTGTAGAGCCAATCCAACAAAGTAATTATTGAATGTAAATTCAGGACTATGAATTGAGGCCCGAGGTCCAAAAACATTTGAAAATCTTACTACAGTTGCATCCAAATCAAAAGCATTTGCATAAATTAAAACGTACTTTTCAGAAACACTTTTGTTTGCAGAATATATATCTGTTGGAAATTCAGGATGCTTTTCGTCAGCAGGATGATATAGAAGTTTCCCTAATTGAGTACTCGTGCCAATATGTATAAATCTGACTTCTTTATTAAACTTACGAATAGTTTCAAGTATATTTAATACACCCCTGCTGTTTACATCCAAATCGATCCAAGGTTCCTTCATGGAGAATGGATGCGATGTTGAAGCTGCACAATTAAATATAATATCTGCTTTACTTACTTCCTGTGCAAGTAAGTCAACATTTAGTATATCATAAAATAGTAGCTTTACATTTTTTTTAATTGTCTGAACATTAAAAAGATTCCCTCCGGAATGAGGATCCAAATTATCATAAATTGAGACATTTGATCCTAATTCAAGACATTTATGAGCTAAATTACTTCCAATAAATCCTAATCCACCAAGGATCAGTACATTACTCTGATTTATGCTTTTTTTCATAATAAAATTTTATTGTTTCAATTATCCCTTCCTTCAAACTAACTTTGGGTGACCAGCCACTTACCATCTTGATTGAAGAAATATTTGTAACAAAGTTTCTTGATTCAATTAACGAAAGAGTTAATGGAGGGGCAACAGAAATCAGTTTTACTTCCTTTCCAGTGATAAGCAAAGTATTTTCAATTACCATTTCAAAAGCTTCTTTGACAGTATGACTAACGCCACTCGCTACCAAATAATGACGACCTTTCATGATATTAATATTTACAGCTGCCAATAAGAAAGAACTTATAACATCATCAATAAAGATATAATCTCTTAAAAAATCACCCTTCCCATATAAGGTAAGATCTTCACAATTAATAGCTTTTCGTGCCATCATATTTAGAATACCACGATCGGCGCTTGTGGAGATCGGTCCAGGACCATAAACATTTGCCAACCGCAAAATTGCATTTTTAATAATTCCTTGATTAGAATAGTACTTGAGGTAGTTTTCAGCAATCTGTTTATGTAAATCATAAACAGTTACTGGATTATCAGGAGTCATCTCATCGACAGGAAGCTTTTCAGGGATACCGGTAACTGTAACTGTTCCTGAAAATATTAAAGAAGGATTCCATTTTGTTAGTCTACATGTTTCCAACAAATTAAAAATGGGTAATACATTAATTTCAAAGTCCTCTTTAGGATTCTCATTTGCCTTATAAACGCTTGTCTGCCCAGCAAAATAGAAGATGATATCAATTTTATCGATAAATTCATTCCAAAGACCGGGTGATCGTAGATCGGAAATAAATTCTGTGATTTCTGCTTTACACGACTTGTTTATTTTCGTATTTTGAATTCTATCTAAAATTGTTATCCGGCATTCAATGTCTTTTAAAATATTTATTAGATTTGAACCGAGATATCCATTTCCACCTGTAACCAGAATATTCTTGCCTTTAAAAAAATCTCTGATCCTAAAATCGTTTATATCCATTTATAAATTTCATCAATTTCTTCCCGTGGAGTTCGTATTTCGTCATCTAAATCATATATTCCACTTGTCAAATAGATTATTTGCATAGGACCTGTGGTGCATTTATAACCATGCAAAACCCCAGGCGGAAAGTAATAAGAAATTGGATTATCTTTTTCTCCGGCAAGAAATTCTATCTTTTCTCTAAATGTATCAGACTCTTTTCGGTAATCTATCAAAACTACCTTAATTTGTCCACAAACAACATAATTCCATTGATGCTGATATTTATGGCTATGCCAGGCTTTAAGTACTCCCTCATTTACAAATGAATGACTAATCTGTCCAACAGGAGCATTCCTGAATTTTTCAGGGAACCGAAATATTTCACGGAAAAAACCCCTATTATCACCATGTGTAATTAATTTATTTATTATTACGCCTCCAATCATATCTTACTCATTTGTTGATAACTTTACCCAACATATACTTTAATTTAGATCAAATTATCTCAATTTTTGGGGTATAGGTTATCCATTTACCACCTTGTTTTATAAAAGCCTGTTCCTTATCCATAATCTCTTTTGAGTGATTATATCCAAATAACAAAGCATATTCCGGATAGTCTTTCTGAAACTCCTCATGTGGTTTTACAGGAATATGTGCACCAGGACTAAATTTATTTTGTTTAATAGGAGTAGTATCACATATATAGTCCAGATGTTCTTTGGTAATTCCACAAAAATTCATTATTGTAGTACTCTTGGATGTAGCAGCATAACCAACAATTCTCTTTCCTTCTTTCCGAATACCATTTATGATCTTAAGCAAACTCTTCTTTGAGTTTTCACAATTAAGTTTAAATTGTTCATAAGTTTCGGGACGGTCAAGTCCCAATTCTTTCTCTAACTCAAGGTGTCTTGATACATTTATAGAGATTTCTTTTACCCCTTTATGTGCGATTACATATCTCATTGAGCCTCCATGTGTCTCCTGCGGCTCAATATCTATTAGCTCGAGGTCAAAAAGGTTAAAAAGGTATTTAATTGAATGAAGTGAGTACAAGAAAGTATGTTCATCATAGATCTGATCATAGGTAGTTTGCTGGATAACATTTCCAAGATATGGATCCTCAAACATTACTATCCCATCGGGTTTTACAAGGTATTTTATTCCTTCTACAATGGATTTAATGTATGGAATATGGCACATTACATTTGCAGCTATAAATGCATCTGCCTGACCATTTTCAGCAACAATTTTTTCTGCCAAAGTTTTGTCGAAGAATTCTACTATAGTATTAATTCCTTTTTCTCTGGCCACCATAGCTACATTTTCAGAAGGTTCTATTCCAAGATGCCTGATACCTTTTTTTGCAAAATTTTGCAACATAATACCATCGTTACTACCGATCTCAACTATAAATGGATCTTTCTTATCCCCAATATAATCAGTCAATACATGGCTGGAAAACTTCTCAAAATGCATAGCCATATTTTTCGATGTCCCTGAAAAAAAAGCGTAGTTTTCATTGAACATTTTTTCTCTTTCTGGAATATTAACTAATTGGAACATCTTGCAATTATTGCAGAAAGCCACTTCCATTTCAAAGAAATACTCAATATTAAAGTTTTCTTTTGAAAGAAAGCCATTTGCAATCGGCATTTGACCAAATGACATAAAGGGCTCATAATCATGATCACAAACTAAACATTTTTTCATAATTTAAATCTTTGGGTTATAATTTTTATTTGTTTACAATTCTATCAGTCGGAGTTTCATATTGTGATGTAAGTATACCGAAAATAAAAGGTATAAAGCATATCAGATCTTCTACTAAACAATAAATCTTGCATTGAACTATCTTTTCTTTGTTAGCTGGAATCTGATACATCATTCACCTTGTGAAATATTTCTTGCAGAATAAGGTAAGTATCGTGAAAATAATGCAAGGCAAATGAAAAATACTGGAAAAATAGGTTTTGCACTCCAGACTGTATAATGAATCTCTGAAAACAGGAGAAAAATCATTACAGATGCTGCAAAACGTATAGAATTAGGATTTCCTTTTTCTGTTATAGTTAAATAAGTAATTTGTTTGAAAGATTGTCTGATCAATCTGAAAAGACCAATAAATGCCATTAAAAATAATGGTATACCTAACCGGTACAGAGTTTCAATAAACCCATAATCTCCTCCCTTGTCCACTGTACCATTCCATCCTGGAGAAAAACCATCTCCTATCAGAATACCGGGAGGAAATTTACGAAACATATTTGCTGGAAATGAAATAAGCTCTGAAAGCATCCCCCCGAAATATCCTAATTGGTGTTTGTAAACAGCTTTTGTGCCCACTGCAATATCATACTGAATCCCAATAAATTTTTGAATAATTTTCATCAATTCCGTTCCAAAAAAAAATGAAACTATCAGCAGTAAGGAGGTGAAAATTAATAGATACTTTACAAAAGCAGAAATACTCCTTCTGGAAATGACTGCTCTGAATAAATAGTAACCACGAAATTCAATTATAAAAATTGCAAGTAGGAAGCCGAAAATTCCAGTAAAATTCATTCCAAGCACCAGCAAAATTCCATAAATACTTAAAATTAATATTCGTCTATATTTGGCATTCGTAGGTAATAGAGCTAATGCTGCAAAGCAACCAATACTTATCCAGGCAGAAGAAACTACGTGTTTTTCCAACAAACCCATGCTTCTTCCTGCGAGATCTATCCGCGCGATGTAACCCGATATATTTCCTCCACCTCTTCTCAAAGAGTACTCATTTGCCTTTACAGCATAATCTGGTAAAATTCCAAAAAGCAATTTACTTAAACTGTCATAAGCAAAATAAGCCCCGACTATTAACCCAGCAATTGCCATTGATATGAAAATCGAACGAAGTTCTTTCTCTTTCAGTGTATTTCTAAAATATATGTAATAAAGTACTGGTAAAATAAAGATTACGATAACACTTACACCTTTGTCCACTGAAATAAAACAAAAAATTGTTTGCCAACAAGTCTGAAAGAGCACAAGAAAAACAAAATAAGTTACAATTAAATCAATAGGTCTCCGTGTACTCCATTTAAAAAGATTAGAAGTCAGCAAAGGCATTCTTATTAAAGAAACTAAGTATATCATGACTAAACCCAGAAATGAGAAGAGGCTTGGCAATGGACTATCAAAGTAAACCTGCATAGGGAAACTCAACACCATTAAAATTATGGTAATAAACCACAGGATACTTTTCAGGGTAACTATTTTCATACTCATCAACTATACATGGAGCAAGATCAATAAAAAGTCAGAGCCTGGCCAATTCAATTAAATAATCTACCATTTTTTGTGGTTCACCAAAGTTAACTGAGAGAAAACTATTCCTCGCTTTCCTCACTGAATCACTTAACCACCAATCTTCAGCACAATCAGCAATAATGTCTATAAAATTAGCTGCTTTAACCGGATCAGTCTGACAAATGCCTACTGAAATAAGTAAATCATAGAAATCCGAATACTTATCATCTAAAAAATAACTTTCCTTATTCCAGAAGAAAACTGTAGGAACGTCAGAAATAAGAGCTTCCAAATATGCAGTACTTAAATAATTTACAATCACAAGTTTTGATTGAGAAATCAGAACTTTTGAATTCCCTGGAACTGTAACGATATCTTTACATCTCTCTAAGTATTCTCTTAGATATGTATTCTGATAATCATAGGAAATCATTGGATCCTTAACTGAAGATACAGGCCAGGAGTTAACTGGATAGGGCCTGTATGTAATTTTTCCAAGAGATTCAGTACTTAAACTTTTAAAAAACGATTCGTTGAATTGCAGGAATCTATCAGCATTTGCTGACCCAAATTCACCATAAGAAACATTGAATTCGGGTAATTTGACACAGGCAAGACCTTGAATAAATAAAATATCACACTGCTGTCCGGTTAAGAATCCCAGAGTGACAACTGGTTCTCATCGGACAAATTATTTAAGTTTATATTATTATTAAAAAGTTCTTTGATAGGAGTCTTCTCAAAAAGAGTTAGACCCATTGTTTGAGCGAAAGTGTAA
>CAIJYD010000108.1 GCA_903824785.1 uncultured Bacteroidota bacterium
CCGGTACGAGTTTGAAAAGCCAAATAAAGAAGTCTGTATTTTTGCAGTATGCCCGCACCCTGATTGATGGCAGTTAATTGATAATCTCGTAGTTCCATTAGAATGGTATTGTTATTGGTTCAGATAATTCACCTATTTGCACCCATCTTGACCCTTGACTATTGCCTGATATTACTTTTTTGCCGAGATATATTCCGTAGCAATCAATAAACCGGGCAAATTTCTTTTGGCTTAATAACTTTTTATTGTCAGGATAGTCACCGCAGAACGTGTCAAATTTTAAATTCTTAATTAATCGCTCACCACAAGGAAGGTGATTATCCTGTACCCATTCAAAGAACTCAAACGATGTATCTGAGATGAATTTGCGGGTCTTCAAATTGGCATATTCATAATTCATTAATCCTGATTCTAAATATTCTTGAGAACAATGGATCATATAATTATCAAATCTTGTCCACTCATTCGAGCAAAATTCATCAAACAGCATTAAACCAAATTCATCGTATGGAGTATGATTTATATTAAAGTATGCGGATAGTTCTACTTCCAATTTCCTCCGATCAAATGAGCCACCCACTCCCCCTACAGTGTAATTAGTGCTAATCACAATCTTTGGTGACTTCTTAACGGGTATTTTTATAGCATCTTTATTCTTCTTTTCAAGCGTTATCCCTTCAGTGATAAGTGAAAAAAGGCCTTCAAAATTAAAGTTCTTTTTTACGTCATCGAACACCAGCACCTGAGTATCTGCCGAAACGGTCTGATAGGGGAAAGCCTTGTTGAAATCGAACTGCTTACCGTCAAGAATACATATCCTTTTCATGTGCGTCAGTGCATTAATAATTATCCCCTTGCCACTTCCTCCATTCGGGTTCTCGCTAATTGTCTCGTCATTGAGTATTATTGCCTTATTATTTGCCGATGTCTTGTGGCTGTGCATCAAGTACCCTATCACTGTTCTCATTGCCTTTGATCTATCCGTATTGCTCCCGGATATAAGACCAATGAATTTATCGAATATTGACTCCTTAAAGTCCATTATTTCAAAATTACGATTAATAACATGGCGTTTCCATACCATCCCATTTAGGTTGAGATAATCAATTTTTTCAATCTTATTTTTATAAACCTTTACAGCGCAGTTCAGAAAGTAAAGCATCATATAATCTACATCATCCTCATACAGAGTGATATTTTTAACTTTGATCAAGGATAAATAATCCTCTTTAAAATATTTAGTCGCAGAGGCCATAAATTCATAAGGCTTTAATGTTTCCTGATTGATCAGATAATTAAGTACAAAATCTTTAATGTGTTGCGGATTTGTATTCTCAATGAATGTATTTTCAATCTTTATAAATATGTAATTTTCAGCACCTTCGTGATAATATTTACAAAATCCGTTCTGTTCTAAGAATGTTTTAAATTTCAGATTACTAATTCTGCATTTCCCGGCTTTGTCAAAGTACCAAAATTCAAGTATGGGAGATGAAGCCTGAATATTTTCTACAACATCATCAATTTTGTCTGGTGTTAATTTGGGATATTCTTTGTAAATTTTGGTAATATCCCTTCCTGATTGGATCCGATCCCTGATTTGATTACGTGTATCATTGTCTTCAAAATATTTAGATCCGAACTGTCCACTTTTGGAATATGCCGACTTGACTATATTATCAATTTCCCGTTGTGAAAAATCATCTGTCCTGTATGATAGCAGATATGATCGTGCTTCATTCTCATTTATTCCATATTCGTTAAATGATGATGCGAGGATAAATAAATTAGCATTACGCTGGCCTTTGGTTACTGAGTATTTACCATCGAACCACTTTTGTAATTTTTGGATAATCAATCCACTTGACTCAATGGGTAGAAGAGGCTTTTTTTCGTTGTATGAATAATGCTCATTCTCTTCTTTGTCTGTCCATGTTGATGAATTTTTATTGAAGTACAAATCAGGATCATAAGACTCATAACATACCCGGCAAATGTCTGATGTTTTAGAATCAAAATATTGACTATTGTAATACTCTTTTAATTTGTCAAAGTACTTTTTGTGATTCTGCATCTCTGCAGGAATCTTAACTATCAATTTTAGACCATCTCCTCCAGGAGAAATAAATAACGAATGAGTGTATTTATCCTTTAACAAAATTGCTCTGTTTTCGTTCATTATCTTTTCATTTGGGAAAGCATCAAAATCAAGACAAATATATCCGGAATGTTCAAGACAGCTCTCAGCGTTACGCTTTGAAAACTTGCCAGAGAAACAAATTGATGGCAGTGATTTTTTTAGATGGTTGCGTTCCTCTTTTGTTGCAGATCGTATTTTTGTTATCAGCTCTTTGCTTTGCCCATTTTTTATGCGTTCAATTATTATTTCAATCTCCTTAAAATATGGAGTTGAAGTTGAATGAATGTCCCTAAATATTGTTATCATAGTAAAATTATTTTACCTTTATTAGATAATTATTCCATCATTACTGCAAATTGCTGTTACAATAATATAAGTCTACCCCCCTTTATGTTGATTACCTTTACTTTACCTGTGTTCATTCTTTTAGTAACGGTTGCAGGGCAAACCTTAATTAATTTTGAATACTCAAATGGAGTAATCAATCTGCTTACGTCTACTTTTTCCATGCAACAAATATAATAAAAGTATTTTACAGCACCAAACAAACAACACTTTATTTTAAAAACAACACATTCGCAACACTTTCGCAACACTTTAATTATTTGATACTCAGAGAGTGCAACACTTTAACACTTTAATCTTTCAATTTGTAATATTTTTAAAATCGTGATTAGTAAAAATTGAAAAATAATAGAGAGATAGGAAGCCAAAATGTGTTGGTCGCTGTATCTCTCTATATATTAATTACTTAAACCGTTTTATGTCATTTAAAATGTGTTGTGAAGTGTTGCAAATGCACTTTCAATGTGTTGCGACTACCATTTTGTCACATCTTTTTGGTCTACAGGAGTCGCTACCCAGTCATTTATGTAGATTTTGAAGTCCGGTTGATTTTCGGCATTCTTAAATTGATTCTTCCACATATTATACTTCACTCCATTAATTGAAAAGTTGATTACATCACCTTTCGCTGTTGTCTTTACCCATGCCGGGATACCTTCTTTTTTTGCTTCCATGATTAATTGATTTAAATTATTATAACACTTTTATTGAAATTACATCAGACTTTTTAACATCCGGTTCGTAGATCGTTGTGATCTCTCCCGTCACTGAATTAACGATTGTAAGCTCCCCCCGGATCATCTTTAAAAAATCCTGCCTTTGCTTTAGTTTTTCGCTCGTTTCTTTTGCCAAATCCTGAAGTCTTACAAGTTCCGAGTCACCGCAAAGATCAAAGTTGTACGAAGAGTTCATTTTCTTGGTGATCTCACAGCCATACTTTTTGATCGTCTTTTCAGGGTACAAATCAGCCTCAATCTGAACTGCTTCTTTAAGATCGAAGTCCTTGCGCAGTCCTTCGATAATAAGCTCCATCCGCTTCAATTTAGTTTCGATCTCAAGAGGGTTATATTCCCCCTTGAGTATCTCGTCTTTTGCAGTTTTAATATAGAAGTAAATAGCTTCTTTTGTTTCGGGTATTTTGCCGAATAGTGTCAATGCGCTCATCGTTTCAAGTTTATTAAAATTGTTTGAAATTCATCAAGATAATCTTTTTTCATGCCATAGGGAGGAGTTTTGAACGCTTCAAAATTGCGAAGTCCCGACTCGTGATCTTCAATATTCTCACTTAAAATTAATGATTTGATGCCATTGAACTGTTTTTCAGACATCCACTTTTCAACTTTAGGTTGTTCTTTGATTTGTTCCCCGGCTGCATCTGTGTCCTTGTCTGTCACGATCCCGAGCATCGAAGAGAGAGCATAACGACGGTAATAAGTAACCCCTGAGCCGAAAGCCTGATATTCATTCATCTTTGCCAATTGCACGACCGGGATAGGAGTTGAACTTTGAAGAGTTTCACCACTTTCGATATGGAAAAGAGTCGTTACAATGCCATCTGATTGGATAAGTTGAGTAAATCCAAGACCGTGTTTTTTCAGTAACGGCATGATAATAGAAAAGATTTTCGGCAAATCGGCATAAGTGTAGCCAAAACCCTGAGTGTCTTTGTGAATAATTGGACATTCCTGTTGAAAGTCTGCAAGTGCTTTGTAAATGTTTTTCATAATCTGTGTTTTGATAAAAATAGTTCTTCAATTTCTTCCATAAACGGTTCAAGTAATTCGGTGCAGTTGACCCCTTCGATCCAAACCTCTTCGATGTAAAACTCCCCGCCCTCTGATGGATAACCTGGATCACCATTTGAAAGCGTCCATAATCCGGGTATAATAGCTTCTGCATCAAAGACTAAGTCCATGACAACGCCCTTGTATTTTAATTGTCCGTTACCTCTCATAATATAAATTTATTAATGCCGTGAATATGATTGATACTTTTCATCCATTCTACGTTAGCAGTTTCCCGTAGTCGCTCCATTACTTCCGTGAATGCAAATTCAAATTCTTCCTGCTCACAGTTTACAGCCTGATAATCGTAGTAAGCGTTTGAAATATCGCTTATTTGTATCGAGCATTGTTCGCCCACGTATATGCTTACGCATTGCCTTGCGTTAAAAACCATCCAATAATGACAGCGCAATGTTCCGCTTTTGCGATAAATTGGATAGTTGTCCGGAACTTCTACCTCTTCGATTCTTGTAATTTTCAGTTTCATCGTTTCGTTTTTAATTTTGTGAATTTTTAAAAGTTCTTAATCTTCTTGCTTCTTGACTTGTTCTTTTCCTTCGCTCTTGCTTTGCCTTTTCATGCCCAAAATAGAGCCATATAAAGCAACTAAATAGCAAAAGGGTTACGAGCATCAACATTGCGTCTTGAGTTGTCATATCGGTCTCTTAATTATATTTGTTAATACTTGTTTTAATTTTTCTTTATTTCCGAATTGACGGATCTGATTTTCGGAAGCGAAAACCGTGATAGGCTTTTTTTTGTCTGCTTCCTTTACCGCTTTTCGACCGGAGGACTTGTTTGATCCTCCTCGTGTTTCGATGTACGATCCCTGTTGAGCCGGGGCACATAGTCCGAATTTAAATGCTGAATGCCTTCGTACTCCTTTGTGCTTCCCATCGTAAAGAATGTGAATGATGTTGTACCATTGTTTGACCCCATACTCTGAGTCAATCACCCGGTAAGTTCCGAGCGGTAAATCGCTGATTTCTTTTAGCGTCATAAGTTGATAAAAATGTTCGTTAATATTGAGATTAAGATTACTATAGCAAGAGCGGTGATCTGCTCTTTTTTGGTTTTGTCTGATGCTTTCATAATTTACAAAGTTTTTTTATAGTTTATGAATAGTTCTGGCTTATTATCTTTTGTGAACCAATTTGAATGATGAAAACCACCATTAACAGTTGAATTATACGCAATAACAACATCTTCTGAAAATTCAAGCTCAACCATTTTAAACCCTGTTTTGGTACGCTTACCCATCTTGTAAAATTCAACCGTAATACCGTTATCGTAAGTGTTTGCCAGAATTGTTCCCGATTTAATGTCTGAAAACAGTTTCATCTTGTTTTGATTTATATCTTAGCTTCCTTGCTTTCGATATGACAAAGATATATCCAATATTTCAATTTGATACTCTTAAAATCATTTATTTTATCAATATAGCGTTATTTATAATGATTATAGATAACAAACGAAAGACCCCACCCGGTTATCTGGATGAGGTCAAACGAAACTACGAAACGAAACTAACAACTATGCTATCACTTTACAATGATTAATCTATTACTTTACAAAGTCGATTTTAGTTATATCAACTTGTCCGCAATCGGAAAATGTTTTAAAGTCCGCTTTTCGTGTTCGCCAAAGAAACCCAAGGAAGTAGCGATCTTTTGTTACCACTAATTGAATTGAATTGTTCGCAGTCTTTTCATTTATTTTTAAAGTTGACGATTGATCTTTAGAAAGTATCTCGCCCTTAAACCCCCAACATTGAGAATCAAAGCCTACAGGAATTTTAAATGACCCATCAGGGAGCGATACAACATCTTTGTAGACAATTTTAGTGCTTCCCGTATCTTTATACTGGGTTATTATAATCGTTGCTCCTTTAACACGCTTTAAGGCTATATCATTTGCTTTTAATGTAGAATCAAGTGTAGTCTTCCACTTTGCATTAAGTGCGTTGTAATCGTCTAATTTTAGCACTAACTGCCTTTCATTCTCTTTTGTGATATTTGCAAGATTTTCTGTTTGCCTGTCTCTGTCTTTTTTAAGAATAGAATTTCTATGTAAGACTAATGATAGTCCTGTTAATAATAAGACTATAGCTCCTATTAAATATAATTTTATATTATTCATGATTTATTGTTTAGCATTTCATTTTTATCAGATGAGCCCTTACTTGAACCATAGAACCAACCAACCACTGTTCCAAAAGCACCAATTAAAGCACCTCCCCATAGATTTGTAGTTTCAGGTGATGTTTTCAAAAAAAGCATAATAGCAAATGAGGTAAAGAACCCGACCACTATTAATGTTCCTAAAGAATAAAAGAATATTTCTTTTGCTTTCATGATATGATAATTTCGATGCTATCTTCAGCTTTTGTCATCATAGAGAAAAGTTTATCAAATGTTGCTCTTGATTCTGATAGCATTCCTCTTGCTGTATTCTTTCCAACAAGGATACAACCACTTGTGTCTGCTTCTGAGTTTCCTGCATGGATTCTAATTCCTTCAAAATTAGGCACTTGCAATAGAAGAGGCATTACTCTTTTGAATCTGTTTGACTCGTTTAGAATGACTTTATAATCACCTGTAGGAATACAAGTTTCATTCATAATCTTGACATCTCTAGGAATATCTTCAAGAGTATCACATAAGAATTCACCATCTACATATAAATGCCCTATAGTATAAGTCTTACCTATATAAGCTCTTTTAAGTTCAAGCTTCATTTTTTACTTCCTCCATTATTTCCAAAAGTCTATGTTTAGTCATTGGCTTTTGATATTTGAATTTGACATTTTTCAATTTCATTTCAAAATCTACATTTTCACTGATAATTACAACAGGAGTGTCATATCTTTCTGTAAGAAATTCATGAAGTTTAACTCCTGACATCAGAGGCATAAAAAGGTCAATGATAACCATGTCATAATGGTGTCTAGTCATTTCTTCAATTGCATCAACAGCAGTGGATACTGTTTTGATTCCAATATCCCAATTCTTTACAAGAGTGAGATATAGAGGATTGTCATCAACTAATAATGCTTTCATCTTTTTGCAAGTTTTGGTGGATGTTTTGCTTCACATTTAGTTTCATTGATACTGATTCTGATTTCATGATCTTGTATGTCAATACCATGTTGATTCAAAAGTTTATCCTGCACTGCCACTTTCTCTCTTACACTCTTGAGTTCTTCATTAACAGTAGCCTGATAGACTTCCATTGTAGTGTTTACTTTTGTCAAAGTTACATTTAGGATTGCTATTGCCCCCGATGCCTCTGATATTAAAGACGATGTTCGAGCCATCCAAATACTTATTAAGTAACCAATTATTGAAGTGAAAACAAGTAATATAGAGCCTATTGCTCCCAAGATTAGGGTATCTGTCATAACATTGTGTATTATTCTTTCAGGAACTTTCCTAAAATGGTTAGATATGCAAACTCAATTTTTATTTCTTCAATTTTCAAAGGATCAATCAAATAAAGCTCTACATCACTTTCTTCTTGCATTGCTTTAGTGTACTCAGTGTAAAGTTCAATTCTTTTTGCTTTCTCTTCTTCAGTGAGAATACCAAGACCATCCTCAAAATTAGGAGCTTCAGCATTGATTTTCTTTGCTGCTTCCCATATCTTCGTTTCAAGATCTTTTAATTCCTGAGAGATACATTTATCAACTTCTTCAATTGACGTTGTAATACGCTTCAGATTCTTGTTAAGAGCATAGTTGAGAGTGAAGTTTGTCACTTTATTCTCTACGCAATAGTTAATAAGTGCAATTAATTCTGCATTCAGTTGTTTCGTTTCGATGTGTTTCATAAATAATTAAATTAAAATTGTTTCAAGTTCTGTTTCAATAGCAATAATTAATGCAGCAAGTTCTTCAACTGTTTTTTTACCATTCACTTGTACGTTCTTATTACCTGTTTCATCATATCTGATGTTGATGTAAGTGCCTTGCACTGGAGGAGTGCCACCAATCTCTGCAATGGTGCAATTAGCGTTGATAGCTTTCACCTTGACTCCTAATAGGTTGTCATAGTTGATAGTGACTGTTTCACCAAGGATTGTTCCTACGATAGTCGTGGATACTCTTTCTGTTTTTACTGAATTTTCCATTTTTAGTTAATATTTAAAGTTTGTTTCAAAGATAATAATTCTGTTGATAATTCTTGCACTGCCTTTACTAATATTGCAGTCATCTTAGCATAGTCAAGAGATTGCATTCCATTATTATTCACTCCTATTAGTTCAGGTATGATAGTTCCTACTTCTTGAGCAATAAATCCAAGTTCTTTTTGATTGCCTAAATTCTCAGGTATCCAATTATATGATATGGGATTAAGCCTCATAATTGAATCAAGACCATATTGAATAGGTTCTACATTCTTTTTAAGACGAATGTCTGATGAAGCGTTAGTTAGTACACCTGATGAATCTGAATATACTGCTCTGTTGCCTATTCCTGCAAGAGTACCTATGCTTACGTAGCCTGATTTAATTGTTATATCATCTGTTACAGTATCACCTGCACCAATACGCATCTGCCACCCACTTGAATAAATAACATCTATCTTACCATATTGAGTACCACCTTGAGTAAATCCAATTCTTGTACCTGCTCCACTACCATCAGGATTATTCAATCTAAGTAATTCCTGAATAGATGCTACAGAATTCCTTAGTTCAAGTTTACTCGCAGGACTAGTAGTACCTATACCTACGTTGCCATCATATTTTATTGTTAAAGCAGGAACTCCTGCTGTTGGATACCAATCATTACTACTTTCTACATTAAAATAACCTAATCCAAAATAATCATTAGTAGCAAATGCACCCATTTTATAATATCCTCCAATGGCTGCTGTAGTAGTAAATATTGAACTTCCCACAACTTCTAATACTCCTCGTGGACTAGTAGTACCTATACCTACGTTGCCATCTGACCTGATACGCATTCTTTCTTTCCATTGATAAGATGTATCACCAGCATAATACATATTGTAAAAAATCAAATCACTATCGTATGTATTGCCAACGCTATTAAATGAACCTAATCCTGCCCCAGGTCTTCCTAATGAAGTAGTTAGACTAATTAATCCAGATGTAGCATCATACCAATATTTATCTTGTGCTGATGTTCCAACTTTTACATCTAACTTACCATAAGGTGTAGGAGTACCTATACCTACGTTGCCTGAACCTAAAATTGTCATTGCATTTACAGGAGTACCCAGTACTCTTGTTCTGAAATTAATAGAACTTGCTGCAAGATCATACATGGAGTCAAAATATTCTGCAGTACTTCCAGCATCAGTATGCCATATTCTAACCCCCCCACTTGAATTATCTCCATTACAGGAAATTTGTAACCCCTTAGTATAATCACCACCCGATGCTCCTGCGTTAAGAGTTAATAATGCACTGGGAGCAGTACTACCTATACCAAAATTACCTTCAGGCGTAAGACGCATACGCTCTGTATAGTTTGTTAAAAATGTGAGTGATGTTGTTGCATCATAAGCAATGAAATATCCTTGATTTGGAAAACCTGAACTTGCATTTCCATATCCAACAGATGTTTTCATTGTTCCTACAGAATCTAAACACCTGACTGATGAGTATCCACCAATATTTAAATTTTGGACAACCATAGTGGCTGATGCAGCATTATTCACAACGTGAAGTGGTAAAGTAGGCGAAGTAGTGCCAATCCCCACATTAGTCCCATCATCATAAATCAAACTATTACTAATTGTATTACTCGACCCATTAAATTTAGCAACGTAATTAGATGTTCGTGTGCCTGTGCCTGTAATGACATTAAGCGTATTAGCTGTAGTGAGCAACCCTGCCGATGTAACCCCAAGAAGTGCTGTAGCTGTTCCTGTGCCTATTGTTGAGAATGTAGCTGTTGTTGCTTGAATAGTGCCTGTAAAGTAATGATTAAGAATAGATGTATTGCCCCATGTAGCTGTATTGCTTCCATGACCAACAGAGTCATAACCTATTACTATTTCATTAGACTGCCCAATAGCAAATGCTTTAGTATTAGACCCAAGATAAAGACCATTACTCGCTCCCGTGTTCATTGTTGCGCCACCCGTGATGAATCCACCTGCAAGATACCCAAGTCCCGTATTATCAGATCCATTATTTGCAAACAAAACATCATACCCAAATCCTGTATTATTACTGTAAGTTGAATTATTGCCCAAAGACCCAACTCCCCCTGCTGTATTATAATTTCCTGCTGTGTTGTTCTGTAAAGCCTGATAACCAATACCTGTGTTATAATTTCCCGTTGTGTTGAAAAACAAAACACCTTTGCCGAGGGCTGTATTATAAGTTACTGTATTATTTCCTTTTCCAATTGTGATCCCTTGAACCGTCAAATCATAAGCACCAAGATTGACCGCTCCCGTTGCTCCTGTGTAAGGGACATAAGTTGAACTTGCAGTTGATGTAGTTAGATAAGTACTATTGTCATAACTTATAGTTGTTCCACTTATTTTTACAAAACCTGTACCATTTAATGCAGGTTGTCCACCAAGTCCAACAAGTGTATATGTAGGTACATTCAAAGTATTACTAACTAATGTAGCTGCACCACTTGAACCTGTAGTTGTCAAACTTGTAATTCTATTAGTATATGCTGTACCCCAATTAGTCTGTTCTGTTGTAGTTGGGATAACATAGCCAGAAGTGAGAGAAAATACTCCTGTTGTATTGTTGTATGTCAATCCTGTTGCCATTGACGAAAGCGATGTCAAGGTAATAAATGTTGAAAGATCACTTGTAAATGCAAATTGTTTCCTTGCTGATCCTGTTGTTATTGTGCCGTAAAAAGCATCTGTAAGAAACTCAATCGCTCCCTCTTCAGGTGCTGTGAGTAATACACCTGAAGTCAATTTAATAGGTGCTGTTGAAGCAGTTGCTGTTCCTGCTTTAATCGTCAAGTAAGCTGTTGGTGCCGTCGTCCCGATGCCGACTCTCCCATTCGTCGTATCCACATTCAAAACATTAGTTGTGCCATCGGCTTTGAAGATACCGACTGCTGTAGTGGAGTCAGCGGCAGGTCTTATAATAGGTAGAACAGAAATAGGGGAAGTGACCACTCCAGTAAAGGTTGGAGAAGCTATTGGTGCTTTAGTTCCTATTTGAGTTTGAATAGCAGAAGTAACACCTTTAACATAACTTAATTCGGTTAAGCTAGGATAAGTGGCAACAGCAAGTGAACCAACAGTTGAAGTAGTTGGGAAGTAAGCTATCTCGTTTGCAGTTCCTGTTCCTGTTATTGGATTAGTTAAAGCATTTTGTTTTAAGACAAGTTGATCATAAAGAAGTTTTGCTGTCGGATATTGAACATCGGTTGAAGAGCCTGAAATACTTGTTACTTTGTTCGCTTGATCTTCCGGTACATAAGATATATTTGAGTTTACTGTATTCCAATTTGTTGCTGTCTGCCCCGGTGTGTCTACGTTTGAAATTATAGAATCCCCTGCCTGAACTGCCACACCCCAAAGAGTACCCACGACTGATATTACCCACATATCACCCTTAAGAACTGCCCCGGCTGTTCCTGATCCACCCGATACAGGCCATGTATTAACCGATGCATCATAACCGCCACGATAGTCAAGTAATCCAACGACTAAGCCATCAGCATAATCTTTGACCGCCTTGACAGATGGATATTTTACGTCACTTGTCCCGTCTGTTGTGACCGAAGTACTTTTATTTGCAACCGCCTCCGCTCCGAGGCTTGATAAAGTCTGATCCCCTGTGTTCGTATTTGATGTGTTTCCGATTACTGTCAGATTTGCATCAGTAACATATCTTTTATTTAACGAGTCTGCTATGTCCGCCGTTGTTGCGTCTGCTCCCGATGTTACTAACCCCTTCGCATCGTATGTTATTTTTGTTTTTGTTGCTCCGGTTATCGCTGTATTCTTATCAAGTTTACCCGATATGTCAACAGGATTAACCCATTCAGTATCGTAATCTGTTAAAGACTTTTTTGCTATCAACTGCCCTACTGTGCCACCGATTGCAATCCCTGCACCTGTATCACCTTTGTCACCCTTCGTTCCGGTATCGCCCTTGACTCCCTGAATACCTTGAATACCTTGAATACCCTGATCACCCTGAATACCTTGATCACCTTTTAATCCCTGATCTCCTTTTAATCCGGTATCGCCTTTTATGCCTTGATCACCCTGTATCCCTTGAATACCTTGTAGCCCTTGATCCCCCTTATCACCCTTTACTCCTTGTATTCCTTGAATTCCTTGAATTCCTTGTACTCCTTGATCACCTTTTAGATCAATTTTTGCGTCAACTAAAACGACCTGCGAAGCATCATCTTTGACAAACACCATATCATCAGCGACAAATGAAACGCTCACAATGTTAGTACCTACGTCACCTTTATCGCCTTTAATACCTTGAATGCCCTGATCACCTTTGTCCCCTTTCTCGCCCTTGCGATATATCTCAACAGTCTTATTAACCTCCTTAACGATGTTAACTGTTTGCTTTGCCTGTTGCGTTACTATGATTGTACTCATATCGTTGGCTTTTGGGTTATTTCTTCAACAACATTAAAATTTCCGGTTATAAATGTTTGCTTATCTTCGTAGTTCGGAGCTGTTCCGAAGATAACGCTGATCTGATACTTTGAAGTGTTTATGTCCATATCTGATGCCGATTTATAAAACTGAATGCTGAACAATACACTTGATGCAGTAGTGATAACAAGCGACCCGTCCGACTCCTTGAACTTCAGAATGATTGGCGTATCCATGTCTTTTCGGACTTCAGAATAAATGGTCTTTCCCGTGAAGTCAAGATCATGTTGAACATCAAAAGTAAGATCAAGAAGATCACCCCTTACTATTTCATCGAAATCAATAAGTCCTACTGTTATAGCTGCCATATCATTTATTTTTATTGTAAAATTACTAAATTATTTTGTCGTTGGTGTCGGTGGGATATAAATTCTTTTCGACCTTGCGACCTCAGGAACAATTAAAGTACTAACATAAATATTTGCCATGTGTTTAAGTTGTTATTGTGAGTTCATCCGGGGTTATCTCAACTAAAGTAGTATCTATCTGATCGTCACGAAAATTGATTGACATAGATTTAACCATGAAAACCTTATCACCCGTGTATGTGTCTTGAATTACATTTAGCTGATTAAATGCGTTTCTTAATTTCAGATTTGAAAGAGTATAAAACCCTGTCTGCGAATTGCTCACAAGCGAATTAAGAAGCAACTGCTCGATTTTATAAGTTTGCCCCCCTCTTATCCATGTTTGAATAGGAGTATAAAACCCATCATGCGCATACATTATCTTACCCCTGTCGGTAAAGGTTGTATCGGATCCGCATTTTAGTTCTACTTTATCGCCCTCTTCCTTGTACTGTTCATCAAGATAGCCGACAAACTCAATATCCGATTTAGGTAAAGCTCCGAGCGAACCAAGATCAATAATATCTACAGAAAAGTCCGAAAGCCGTATATCAGATATGTACGATGGATTACTAACCAATGCACCCGCTCCATTAAGTTGAACTCTTACGTTGGAATAAATCTCTACTATTAAATCACCTGACAAATCAATATTACATGGGATAGTCCAATAGAATTTATCACCCGGATTTAGATCACTCCATTTCCTTTGCAGTCCCGTTGTTGCGTCCGCACTTTGCGCCATCACATTGTAATCATTAGAACCAGAGAGCCACCCGGTGAAGTAATTGTCTGCCGTTTTTGAACCTATCGAAACTTTAATGTTTAGGTAGATTTGTGTTATAAAGTCAGCACCTGAATTTTCAAAATAAACCTTTCCCTTGATCATTATTCCAACACCATTAAGGATACGATGGAAAGCTACTATTGTATTGTCAATCGCTCCATTAATCACAAATTGAGGACTTATCTTTAAGTCTGCTACTTTCTGCGGAGTAGCGCAATAAGGCCATTTAAGATAGTAACGAAACTCAGGAGCTATACCGTTAATTTTACCGTATTGAAACTCTGCCGGGGTGTACTCAAGAAAAGTATCATGATCTTCAAGAACTTTGAAAACATCATTATCAACCGTTGTGTAAGATGTTGGAATAGTTCCGAACTCTTCAGCACTTGACAGACATGGATCAATAAGGTACTTTGACGGATAAGGAGAGTACTTGACCGTTTGCTTATTCTTCCCTCCGCTTATCTCTATATCTCCACCAGTCTGAGCATATTCTATTCCTGTTATTGTTTTTAACGGATCAATTATCACTTCTTCGCCTGATGACTCCGTATTGACTATTAAAGTTTCGCCTACAAAGTTAGCCGTCCAATCATCAAGAGTAAATATTATTGCGTTACTTGATGCTTCAAGGAGTAAGTCACCGTAAGAATTTAAGTAGTCAGCAGCAAAATTTTGAGCCGTCAAAGTTAGTGAGGTGTCAAAAGTCATCAAATGAGTAAACCCGTTACAAGTCACATTAGCCGTACCGCTTGATCCTGAAAGTGTAATCCGATATACTTTAATACCAAGTACATTTATTTGACCCGTTGCGACAAATAACCCCTCGTTAACCGATGATGCACCAATAAAGTCAGTCCCCGGCACATTGGCGTAAAATGTTATTGACTCATCCGCTGTCTGCACAAGCGTAACAGCCCCAAATGATGCTCCGTAATCAATGATGAAGGCTTCAATACTTTCGATCACCGAGTAGTTATAAGCGATTGTATTGGTGTAACCATTTATTGTTATCGTTGCCGTTGCTTGTGTCCATGAGCCGAAATCCACTATATCCCACCGGGCAATAGCTGATGTTGATTCATTTGTGACCACCCCGCCCAAGTCAGTAACCGGAGTAAAGATAAAGGGAATTTTCATCCATGTTACATCCGTCCCAAGAGCCAATGTATTTAGATCAGTTATGTAAATATCAGCACCAAGTTGAGTTATGAAAGCTCCATAAGGCTGTAAAATAGCCTCTAAAACCTCTCGCATTGTCATTGCAACGCCATCTTCATCATAAAAGTTTGAACAATTAACGTAACTTTGATGTAAGAGAGTAGGGAAAACAGTCAGATACCCCGTAAATGTTGTTGAAAGACTCGTGTAAATGTACCCATAAGGTAAGCCGATCCGGGTTAAAATGATATTAAGTATGTCCCATTTTGATTTTATGCCCTCATAAATCCCCCCCGGAACAGGGTCAGAAACACCCTGAAGGAATTGATACCTATCCATAAGAGCAAAGCCATCATTCCCTGAGAATTGAACAGGGTAATTAGTCAATGTTATGTAAGGCTCACGATTCATTTCCGTGTTAAGATAACCGACCCAATTAATGACCGTATCAATATAATGTTTAACCATGAAAGCCTTTTTGTTAACCGCATAAAGGCTTGTAAAGAACTGCATATTAGTTTCTGAAAGTAGATTGATCTCACAACCTGACCCCCTTACAACTTGAAACTTGCCATCAAGATCAGGCATAGACACCGAGAAAGGCATTGCCATTGATTTGACCTCAACCGCTGTTATTGTTGCGCCTGTGTCCTCCCATATTTCGACCCTATTCGCTTTGCCGTCTATAGACACAAACTCAAAGTAATATTTTTCCTGATAGGCCATTATTTGTAGTTTTTATTTTTACGCTCATTATTCGATAAAACTCCGACAAGTGATGCCCCTTGTATTTCAAATTGCACATTACCGCCCATTGCAGATGATCCACCCATTGCAGGTGAATAACCCGAAGCCGATCCACCGCCACCCGATGAAGAGCCACCACCCCCTGCACCAGCTAATCCTTTTTTGGAAACATTGGATATTGCCGTCCCAATAGCTACAAGTGCGATACCTGCAGCCAAAGCTATTGGCCATGCCCCCGGAGTTTTTAAAGCTGCTTGAAACCCGGCTGATGCAATGGCATATTGAATAAACATCTGCCCCAATTTTACTAAAAAATCACCTACAGAAGCAAGAAGAGTTAATCCGAATTCACCAATATTCATATCCCCAGCCATCATTGCGCCTACTCCAGTTGCGAATGTGTTCGCAAAGTCTACCATTCCTGCAGTAATTACTGAATTTAGATCATTTGTAAAGTTGATTGAATCAGAAAGGATTCTGTCTTCTTCAGCTTTTATTTTCGCCCCTTCAGGAGTCATTGCGTCAGCCATGCCCATTAATCCCGATGGAGCTACTGTTGCTGATTCTACTAACCCGCCCCCTCTCATCTGCATCATTGCAGGTTTTGCCAACATAAGAGCATTAGCCTCATCCTCTAATCTTTTTGCTTCTCCTGCTTTTGTTGCAGCCGTTAATTCTCTTGTTAATCCCCTAAGGGTATCTTGTCTTGATGTTTCAAGTTCATTAACTCTTGCTTCAGATTGTAGTACTTTTTCGTTCTGATCATCTCTTTTACTGCCCATCTCAAATTGAGCCCTCATAATAGATGCCCGTTCAGTGGCGATTGACTTTTCATCGTCAAAGACAGATATTAGTAACGCCCGGGCTTCAAGTACTTTTTTTCTCTTTACGTCTGCATTTGTGTTTTCATCTTTTGCGTCAGCTCTTAATGTTGCTGCCTGTTCTTTTCTCTCTGCTATGCTTTTTATTAAATCTCGTTCCCGGTCATCAACATCCTGAAGTCTTTTCTCTAATTCTGTTGCTGCGGTAATCTCTTTTTTCATTTCCTCACCTACACCCTTCATTGATGCTCCCATTGATTCCCAAGCACCCTTGAAATCGCCAGTAAATAGTTTCATCATGCCTTCCCCGAACATGGCTGCACGATCAATAAGCACTTTAAACCCTGCCTTGAGTCCTGCCATTGCCCTCTCTAATGATTCTGCCCCTCGTTCTGTCTGTGTGAAGTAAGCGACCAAAGCACCGAAAGCAACGACTAAAGCACCTATTCCTGTACTTATCATTGCTCCCTTGACTACTTTCATAGCATTGGAAAAGATGGAAGCACCCCCGGCAGCCGTTTTTAAACTTGAAATAAACGACCCTATACCACTAACAAGATTAGTAATATTGTCCTTTAACCCTTGAACACCAAAGGCTGAGGCGATTTTATCACTCATGTTGGATAATGAGCTTTTTAATTCATCGGCTTTCTTTTTTGATTGATCGACCCCTTGATTAAATTCTTCACCCTTGAATCCAAGTTTGACGAACAAGTCTGCTATCATTCCCATTGTGCGGAGTATTAATTGTTATTCAAAATTATACATTATTTTTCACATAAAAAAAGCACCGTTAAAGTGCCTTAATTTTCCCCCATAGAAGCGATAATATCACGGTTGCGGGCATACATTTCATCTGCTGTCATTGTTGAGGATTGATTTGATCCGTCAATACCAAGAGGCCATAACTGATTCGCTGATTTAGGATGCTTTGCATATTGATTGTACCCAAGCGTAAACAATGCCCTGAAATTAGCTGCGTCCATATCACGATTAAAAACATAACCTTTAATTTTTGCAAACGTTTCTGCCGGTGTTAACTCCCAATATTCCTGCTTTGATATTCCAAGCTCCCCGATTATCCAACCGTACTCGTCCGAGTAGATTACTCGATCAGCGTCACTTTCACCTTTTTTTTTTCAATCTTTGCCCCAAAGGTCTGGCTGTGTTTCCACGCTTCGACAATCTTTTTTTGATCCGCTTCGCATGATGTCGCAATAGCAACCCTAAGTAAGTCATGGGTAAAGTTCTCTTTTACTTTCTCTTCCATGCAATAGGCTTGTGCTGCTGCATAAACCATTTCACTCACTAGTTGAGCTTGTCCACGTTCTTTAACCCAAGCATTATAGTCATCCGAAGTCAATAACCCTTCATTTTCACGAAAAAGAAAGATTGAAAGATTAGTAAACAGAAAGCCTATTCTTCTAGGCTTGAGAAAATTAACCCCTAAGATTCGTGCAGGATAAGGAAGGTTAAGGATGATAAAATCTTTTGAATTGTTCATGTCGTTTCGTTTTTAGTTTGTTTTTAATTTGCAATACAGACGGATCCCACATTGACACCCGTCTGTTGCACTTTAAGCTATGATGATTACGGATTTTAATTTGTTTCAACTGCCACCTCTCCGCTTACCTGAAGATCAAGCGAGAAAGTCATTTTATCGTTATCAGGGACTTCCCAACTTACATTAGATACGAAAGCCGATCCGCTTAACTTTATTGCTCCCGTTACCGGAGTGCCTGAAGCATATTCCGTTAGCAAAAAAGAAATAGCTGATTGCTGTTCCTGAACTGCTAAAGCAAGATCAAAGCCATATCCCGTTGATGTTGGATCGGTAGAAGCAAGTGAACTCACGCTCATTGTACGGGTTATGCGTCCGCTTTTAAACTCTGCATCGTTACCTGATGATTTGCTTGATGTTTCAATGATGTTTTGAGCCGATTTAAAGGATGTAGATGTTTCTCCTATTATCGTGATGTTCGTTGCATTGGCGATAGCATTCGCAACAGTACCAGCGAGATTAGTAGTCACATTTGTAATCTCAGGAGCGACTATTGCAACTCCAACAGATACGCTTTCAAAGTATAGTTTACCCTGATAAGCTGTCACCTGAACACCTACGGCAAGATAAGCCACCGCATGAGATGTGACAAAGTTCTGAGCCGTCACCGTTAGAGATGTTGCCCATGTAGCCAACTTAGTAAGACCCCCGACAAGAGTAACATTAGCAGTTCCCCCCGTACCCGTGAGGGTGATTACTTCCCGTTGCCTTGCCTCAAGTTTCAACAAGACAAGTGTGCCTATACTCGTTGCCATTTTAGTTTGTCGCTGTTGTTACGTGACCCGTTACCTGAAGATCAAGACTAAAAGTCATCTTGTCATTGTCCGGAAATTCGACCGATACATTAGAGATAAGACAGTTTCCTGAAAGTTTGATTGCTCCCGTTGCTGGAGTAGTCCCGACTGCTGTTGTGTATTCTGTCAGTGTGAAAGCTATCTCAGTCCCTGCTTCCTGTGCGTCAAGTGCTGCCTTATAACCATAAGTTGAAGCCGATGGATCTGTAGAAGCTAAAGAACTAACCGACATTGTCCGGGTTATTCTTCCCGAAGCAAAGGCTGCATCATTGCCTGAAGTCTTGTTTGATAGCTCAATCATGTTTTGAGCCGATTTAAAGGATGTTGATGATTCACCGACTACTAATATAGTGCCGATTTTAAGGAGTACGAGTGTGCCAATGTTTGTCATAGCTTTTAATTTTAATTTATTGAATCCTGAATATTAATCTTATTATACCAATGTCTACCAATACCTTATCTGTAGTTGCTTTCGTTGTTGTTGTTGTGTTCAAGGTGCAATCCATTATCTTATAAGGACT
Source organism: uncultured Bacteroidota bacterium (assembly GCA_903824785.1). Classification (GTDB taxonomy): domain Bacteria; phylum Bacteroidota; class Bacteroidia; order Bacteroidales; family VadinHA17; genus LD21. The sequence continues at coordinate 19,648 of CAIJYD010000108.1, forward strand.
TGCTAAAGCGAATGGAACACCGTTATTGACTATTGATAGCACATTATCCATATCGGTGTAAAGCGAAGTAAGACTTTGAAGTCCTTTATGAACTACCTCAATTAAGATATTCGCCCGGTATTGATATGAATTTTTTGAGCCGTCCTCCTCAACAAACACATCAGCGATATTAATACAAGGATAAATTGCAGTTCCGAAGAGTTGAATAGGCATTGAATCATAAACTTTTCGCCCTGTCGCTGTTGTCAGTGCAGTAGTTAGAGCAGGTATTAATATTGATCGTATGTCTTTCATTGTTCCGGTATTATTCCTGCTCCAAATTTCATTACATTCTCCATCGTCTGTTGCATATCCTGATGAATTGACCTAGATACATCAACATTTTTAATCGCCCATTCAAGATAACTATCCAATATTTCGACATACTCAGCATACTCAACATTAGTACCGATTGCAATATCTCCTTTGTCCAATGATACCGTCTTAAGATCAGACACAAAAGAATTCCCCTTATTGTCACTAAAGGTAAAGTCTGGCTTTGTTGATGTCTTTACAAATAACGAGTTCCTAAGTCGTGAAGTGATTATGTGATTTTGACCTCTTAATCTCATCTGTGCTTCATTCTTGATCTTGTCCCCAATCTTACGGATAGACCACGAAGCAGCTTTTTTGCCACCGTCACGAAGTACATCCATCTGCTTATTAAGCCGATCCAAGGAAACCTGATCAAGAGTTATTGTAATCATGCGTACAATTTATAAGCTGCTAAATAATTGTAAAGATTAGGCAGAAGCATTTTATCATTCCTGTTTTCTGCCATTTCCTTCACCATGTTCTTGATTGCGATTTTAACCAAATCAGGGCAATAATCCTGAGTAGTATATTTCACATAAATTTCACAAGTTGTTGAATCGTCAATCAACTCAACACCGGGTATCGTGATTGTAAACTGATCTAATCCCTTCTTTGTGTAGGTGGTTATTACATCCCCATTAACTTTAACCTCTGTTATTGCCAAGTGTGACGGATAAGGAAGTGTTATAACTGTGTAATTAGCTGCATCCCATACAGTGACTACCCGATTATATTCGATGGTCTGAGCGACAAATGAGCGATTACAAAACTTTTCAGCCTGTTCACGTGCAGCCGTTATAAGCGCAATGATCAGACTATCATCCGTTGTGTAGTCAGTGCGAAGATAGAGCTTCATATCGACCAGCTGAACAGGTTCTTTACCCGTTATAGTAGTGCGGATTTCGAAGCTCATCGCTTTTGTTTTTTAGGTTTATAAGCCGGAACAACAGCTTTATTGACAGATGGAACTTCAACTTTTGCCTCGTCAATCTTAACACCGTAGTTATAGCGTATCATGTCGTTATCAAGGTAGTCAGGTACATGAATTATATCACCTTTTAGCTTCCCGATAAAATCAGATTTTAACTTAAATGTTCCCATAGTTTAAAATTTAATGAACCGTAGGGAGGTAACGATCCTCCCCCGTGTACCAATATACGGTTATTGTTTTCTCTTCAGTGTAAAGCCACCTGTAAAAGTAGTAACTCCTGTATTATACCCATTGCATTTTACTCTGTAATAACGCCAAATAGTATTAGGTATCTCGTAACCTAACGCTTTAATTACCCCGGCTGTATTAACGATAACGCTATCCGAAGAAGTGCCTAAATCAACCCATCGTGTACCATCATATGACCCCTGAAGCATTGTATTAACGGTTTCAGTGCCTGATTTATTAACAGGGATGATAAAGTAACTCGCCAAATAATCCCCTTTAATCGCTACCGGAGTAGCAATAGTGAGATACTTTGTTTGAGTATTAGTCGTGCTATCCTTTGGGAAAGCAACAGAAGAATCAATTACCTGCGCCTGAACTGCCAACCCGGCAAACAAGCAAATAAACATAAAAATTAACTTTTTCATATTTTCAAAGATTTAAAGGGAGGCGGAAACCTCCCGATTAATTAAACAACGTTTAACAATGCCTTACCAGCGGTGAATGTACCTTTAACAAATGCCAAGTAATCAGGGGCCTTAATTCGCATTGTGGCCCTCATGTACAGGGTAACAGTTTTTAGCTGTGCAATTGCATCGCTCTCGTTCTGATCCCATATTTTAAGATCCATACCTTTGCGATAGACAAACTTCGCTTTCTTGAAGTCACCTACTACAAATTCGTCAGAAGTCACACCATTGTTGACATAAACAGGACAACCTGCAACGACCTGGCCGCTATTGGTGGTAAATGGTGCTAAAACATATGCCCCATCTTTGTCACGTTCCAAGTCCATTTCCATAGATGATACCGGATTGATGATAATAGCCGATGCATTGTAGTTTGCAACCTGGAGTTGAGTTAAGGCAGCCCTTAGAACGTCCTTATTGTTGGCAATGTCACCAGCGTTCAACTTGTAAGCGTTTGGAACTGCAAAGGCAGTAGCCAAAGTTTTGATACCATCATAACCGTTCAGTGCGATCGTACCGGCAAGAATATCACCATCGATCTTCAGCATCATCAAAGTGACCAGTTCAGTTTTGATTTCCGAAAGAATCCACTCGATGTCATCCAAAGAATCATTTGATACTTTGATGTAAGACCCGAAGTTCTTAACGGTCAAAGTTTTGGTTTCATAACCTAAAACAACAGGATTGGCAGGCGCAACTCCTTCAGCGACCAACAGCGAATTATCAGTCCGCGTTTTGCGTTCAACCCAGCTAATCTGGTATTTGTTGGTTGTTCCCGTCTCAACTAATGATAACAAGAAAGGCATACGATCCGGGGCCTTCCCGATCCCTGCTTCCATTTCCCCACCTGGCAGAAGCGCGTTAGTGGTGATGTTAGCGTTGTCACTTTCCAAGAATGATTTAACAAGCAAATTAATCTCACCCTTAAAGGTGCTATCTTCTGCAAACTTTTTGAAAGTAGCGATTTCCGCGTTCAGCTTTTTACGCAAATCTTTGGTAAAAGAAATGATCTCGGATTTTTGGCCTTCTTTTTCAGCTTTCGCCTGAACGGTTGCCAATGCGTCCAACTGCTCTTGCATCTTTGCAGTTCCGGACTTAACTAATATTAATTCAGATTTTTGACTCTCAATCGTGTTGAGTAGTTCAGCCTGAGTTGCTTTGATCTGATCTCCATGAGCCGATAAAGCTGATTCTAATTCTTGTTTTTCCATTACTTTTAATTTTTAAGATAATAATTTTAAAATATCTGATTTTGTAAACGGCTCTTCAATCGGAGTGATAACTGTTTCAATTATCGGCTCTTCTTCTTTGAGTGTTTCGACCTGTGATTCATTTATTAATGCTTCGACCTGTGATTTCAATTTCATAAGATCAAATCTCTTCGCTTGATTTCTTTCAATGGCAATTAGTCTTTCAAACTCTGTATCAATAAAGTCTGCTTTCTCTTCGGCTTTCATCCGGGTTATCACAGCCAACGGATTAGAGGCAATGGTGACTAAACTAACTTCATAGAGCATAATCTCATTAAGATACTGCACATCTTGCCCATCCTGAACCCCCGATGTTGAGTTAATCGCCCGGTAACCGATGCTCATTTCTTTTAAAATGCCCTCTTTAACTTTGCATTGGATGTCTTCTTCAGCAGCAGAGAGCATAACTTTTACATAAAGTCCCGTATTATCCTCTTTAATATCAAGTATTTTGCCAATTGGATTCCAAATATCATGCTGATAAGCAAAGGCTATACGGTCTTTTCGCTCCATTAATGTCTTTGCAAATGCTCCCTTTACGATCACATCATTTGTTGAGTCAATATTTCCGAACACTGCTCCCCATCCTTCGATTGTCATTGTCCCGGATTCTTCCTGAACATTGGCGATTTTGAAGCTCTTAAATTGAAGGTTATGTTTCATTATGTTGCAATTTTAGTACAAATATAATAATAATTGAAATAAAAAAATAATCCGATATGTTTTACAACATATTATACAAGTTCCGTCATATAGGAGCAGTGGCAATTGCAGACCTCCGCAGCATCCCCATTCGGGTCACCGGGGAACTCTAATCCGTTAGGAAAAGTATCGCCCGGCTTTACCCCTCCATTATCAATTGACCATTGTTCACATTCACGATGGGAGTCCCTTACGTTACTGAGTCCCGATGTTGACCAAAATCCTACATATTCGTAGCCTGTTGATTCTGCTGATTCTCTCGTTGCCTGATTTGATGCCGTGATGATTTCTGTTTGTGCTATCAACCCGGCTCTTGAGTCTGTCATTGACTTGTACTGATCATTCACGGAGCTAAGGATCAAGTCTTTTATCTCGCTTATCCCTAAGCCTTCTTCAAGTCCTGTAGTGACGGCTTTCTGAGTTGCACTGATGATGTAACTTTCTGTCGTTGCACTGATCAAAACTATCCTCTCCCCTGCTTTTGTGAGTGCATAATTAGCCAGTGACCGCTCAAAGATTGTTTCTTGTATCTCTTCTGTTACGTCTTTTTTAGGTGGTAATAATTTCTTTCGCCACATCATCGCAATATCTGAAGCCGATGAATAGGTTCGAGTGAATGCCTTCTCAATCGGTTCTGAACTTATCGCCCCCGTAAGTCTTTCTGTTAACTGATCAATAGAAGTGTTTTCGATGATCTTTATCGCTTGTATATACTGATCTCTAATCGCTGCCTTGAACATGATCTTACTTCTGGCAATGAGTGCCTTGCGCTTTCTTATTATCAATCGCTCGAATGCCGTCATTTCCTGTTCAATATGTCGTAATCGCCAAAGTCTTTAATCGGCAGTGGTTCTGTCGGAGCTGTCAACACAGATAACGGACTCTCACCCATTCCCATCCATGGCTCATTCATGTAAGGGTTATCAACCGGGAGTTGTCCCGTTGCTTCAAGGATTTGGTTAGGTGTCCAATAAGCCTGACGCATCCATTGCACCTGAACAGCTCTATCGCCTTGTAGCTCCCCAACATCCGAGTAGTCAAAGGCAAAGAATAGGTTTTCATTTGCATATGCCGGGACAGAGGAGATAAGGAAAGAAGTCATATCATCGGCAAAGTCATTAAGATTAGGCTTGATGCAGTTATTCCAAGCGTCCTTCTTTGCTTCGCTTACGTTATTATATGTTGCTGATGATTTGTCATTAAACAGTTCTGAGGGTATGCCGTAGATGTTACATAGTATTCTTCGCCCTTCTTGTGATGATTCAAGTATCTTCAAGTCTGCGGGACTGATACCAAGATTCAGCATCCCAAATTTATCGGGTAGAACAAGCGGATGACCTGATTTATACTTTTTGTTGTAATCCTTAAATAAGTCCTGAACTTCTTCTCGTTGCTGAGAGTTAAGACCTCCCATGATAGCGTCCTGAACATCCCGATAGAGTAGGTATGGAGGTGATTGATTCTCAAACTGTTTAAGTTCGGTTATCTCTGCTTGGTTTTGTTTGCTTACCGTTTCGGCTGCAGCCTTTAGTGGGGACTGCCCATAAAGTGAGCCATACTCCCCGAATAAAGGATTAAAGAACTTCGCATGATAAACCTCTTTATCATTAAATTCAATGGTTGAATTAGTCACCAAGCGATACCCCCCGACGGGATTCATCCATGATTTCCCGGCTAATATCTCAACATTATTGGACGGCATTAACCAAACTTCATTTGTCTTGCCCTTGTTTACTCCGCTTTCAATGAGTGGCTTGTACCAATAGGAGTTACCAATTGACAGTTTATAAATCAAATGACCCTGAATGAAGTCGCTTGTCTTCATTGTTGGGTTGACTTGCTTGATGAACTTAACTAACTCATGATCGGTTACTTCAATCCATTTGCCATTTTCAAGAGTGTACAACGCAAGTCGTGCTTGTGAACTCATTCGAATGATCCGGTTAATGATCGAATATACATCCGAGTTACCAGAATATCCTTGCTTTATGTACGCCGTAGGGTTGTCATCCATCACCTGAGCCACTCCTGAATGCATCTGCATTGAGTAAATAGCTTTAAGAAGGGTATTTTTTAGCGGATTATCTACCTGATCATAAGATTTTTTGGAAGTAAATGGCCATATATTCATTTTTCTGCGGATTAATTTAGTGTAAAATTATATATTTTATTTTACAATTACGTTTTTATGACGTAATTTCCTTTTTTATACGCTGGAGAGAAGTAATATGAGGCATAACCCCCTGCGTCACATAAATGATTATACTCGTCAATTGGTATCTCACCCTTCTTATCTAACCATACATAAGTGTTTAATTCTTGCTCCAAATCATTACTACCTGGATCAATAATTAGTTGATAATCCCATAAAAATTTGATACGCTCCAATATACGTGGCTTTTTTACTGCAACAATGTTTAATCCTGTATTTCGCAAGTCCATTATCGTTCTTAACCCGGCATTATCCGCAACAATTAAATGATTCCCGACGTTTCTTGCCTTGATTATTGTCCCTAATTGAGGAGTAGAAAGGCTATTTTGATAGATTTCCTGCTTCCAATATATCTTTTTATTAGGTTGATCAATCGCAACCTTCACCATTGCGTCCGGATCTTTTACCCCGAAGTCAAGACCGTATATGTAAGGGAGCGAATCATCAAAAGTCCCCCATTGCCAATCAAATATTGTGCCTTCTAGCTTGCCTAATTCGCCTAATCCGTACACTTGCCACCAATACGGGTGATGTTTTTTAGCTTCTATTCGTTCTATTTGTTCTTTAGATAAGTGATTATTGTCAAGATAGGTAGACTTAATAAATGAATGAGGCTGTTTACCTTGTATTTCATCGTGATACCAGAATGAGCGATTAGGATTAAAATCAAGAAATATCGTCTTTGTTGTTCTTACCGCCAAATGGTCATAAATGTCATACTTTATATAATTTCCTTCGTTTACAAATAATATATCACGACTTGGGCCGTGAACTTTACCGATATTGTCAGTACCAAAGAACTCAATAATTGATTTCCCTACCCTGTAATAGTTATCAGTATGATTTTTTATTAAGTCAGGAATATACCCCCTTGAAATTAAAATAGAGTCCATATCTCGCATTGCTCCCAGCTTTAAATGAGGCAAAGCTTTTGAAACTACCGATATTATTAACGGATCTTTTGATTTTTCCGCTATCCTAACGAGTAATTGCAGTACTGAATAGGTTTTAGATGATCTTGTACCGCCTTGATTGACTATTAATGATGATCCCCCAACATATTCATGTAGATTTCTCTCGTAAACTGTTGTCGTTAGCATCGTCATAGCTTATCATCATCGTCTTTTGCCTGTTGTGACTGAACTATAATAGTTGTGTTCAGCTCTTTTCCGTCTTTCCCGGTTACTTCTGTCGTATTAGTTGCCCGACCTATGCCCCTGTCAAGTATCTTTTCGATCACATCAAAACCCTTACCTGATAATACAGCCTTACCAACGATCCGAACTAATGATGGTTGTGTATTGTCGCTCACCATCTTTGTAAGTTCCGGGACTGGTATTTGAATCAATCGAAGATAACAGGACGTTATATCCTGCTTTGATGCTTCTGTATAACCCTGCCTTTCAAGTTCGGCATTAACGACCGAGATCGTTTTGCGTGGCCTTCCATCGGGATTTCTGACCTCTCCTTTCTTTGCAGGAATAAGATTTTGCGGAACACCTCCTTTTTTTGACATTGATCTATTTTTAATCTAAATTAATTTGAACCATTGTTTTGCAATCTGATTTGATATTTGAGCGGTCATCACCGGCGGTACGCTCATACCGATTAAATATTTAGGTTCTATTTTTTTGAAGTTGTAATCAAGTGGGTAGGTGCCAATTTGGCAATAATCTTTTTTACTTGCTTCTACGAATTTATCAAAATAAATATATTGATTACCGCTCACAATAGTTGGTACATAATCAGTTTTAGATAATAAAACTCTGCCAAAAGACTTTTGAACTCCTTCTGTTCTTAAACAAACATCTCCGAAATTTTTATCTCCTTGTTTTCTTTGTAGCCAATCGCTGTATAATTTACCGTCTTTATTTAATTCATTATTGCTTTCTAAAAAATCCATTTTTATAGATACCTCACTAAACTCTAATTTTAATTTCGGTAAATTATATTCTTTTTTGTGTCCTATAAAAAATACACGTTCACGTTTTTGTGGCACTCCCATTGATGCAGCGTTAAGGCAAAAAACTTGCACTTTGTAACCTGCATCAGTCATTTTCTTAACTATATTTTTTGAATAAACCTTTGCATTACCTTGTATAATACCTTTTACGTTTTCTAATAAAAATACTTTTGGTTGTAGTTTTATGATTGTATCGCAATAAACGAAAACTAAATCATCAAGACTTTGTTTTGCTTGTCCCTCTCTAAATACTTTTTCTTTGCCCCACGCTTTTTCACGACTACCAGCCATGCTAAAAGTTGAGCAAGGTGGAGAACCGTCCAAAATATCTAAATTAAATAATTCAGTAGGTAAATCAATAAGTTTATTAAATTCTCTAATATCTAAATTATAAAGATGCTTCGGTTTATGATTTGTTTTGTAAACATCTGCAATAGGTGGGTCAATTTCAACACCGCCCAAATGATTAAACCCAGCTAATTTATAACCCATTGTAGAACCACCGCCACAAATGAAAGTACCAAACACTTTTAAACCGTGTTTGCTTATTCCTTTAGCCGGATAACCATCCGCTAAATTCCATTTGTACGGGAATAAATGTCCTTTACTCATTTCCTAATAGTTTCCAAACTGCCATTTCCGGCGAAGATGCTACTTTTGCCAGTTGATCCCTGACTTTCAAATAATCCTCTTCCGTGTATTTCAGTTTGATTATCATTTCATCGTCAAAACTTTCGGTGTCGATTTCTTTGTTTTTATCTGAATAGTCGGTAAAATCCGGCAAATCAACTCCCCACTCCGTCAACTGTTCACTATCCCACTCATTTGCCAGCGCATCCCAATCCCACTCACCGAAGCCTACATTATCCTTGATTACAAACTCTTTCCATTGTTCTTCTGTTAGGTCTTTCCCTTGCTTTACCCATTCGTCTGGTATCTCTTTGTAGTCCAATTCTTTGAGTGCTTTAAATCGCATATTGCCGCCTTGTATTATGTTGTTTTCGTCAATGATAATAGGACGAAGTGACATCATTTGAGGGAAATCTTTAATAGACTTTAGTAACTTTTTAAACTTATCGTCTTTAATAAGTCTTGGATTTGATGGATTTTCTTTTATTTCGTTGAGTTTCATATCATTTTGTCAATTATTGCAAATGTAATAAATATCAGGGCTGAAGTCAATAGTCCGAGTATCAAAGCTCCGTATATTTCAAGTATGTTATCGAATATTTTTAGTAGTGTCTTCATTTTTATTTAGTCTAAATAAGGCTAATTTCTTATATCTCATGTATTGTTCTTTGGTCACTTGTTCGATGTTGAATTTTGAATAAGGATCATTGATTGTCATGAACTGAATCACTCTTGTGTTGAGCTTGTCGATTATGATCTCTTCGTTGTGATGACCGATCCTTGAGAACATAAAATGCTGTGGTTTCAAATAGTAGTACATAATTAAAATTTAAGTCCTTTTAGACATCTTGACTTACAAAACAGGTTGCAGTCTTCGCACGGATCGATTTCGGCACACATCTCACATTTACCCGACTCATCAATTAATTCGTCTTCGTATAATTCATCACATTCGATACATTTTTTCATTGTGATATTTTGATCAAAATTAAATAATATTTTTAACAATATCAAATTATCTCCATTCTTCCTGATCTGTGTAGTCGTGACCGTCTATTTCATCCCATTCGTCAACGGGGTCTGGCTCCCGGAGAGCAAAGAAAGCGATTACTAAAAGAGTAACAACGATGAGCGTTACCCATAATGCAAGTATTCCGATGTCTGTTAATATTTCCATTTGTTTAGTTTAGTTTATTAATTTCATCATATTCAATACCGCAGTTCTGGCATTCATATCCACCATATTTTATAACAAAATCGTGGTTACAATATTGTGTAGTAGTTTCTTTTCTTCCACTCTCCAACCATTCGGTTAAACTTTCTTTAGTCTCATTCTTTAGAGCAGTATCAAGACTGTCAGATAATGAGACTAAGTCTAATTTAGATTCTTTATTTTCCATTTGTTTTCCTCCTTATTTCTTTAATAACAATTCTCCTCCTGTAAGAGCAAAATATAAGTTCTGCAACTGATGAACATATTTTATGTGTTCATACTTTTTGCAATACCATCCACTTCGTTTGCCAGTTAAGACTTCTTTTGAATACCATGTGAAAATAAATGATTTTGTTTTTCTCTTTAATTCAAAAGTATAACCACAATCTTTAAATCCAAACCTTAATAATTGCTGTTCAGTTATTGGAACAGGCTTAAAATAAGGTTCGTTATTATTTAAAGATTCACAAACAATATTAAAATCTTTTAACTTTAAAATTCTTGAATCTTCGTGTTTACCAACCCATTCGATATAATTTCCAATTCTTAGCTCATTTGATGTCATTTTTGTTTTCCTCCTTATTATGTTAGTTGCGTATAGCGATCCAAATTGGGTGTATATACGCATTGCGTGTATATCTTAGTTATGGGCAACCGTAAGACCGCTCCGAAGAACAGTCCTACGAACCCGAAACTCTTAATTCTCGTGGATTATCTCTAATCCATATTGCAAAGCTACCTCATGCTCAATTTTACAACCTCTTGCATTTTCCCAACCTTTAGCAAAATATGCTTTATGGCAAAGGCTCATGTTTTCGATTGATTTCGCTAAAAAGCATAATGGGATTTGCACCACTCCACGTCCAGTCATAGCATCTTTTGAATACCATTCATCTTGAAAGTAAGTGTTTACAACTTCTAAGTTTTCTTTTTCAGCAAACTGTAAAAAACGATTTCTTGTTTCTACAATTTGTTCTTCTGTAAAGCCATTCATAGGTTGGCTAATCATTATTTTGTCCATAATCTTATTGGATTTTACAAAGCCCGTCCAAGGCTATATTTTGAAAGAACGGCAGCCCATAACACCGCATAAAACCAATAAAGGTTGTATCGGTAATTTCAGCATCGTAGCCCGTTCAGCCTGTTGTGTATCTTGATAGTTCATCGCTCGCATTCCTTTACTGGTCTTATGCAAACCGTTATGCCCCATTTTGAGAACGCAAAGCCACGAAATCATACAAGGCTTGTTTAAACTCGTCAAGCCCACCAAACTTTTCAATTTGCGAGCTTAATACATACATAGAAACCTGCACCTTCTTATCAGGCACAGGTTTTCTTCCAGCGTTGGATTTCTTAACCTCGCTTTTCATTCTCAACAATATTAAGAGTGAATGGCGCTGGTATTTTTTCAGCAGCGGCATCAATTAAGGTCTGCAAATCCTTAACAGTTTGCCTCAATTGGCTTTCCGAAGGTGCTGCATTATCGGAGTATTTATGCCCATCGGCATATTTCAACCCCATTGAAGCGTGCAACCTTGTGTTGCCAACTTGCACCCTTTCTGGCGCGTAGTAATCGGCTGGTATTTCACAGCCTAAACGAACTGCACCTTCGTATAATATACCGAAGTTGCTTTTTACAAATTCGTTCATTTGATTTCTCAAATCAAAGAACCCGTTTTGCCCAACGGTTTTTGTTATTCTTAACGTTTCCATATATTTTTTTTTAAAAATAAAAATTATTAAACAATAAATAAATGAAAGTCTTTCAGGTAACTTTCGACAGGCATTCCTAATCCCTGCACCATACCAGAGTGACTGGTTACTCTTTGCCAACACGTATTCAGTTACTAACTGACCTTTCAACGGGTGATTTTTCTAAAACGTATTCAAGTGGTTACTTCACCAACCTTCTTGAATTTGCAACGGTGTGAATTATTACTCGTAAGGTATTCACACTACCCCCAGCTTCGTCTTCAATCACAAACTACTATTTTTCGTTTGTGATGGGTGCGGTCTGGCTTGCTACCCTTTTTTCATATCTTCAAAGAACTTTTATCATTTAATTACTCTGCAAAGATACAACGGGTTTTTTAATTGTGCAAATATTTTATCACTTATTTTTCTATATTTAATCTATTTATAATAATTCTAAATATTAGTGGTTGAATTTCAGGTATTTAACCAAAAAAGAACACGGAGAAAAAACGGGCCATAACACCGTTATGCTTTACTTTTCCCACATCTTGCACAGATACCACCCTTGAATATATGACCCCAAATGAACCAGCAGAAGAACTTATACATTCTTGTTTTTTGGTTTACGACATCTTCATCAACTGTGGTCAAGTTCTCGATTATGTACGTCTTGTGAGCTATTAGCAGATCATTGATCATGCTTTTGCCTTGTTCGATGTTGTTGAATGCTTTCATAGTTTTGTTTTAAATTAAAATTTATTTCCTTGTTGTAAATTCAATGCTTTGTATTTTTCTATTATTCCGAGTAGCGTGTTTCGATCCCAATGCTGAGAGTATAGGATTAAAATCTTCGTTGCATGATTTACATTTCATATTCTTAATTTGCTCAAAGTTAATTTTTTTGTAGGTTAAAATAGTTTTTGTTGAGTATCTACATCAAATCTCTTTTTAACATCTGCTAAATTTTTAACAGCCTGTTTGAAATAGCTGTCCTTAAGCTCTATCCCAATTGCTTTCCTGCCCATTGATACCGGACTATAAACCTCTGATCCTACTCCCATAAATGGAGTTAATACTGCCTCTCCTGGATTTGAATACAGCTCCACAATTCGATCAATAACATCAAGCTGAAGCGGATGTACGTGTTTTTCATCATCCTCGTCTTTGCTTTCTTTATACTGTAAAACCTCATCAATTCTTATATCATCCCAAACACTGGAGGCATAACGTTGCCATACTAAATGACTAAATTTATTTTCCCTCGGATCACCGTTAAATCCTGACCATTTCTTTTTAAAGTCTTCATAACTTCCATAAGTTTCGACGTGTTCCGGTAAAAATGGATGAGCTCCGGCATAATGTGCTAATCCAAATGGATGAGTTACGGGTATTTCGTTTTCTCCTGATTTTTTGAAAATGAGAACATAATCAGGCATAGCCGGGAAGCATTCGGTAGAATCCTCGACTATTAATTTATGCATTAAACTTCTTACCATCGTTCTCATTCTGACTTTTAATGGTTCTTTCCATATCGTTATTCTATTCCTGTAATGGAATCCATGCTTTTCATGTAGTTTGATAATTTCGTGCGGAAAATCCCACAAATTCTCATTGGCACAACTATTAATATCAGTGCAATGTACTGCCGTAATTCTTCCCGGCATTGTAACCCTTGATATTTCAGCAATTAAATATTCATACTGATTCAAAAACTGTTCTCTCGATTCACAATTAGAAAAGTCATTCGGAGAGCTGGAGTAATTGTAAAGTCCGGCAAATGGTGGTGAGTACACAGATAAAGGAATAGAATTATCCGGGAATGAAGGAAGGACAAACATATTGTCCGAGCAATAAATTGCGTAATCTTCTGTAATTAATTGATCTTTAATCATGATTTCTATTTTAAAAAAGTTGGTAAAATTACTTGCTTATTAAATTCGCTTGTTTTGATTGTAAAATCCTGATGAAGTGTTGTATTTAGTTTCGTAAATAATTGATCCGCTTTTGATGTTTTTGCTAAAAGAGAATCTAATACTCTTTGTTGTCCATCCGAGAAAACTAAATCGCAAATTACGGGTTCTGTTCGTCCAAATCTCCAAAATCTCCTGATAGCCTGATAATATTTTTCATAACTAAAATCAGGAAAGTAAACAGTATGTCCGCAATGTTGCCAATTTAATCCAAAGGCTGTCATTTTAGCTTTTGTTATCAGCTTATCAATTTCTCCGTTTGCAAACGCTAATAGTATTTCTTCTTTCTTATCAATATTCATTGATCCCTTGATTTGATACGAATCTTTATCAAGCTCCTGCAATAGGTCACCTTCATTATTGTAGTTGCACCAATACACTGTCTTAGGGTGATTAGATGCAATTTCAACAGCTTTAATACATCTATCTTCGATAGTACATTTCTGCTCTTCTCTAACCTCTGTTAATCGCCTTGCAATTTGATTAAATAACTGAATCTGACCGTTTACTACTAAGTTTTTTTCGTTTTTTACAGAATTATAATTTACTATTAATTCAGGCAAAATAAACCGATCATCTGAGAATCCTAAATCAGAAGGCTTTCTCATTGATATTGACCAACCGGATACCCATTTAAAAAAATCATCTGTTGCATGACCCTTGAGAATCCATTTAGTCCCGATATTCTGAGGCTTAATTGTGTCTTCGTTATTAGTGAAAAACTTAGTAAGCATATCTGTATATCCCATATATCCCAATGCTTCAGAGCTGGTTCCAAGCTCCACAAAATCATTAGGAGAAGGAGTTGCTGTGAATAAAAACCGGTATTTTACTTTTTTTAAAAATGTATTAAGTTGGTTTTTTATTGCACCGTCAAAGTTTTTTAAAATGCTTGATTCATCAAGTATCACACAATCAAAGTCTGATGTATTTAATTTATGTAAACGCTCATAATTACATAATACTATTTTTTTATTGTATTTCCCGTCCTTTGTATGGCAAACATCATCTATACCGAATTTTAATGCTTCCCTTAAATGCTGATCCGCTACTGCTAAAGGAGTGATAATTAATACAGGCTTATTAGTAGCCTTGATATAATTTGTAGCAGTCGTTAATTCTATTACCGTCTTGCCTGTTCCGGTATCTCCAAAAAATGCGCACCTTCCTTTTTCTATCATATGATTAGATACATATTTCTGAAAGTCAAACATTTTATCAGGTATAAAATTGGCTTTTATCCCATATTCTGAAATAGAATGTTTCTTTAGTTCTAAAAAATCTTGATATTTCATAATTTACTTGATATTTATTTTGTCGTTGTAATATTAATTAATGTTATCGTTCGTTTAACAAAAGCTGTTATATAACATATTCCAGGTTCTGAACATTCAGTTTGAATTCGACCTCCCGTAGTAGCTCTGCCTTTTCTTTCACATCTTTAGTTTCTGCGATCATATAAGTTATCGTTGAATGATCCCGGTTGATTATCGACCCAATCAGTGCATGGGAAAGCTCCGGGTAGTTCGATTTTGCAAGTGCAGCGAATACAGTCCGGGCATATACTGTTTCTGTTTTTCTTGATCTTCCGGTTAGTTCGGGAATTGTCACCTTTGTGATCTTGCTTACCGAGTCAAGAAGAAGGATAACCCCTCTTAGGTTGTTGGATGATCGGTGTGCCTTTAATAGCTCGTTTTTCATTGTTCATAAATTATTAATACGTGAAAATTTAATGATCTTATTTGATTGATTCTATACTTTTGGAGTTCGGATAATTTGCCTTTTTTACTTTTAAATTCAGCAAAAAAGACCATTCTGTCTTTTAGATACATTCTGTCAGGCCATCCATTAAGACTCATTTGAATATTTTTAATCGAAAGCCAACCTTTTGCTTGTGCCTTGTGACTCCATTTCTGTTCGAATGCTGATTCTGTCATGATTGAAATATTTTAATGTGTAGTCTTCTTTTTTCATTAATGCCCGATAAATACGCCTCTCAATACCTATATCTGAAAAGAGCCAATATAATATGGCTTTGTCTGCCCTCTCAAATGAAGCTATTCTGTTTCTTGCCTGTTCATACGATAAAAAACTAAAGTCAATATTAAAAAAGATAATCGCTTCTGCGCTGTCGAGCCGGATCCCTTCTCTTGCCGATTGGAACTGTCCTAAAAATATCAAATCTTTAGATGATTGAAAAGTAAAAGCGTTATCTGTCCAATTAGGAAAAGCAATCTTTAACAGTTCAAACTCTGATTTGAATTTATAGAATATCACTACTTTACGGCCATTCACCCATTCGCTCAAATAGCGTGATTTATAGTCCGAAATTATCTGATACCCGTTATCGTCAATAACAGTCCCGGAACTTAGCTGATGCACCTTTTGCATTGTCTTTACTGCCGTATCGGCCACAATACTAAATTTATCATCGACATAGACCTTATCTTTCATCAGCCTGGATATGATGCTTTTCAAATTACCCGGCATTTGAACAGTTAAAACCCGCTCTTCAACCTCAATTTTAAACCCTGCATCTTCCTGAGTCTTAATTAAAAATAAATGTTTAATAATCTGCCATATCATTACTTTGTTTGCATCTCCATAATCATTCATTTCCTTATTATAGATGTATTTTTTAGTGATATTAACATAATCTTTCGCCCATTTATAGAAATTATTATGATGAAATGGCGAATAACCTGATAAATACATCTGATGAAACAACTGGCTCCAGCTCTCTGGTGACGGTGTTGCGGATAAAAAAATGATTGGCTTATTAACTGTTAATCTTTGCAAGTCTTTAACTCTCTTGCAAGGCTTAGGAAAAGCACCTAAAGAATGAGCCTCATCTAATATGATCAAATCAAATATTCCATTTACTTTATGCACTGACTCATAATTTATTACGGTCAAAGTATAGGTAAATTCGCCTAATTTGTAATCATGCAAAATACTTTCAATAGCCTTTTTTTTAGTCACAAATAGCACATTATTAAATCCTTTGGCAATATTCAGAGCTATTAATGTCTTTCCGGTACGAGTTTGAAAAGCCAAATAAAGAAGTCTGTATTTTTGCAGTATGCCCGCACCCTGATTGATGGCAGTTAATTGATAATCTCGTAGTTCCATTAGAATGGTATTGTTATTGGTTCAGATAATTCACCTATTTGCA
>CAIJYD010000109.1 GCA_903824785.1 uncultured Bacteroidota bacterium
GCATGTCACAAGAATTGTTGTAGCTGTTCCAAACAAGTTCGGTATTTGGGAGCGTGAACTGCTTTGGAAGGCTGCAAATATTGCTGGCCTTTCCATAATGCAAATGATCCCAAGTGGAGCTTCTGCAGCATTGTACTTCGCTGCAAGCCGACAGTATCCTGAAGGTACGATTCTTATTGTTGATTTAGGGTTCTCACTAAATATCACCCAGGGTCAACGCATTTAAATTTTAAGGATTTTCAGCAGAAAGATATTATTCCATCCGGCTTTAAGCCTTTTTGTTTTGAGACTCAATTTTTTTGAGTCTTCTTGTTTAAGCAGGTTCAATGCTATTTTTCTAACGATAGCAAAGTTTTGAGCAGAATGTTTATCTCTTTTTCTTTGCTCGTCTTCTCTGAAAGTCATGTCCAGTGTCCAATGTAAGTTATTCTCGACGCTCCAGTGCTGACGGATGTACTGATTGAATGCTGAGGCATCATGGTTTAAGCTACTGATGTATAGTCGTGTTTCAGTTGTTATTTTGTCCTTGATTTCTCTTTGTGCACAGATTTGAATTACAGATTTCAGTTCGCACCATTTTTCCTGATCTTCTAACAGATCTATTTTATTGAACACCTTACAATTTCTGGTTTCAATTCTGCCATGACCTTTTTCAACGACTTCGTTTTCTGAGTCTGGCTCCATCCGCTTACACATGCTTTCAACATCTTCTTTCAAATAGGTTTGATTTCCTTTTAATGCAAGAATGTAATTGGCTTGATTGTCAATAATGGCCTTTGCTATATTTTTTTGCGTACCCATGGCATCAATAGTAACAATGCTTCCTTTTATATCAAGCATTTCGAGTAATTCAGGAATGGCTGTGATTTCATTCGATTTACCATCAACTTTACGTTGTCCAAGCACAAGCTGATTGCTATTTGCCCATGCACTTACAATATGTATAGCTGATTTTTTGTGGAAGCTGTCTTTTGAACCACGAATGGTTTTTCCATCAATTGCAATAACTTCGTTGCCAATGCTTTTAGTTCTTAAAGAGTTAACCCAACTTATAAATACGACCTCAAACTTGTCGGGCTTGAGCATTGAAAAAACCCTGTTAATTGTATCATGTGAAGGAATACCATTGGGCAGATAAAGTATCTTTTTCAGAAAGTCGATCCGGGCTTTGCCAAACTCTTCAATAGAGTCCCATGATTCTGCTCCGCATAAAACAGCTAAAATGCTTAGAACAACAATGTCTGCAAGGTTGTGCTTTTTATTCCTGTTAATCCTGGGGTCGGGTAATCTGACAAAATAATCATATAAACTTGTTTGTGTCATAAGGTTGAAATTATTGTTTGACTCAAAAGTCCAACAATAAATCCAAAACACAACAATAAACAAACAAGATTTAATTAACAGATTAATAATGTTTTAACCCCATATTGTTAACAACCCCCAATAAGCGCCGTCACATCAAAACACCCGTTAACAACCCCAGAAAATTTGTTAACAACCCTCTTATTTTTTACTTATTCATGCGTTGACCCTGGATCGTACCCTCGAATTATTCCAGGATCTCTTTTTTTTCTCTATCTTTCCGGAAAAAGAGCTGGAACGGGAAAAGCAGGTTGTGATGGATGAAATAAAGTCA
>CAIJYD010000110.1 GCA_903824785.1 uncultured Bacteroidota bacterium
AGCAAATAGCTCATTATGAGAATCCATAAACCTTTGTAAATTTGCCGAGATATCTCCGTCAAACTTTATTTCCTTGGCAGCTGCAGCACTTATCAACTCGCCTAAGGACTGCATAACAGGCCTTGTGCGTTTTCTTATATACTCGGCATTTTCTTCATAGTATTGATTTAGGAATTCGTTAAGATCTCTTGAATCCCTGGAATTAAATATTGACTTGGCCGCCTTAATTATATCGCTTCGCTCACTTTTTAATATTCTGTTAACTGCATCTGTTATCAATGGATTAAAGCTTTGAGCAATTTTTAACCTTGAAACTGCTCCCCTTTTAGAACGTGTTTCGATGGTTTCACTTAATGATTTCTGCATGACAGGCACTTCACGAGTTTCATCAAGGTTTGCTTCATACATCTGTGTAGAATCTAAATTTATAAATCTTTTATTGGCGGCATCATAACCAATAGAACTTCTGTTAGAGTTTTGCCCTACATCCTTTGCATCCACCATATTTAAAGGAACTAAATAAATATCTCCGGCTTCAATTGGATTCATATTTTCAAGTTCCCTTATATCGTTTGCACTCATCCAGCCATTTTGTCTTGCCTGCGCGTATGCATTATATCTTGTCTGAATATCACCACGCAGCAGACTATTTACCAGGTGTTCTGCAAAATAAGTCTGTCTGTTACTATAATCAAATAGATCTATTTGTACTGCTTGCTCAATTCTTTTTAGCCAGGGCATTAAAGTGTAAGTTACAAACTCTATCCCCTGATGCTCAATGTTTGAAAATGTTGCATGAGATAATTCGCCAATTAAATGCAGTTGGACCCTAAATATTCGGCCTGCGATTTCTTCGATTTGAAACCGTCTTGATTCAATAAACTGTGCATCATTTGCCTGTACTGCTGTTTTGGTGTATTTCAAGCCGTCTTCAAGAATCAAAAGCTTGTGTGTTTTCCCAAGCCCAGTATACTTTTCATTTAAAGCACTTTTTAAATTATCGTAAGATGTGCTGTCAAGTTTTCTGGGATGTTCAACTACCGCACCCACATGAGTATTGTTTGAAAAATACCTTGCTCCAAATTCCTCAAGAGCAAGCCCCAAGCCTATTGATTCCCGGGCCATTGAAATAACAGATTTACCAACCAGGCCATCAAAACCAAATCCCGGTATGTGAAATACTTCATAGGGTGATAAAACTACTTCCTCTTTTTCAGTAGTGTAAATGTAGATATTTACTCCATTTTTACGCTCAACCCTCATTTTCTCCGGAAGCAGCGGATAAAGATATTTTAATCTGCCGTCTAAACCATATATCTTCTGACTGTAATGATTGCCCCATAATAAAAGTTGAGCTACCATTAACTCTTTATAAGTGAATGCAGACATATCGGGATTAGGTTGATTGTGCAGGATGTCATAAAGATAATGATTAGTAGATCTTTTTTTGCCACGCTCTACTCTTTCATAAACTATAAAAGGCAGGCTTGCAATTGATTCAGATATCACCCTTACACATGCATACACTACACTTAAATTTAATGAAGTTTTTTCATTTACACTTACTCCTGTTGCTGAACTAATACCACCGGAAAAATAATCTTTTAGATACTGGTCTGGATTTGCCAGCGTTGACATTCTCTTTGCGATATTTTGGAATATATTCATAAATTAAATCCTTTTTAAATTGCTTTTACACAATCCTGTTTATAAACTACGGGTTCTGCATGTACTCTTGCCCGGGATATTGCCATTATCATTGCCTGTATGCCATCAATTTTCTCCCTGGATTTTTCCTTATCAACTCTCCTATTGCTATTTGCATCAGTTACAACCTGAACATTATTAAACATCCAGGTAAGAACAGGGTTATTACCGTGATGTAGATTTCCTGAGAGTATAAGTATTTCAGTATCCTTCGTTGGAGGTGAAAGAGACTTCATACCCTGGAACATTTCTACCATTGTAAAACCTTCATCTTTCAGCTTTTGTGAAAGCATTAAGGCATTGTAAGGGTCATAAGCTATTTCTTCTATTTCATAAATTTTTGCTATCTCACAGATCTTGTCATAAATAAACTGGTAATCTATAACATTGCCTTCAGTTGCAAATATATGTCCCTGACTTAACCAAACATCATACTTTATCCTATGTTCCCTAACTCTTTTTTCTATGTTATCACCCGGCATAAAAAAGAAAGGCAATACTTTGTAATTGTCATCAATATTAAAAACCAGCACAAATGCTGTAAGATCATCAGTAGACGAGAGGTCAAGACCTGCATAACATATTTTCCCTTTTAGTTCTTCTGGGTGTACTTCTCCTGCGCTCTCATTCCAATAATGCATATCCAACCAGCGTGTTTCCTGTGCTGTCCATAAATTTAATCTTAACCTTTTAAAGATATTTATTTCAGCTGGATTTTCCTTGGCCTTAATGTATGCTTCCCTAAATCTATCTAAGCTTAAAATCTTTGTTCCATTATCTACCTCTTGCTGAGTTCCCAAGCTCGGATTAGCTTTTTGCCAATTGATTTCTTTTTCCCAGTCATCTTTTTCTTCAAGTTCAAATATGACCGGA
The DNA here is from genome assembly GCA_903824785.1 of uncultured Bacteroidota bacterium. Classification (GTDB taxonomy): domain Bacteria; phylum Bacteroidota; class Bacteroidia; order Bacteroidales; family VadinHA17; genus LD21. The sequence continues at coordinate 2,581 of CAIJYD010000110.1, forward strand.
TAGAAATGCTTATCCTCTGAAACCTTCTTTTTTACTCTCCAGGCGCGGTCATAAACTTCATAACAAATAGATTCCTTGTCATATCCTGCAGTTGTTATCGCAAATAATAACGGTTGCTCCCTGGCCTCCATAGATCCCTTTGTAAGAACATCCCATAAATTTCGGTTAGGTTGCCCGTGTAACTCGTCAAATATAACACCATGAGCGTTGACACCATGTTTTGTTTCAACTTCTGAAGACAGTACCTGGTAGAATGAATTGGTAGGATAATAGATTATCCTTTTCTGGCTATCGTTAATCTTGCATTTCTTGTCAAGCTCAGGTTCAAACCTAACCATATCAGCAGCAACATCAAATACGATACCAGCTTGTTTTCTATCTCCTGCAGCTGAGTAGATTTCCCCACCTGCTTCCCCATCTGCACAGAGAAGATACAAGGCTACGGCTGCTGCAAGATCTGATTTGCCATTCTTCTTTGGAATCTCACAAAAACATTCCCGATAAAGCCTAAAACCTCTTCCGTCGACGGTCCCAAACACGTCCCGTATTAACTCATATTGCCAGTCAAGCAATATAAATGGTTTGCCTGCCCACCTTCCTTTGGTATGTTTAAGGCATTGGATAAAATCAATAGCATGTTGTGCCTTTTCATCATCAAACATCTACTCATTTCCTCACAATTTTTGACAACACTGATGCCATTGGATTATCTTCAGGCACTCCCGGGATACTCATTCTGCCCCTGGATGAAGGAGTAAAACCAAATTCTGTCATAAAAGACTGGCACAATTTTAAATATTTTTGGGACATGCCTACTTGTGGGACCTGCCCCATATATCCCTTATCTGTTATAAAGATTGAATCATTATCTTTAAGAAATTTTTCGGCTTCTACAAATCGTGCCCATGACTGGCAATAACCAATAAGGGCAGCAACATCGATAGTGGTAAGCAGGCCTAAGCGTTCAAGCTCAGGCACCACTCTTTTCCATTCTTTTTTAGCATCCTTTAAAAGCCAACCAGGACATTTAATTGTTCCTTCACTTGGCTTTGGTTCGTTTTTGTTTATCGGCCTTTTGCCTGGATTGCCTTCCAGAAGTCTCAATACTGTCGGTTTGGCTTTGTTCATTCTTTTTATCTTTCAAAAATTGCACAGTTTTTATAGGTTTTTTAATCATTTTTCTATCAAGTGGAATGATAATAACTTCAAAGATTTCTCCGGCCAGCATCTGAAGTTTTAAAACTGCTTCGATGTCAGTTCTTGGAACATCAAGTTTAATTCGTGCTCCGTCTCCCATTCCATCTATATTTATAGCAGTTGCAATTCCAGGGAGAGCTGCAGTAAATCTTATGTAGTTTTCATCATCAGACATCTAATACCCCCCCCTATGCTCAACTGCGAAAATTTTCATCTTATTGGCGCGTACTGCTTTTGGAAGGGTCTGTAGAGATTTAACCCGCCCTCCCTATATGCTGCTTAACGAATAAAAAATAATTATTTTTTATCTTCTTACTTCACTTAAAGTCTTTCTGCTGTGGCATTTCTTACAGGATCCTTGAAGGTTACTCCTGTCATTCGTTCCGCCTGCAGGTCCTAACGGTACAATATGTTCTGCTTCAGTGCTTGGCTCTTTGCCGCATATTCTACACATAGGTTCTTCCTGCAACACTTGCGCTCTAAGTGCAAGCCACTCCTTGCTGTTCCTATAACTGGTATAGTCATATCGATGCAATGAGCAATATCTGCCCTTTGGTACAAGATTGCGGCAGCCTAAATGCATACAGGGTCTAGGGTTACGATAAGGCATTGTTATATCTTCTTCATGATGTTTCCTTTTGATTGCAATAAAAAAAGCACCCATTGCTGAGTGCTTATATAATTTTTATCTGTTTCGATAATACTGAATATATTAAAAATAATACCCTTTTTTAAAAATGTCAATAAAATATTTTAAATTATTTTAATCCATCCGGAAGTTCATATCCCAGTTTTCTCTCAATCTTCCTGCATACTCTTCTGATATCTGCTTCCATTTTCTGTTTGAAATCAAATAGACCTATGTTTATTGGTGCCTTGCTCTCATTACTTTCATTTCCTATAGGTGTGTACTCTCCACCTTTTTGTGGATTAAGTACCATTTCTTCCAGACATTCCATGTTCTCAGTAAGTCTTTCAATAGGTTTAATTGCTAGCTTTTTGTTATACATTTTCCTCCTTATCAAATCCCGGTTTACTTTCCATTAATCTCTTCCAGTATTCTGGATCCTCCTGTTTGCGCTGTATTACGATCTGGTTTTTAACTTCTCCTTTGGTGTAGTGTGTGTGGCAGATATGGTTGTAGTTATCCAAGCTCTCAGATGATATAAGGCTTATGAGTGGATAGTTACATTCAATGTGTTTTACTTTTCCGCATTTCATACTTTTATCTCCTTCTCACAATAAAAAAGAGGCTATCCCTTAAGATTACTCTTAAGAAATAGCCTCTCGATTCCGAGCCAGCTAATATTTAATTGTCAAATTACTTTATATTTAATTCTTCTTTACTTGTCGAACCTTCCCATTTATCCCTGATAACTTCACCATTTACGATAATAAAAGTAACGGTGCCAAACTTTATGCGGTTTATATTTTCCTTATCTGCCTCCGCAAACTGAATAACTGATTCTGTAACGGTCTTCTTTATTATAACCTCTTCTAAACTTTAATTATAACATTTTCTTCTAATACATCTATCATGGGTAATTCTCCAGGCTTATTGCTTTTAGGCTCTACAAACTGAAAGATATAATATTCAGTTTCACTATAAAGGCCATTGAGCTGACAACACATTTCATCTGCAAAGTCTTTTACTTTTGGCTCGACAAGCTTATGCTCTTCAGGTGTGCCTGTTACTTTAATCCTATATTCCTTGGTTATTATTTCAGTCATTGCTTGCACCTTCCTTTAATTGCTGTATAGCTTGTTCAAGTTTTTTAATTACTTTTGTATTATCAGCTTTTGGTGTTACAGATTTTATTAAGTCATCTTCTGTTTTTAACCATACTACAAGATTGCCATTCCCGTAATTGCCAGGGTCAGTATATTGCCGTCTACTTTTGTTATCTCAAAATCTATACCACTTGGGACACCAAAAGCGTATCTAAAATCTTGTCCATAAAATATTCTATTATCTTTATCAAACATCATTTCTTATCTGCTTTCTTTAATATTTCTATTGCTGCTTTAAGTTCTTTCCGCCATTCCTTTTCGGCCCTTGAGCTCAATGTTATCTGTATCTCTAAAACTTCAATTACTTGCTCAAACATTATTTCCCCCAGTCTATCCTAAACCACCCAGGCCACTTTTTGTGGATCACATAATCAATCTGCTCTTTTGTCAGCAAGCTCTCCCTAATCTTTATCCTGCCTGCGTGGATCCCTTTATGACAATATAAACATACTTCTATTTTAGGACCTTTTGTCCCTCCGCTTGACCTGAAAACTACATGATGTTCTTCCAGGCTTTCATACCATCGGCCGCAAATTTTACAGGGTTTCAATTATTCCTTTCAGTTATCGTAATATGGTATTGTTTCAATTTCTCCACATTCGTTACATTTGTATTTATCATCTATACTTTCTTTAACTAACGAAACATTTCTGCTCCCGCATTCAGGACATTCAAACCAATGTAAATTTAATTCTATGATTTGGTCAATTTCTAATTCATCTGTGTATTCTGTCTTTACAATTGGCTTTACTAAATGCCCTCGGTAATCTATAAAGTTTTCTGCAGTATTGGATAAGTAATCAGATTGCCTTGCGTATTTTGCAGCTTCTTTCCATGTTTTCGCTGCAATATATATCCAGCCAGTGTCATATTCTTCAATTAAACTAAACTGATAAACCTTATTCATAACAAGCTCCCCTGTTTAGCGATACAATTTTTTAAATAAATGTTACCAAGGATTTGTACTCCAGCGCCTCTTTCACACCACCATGAAAGTAAGGTATAGTTGCTGCCGGTGTCCGCTTTTACCATAAAAGCCCCGTTTATAAATTCTACTGTTTCAGTTCTCTTAAAATATCCGCTGCGGACAATATCACCCTCATATATCTCTTTTTTATTTTTGTTATAAAGGCCTGTAAACTGCATGAGTTCGATATCATACATCCTCAGGTTATAGTCGTTATTATGATTACGGCCAACTATGCCTACTCTTATATACGGCAAACCTCTATCGTTAAAACTGATTTGCAGGACTTCCAACATTTGATTGTTTAATTTATCCCAAGCCCTATATTTGAGTTCTTTCATTTATCCCTCCAATGATTTCTTCCAAATTGCATTGCTTTTTCTGCCCTTACTAACTGTCTGAGCAAATCGTCAATTTCTTCCTGCTGTTTTACAATCTGTTCCCGGAGCTCATCAATTAATACATTTTTATCTACAATTAATTTTAATGTTTCAGGGTGAAGGTTATATGGTTTAACTTTTGCATCCACTATTTCAGCTGTGGCTTTTATTATTTTTTCCATTTCGTCTTGTTTTTTCACTTTATCTATTGGTATCTTTCTTATAACCCGGGCACTTTTCTAAAATATCATCGTATTTATAACAAATTGCTTTGTCTTTCTCTTTGTCTACCTTGAATGTATCTCTCCAGGCACACAGGGTACAGCCTAAAGGGTAAGATTTTCGGCTTAGCCTGTTATACCCATAGGATGACAGGACTTCCATAATCGTTAATGCTGTGCTTGACTTGATGTCCATTATTCCCCCTCTCCGAAATAGTTGTAATTTTGATAGATATTGTTTGTTGCCAATATTGTGTTATTCATTTCACGTAATTTTTTATAAGCAGAATTTACCCTGTTATTATTGTCTTTTATCTTTTGCATGTTTGCCCTTGCCCATAATCTCCTGCGATAAATCTTTCCTTCCTCTTTTGTTGTGGGCTCTTTAAGTTCCAATTTAGGACGTGCCATTAAACTGCCCTCCTGGATGATTTTTTCTTTTTGGCTTCCAGCGCATGCCACAATTGAAGCCTGGTATCTTTGTATAACTCCCATATCCACTTGTACTCACTTTCCAGAAATTTGTTGCGCTCTTTTAACTCAATTATCTGCAATTCCAGATTAATACTCTCCATATTTCACTGTCTCCTTAAATAATGATTTTGAACCATCAAAATAAAATTCTGTTTCAAGCCCAGAAGCTCCCATCCTATTTTTAGCAATAGCCAGCTCTGCAAGGTGTGAAAATGCGTTTTCATTTTCTCCGACTGCAGCATCCCTGAATACTGATGGCCTGTGCAACAGAAGTATTAAATCTGCATCGTATTCAATCTGGCCGGACCCTCTTAAGTCGGATATATGAGGCTTATAATTTTTACGGTCCGCATAATCCCGGTTTATTGAACTTATCACGATAAACGGAATGTCAAACTCAGTAGCCAGTCTTTTAATGCCCTTGGAAATCCCAGTTGTGTTTTCATATATTTTTGATGAATCCTGCTGATCTGATTTAATAAGCTGCAAGTAGTCAATACATACCAAATCTATTTTGCCAGCTTGCTCTCTTAGTTTCTCCCTGATCTGGCCGATGCCTGTTTCTTCCTTGCCCATAAAGGTAAGCTTGTAGCTGTAAATCTCATTGCGGCCATTATGTATCTGCGTCCAGGCATCATCGGCAATATTGCGGTTTATGATATCCAGAAAAGAAAAGCCGGTTATTATCGATAGTAGCTTGGTGTATAAAAAGACATATGTCATTTCAAGCGATACAAACAATACTGACTTGTTTTGTTTCTGGCAGATGTTTCTTACCATGTTTAATACCAGGGTGGTTTTGCCGATACCCTGGGCAGATGCTACAACATTAAAGGACCCTGGATAAAATCCGCCGATCTTACTGTCCAGGCGGCTGTATCCGCTTTTTACAGGAGTGCGGCATGTTTCCTTTTCAATGTATTGAGAAAACTCATCATCAACGGCGCCAATAATTGAAAGGCTACTGTCTTCCTGCTGAACTTGCTCAATACCGGATATGATGTTATTTTTTATATCCTTTAAGGGCTTATCTTCCTTGCACATTACAACTGATCTGTAGCATAAATCCTGTATTGCCCTTAAGCCTGAAATTTCTTTTAGCCTTTTTATGTTGGTGTCTAAAAGTGAAGACAGGGCATAATTAAACATTGCCGTTATTTCGTCATATTCCCTTAAGTTTTTAAGCTCTAACGGAAAAGTAATGTAACTTATCTCCTGGCCTTTGGTGTAAATTTCTCTGCAATAATCATATATTTTCTGGTGTTGAGGGCTGTAAAAATCCTTGCTTTCAAGCCTTATGATTTTATACTGGCATTGCTTAAAATAAATAATTACTGCTAATACCTCTGCTTCAAGGTTTAGATCATATACCGGAGGCTCTGAAATCTGGTTAGTTTTTAAGCTGTACTGCTCTTGTTTTTGTTTAAAATTTTTCATATTGTTTCCCATATGCTTCTACTTTGCTTTTACCACCGTTTTTGTTTACTGCCTCTATCACCCAATTTAATATTGCAAGATAATCAGACTTATATGTTTTGCCATTGGACCCCTTAAAAACATTTAACTTTTCAATAAATGCCATGGTTTTATCTCTTCCATGTTTATCCACAAGCTTTTCATATTCTTCTGTTGACATCGAAACATAGTCAGCAAATTTAACTTTTTCCTTTAGGGTTGAAGTCTCCCCCTTACAATCCCCCTCTTTGATTTCTGATTTATGATTATTGATTATTGATTTATGATTATAGGGAGTATCTTTTCCAGACGATACTCTATCTATTTCAGTATCAATACTGTATGTATACTGTATGATTTTATCTGGAATTAATGCCAATTCTTTCTCTTTTGCTCTTTCGTTTTTCTCCCCCTCAAATTTATTATAAAGTTCAAAATTTACTATCTTTATCCAACCATCAATAAATATAAATTTGTCATCTTTAATAAATTTCTCCCTGATCTTATCCAATTCGCCCTGGGAGAAACCCAAGTCCATTTTTATATACTTGTCAGGCAGCTCGTAGATACCACAAATATTGACCTTTTCATTTGTTATAAAGTAAAGGAAAGCCAGTTTTTCCTTATGGTTTAGTTCAGACACATAATTGTCATTCCAAAACTTTGTATAAATAATTCTTGTTTTCATTTATCTTATAACCCTTGCCATTAATGTTTGTTTACCGAATTCTGTTGCCTGGTCTTTATCTGCAAATAAGATATCTATCCTGTTGCCCTTTATGGCACCGCCTACATCAAGGCTTATGAAGGCTCCCAGGCCCTGTATTTCGACTATTGAATATAGCGGTATTATTTTAGGGTCTACTGCTACTATAGGAATTTCTTTAACGTTTTTATGGTCCAGATTAAAGCCTGTAGCCACTAAATTTGTTGTGTCCTGCTGTGGATCACTTGCGCTATATCCGGTAACAGTAAACGGAACCCATTTATCAGCAGTGAGGTTTGCTTTTAAATCTACATATCTTAGGTACAAGGCATTAAACTCTGCATAAAGCTCGTTGTAGGATTTACTGTATTCACTAATATTATCCAGGTAATTTGTCTGCTGCTCTTCCAATTGGCTTAGATATCCTCGTTGCTTTTCAAGATTTATGCATTCCAGGACTCCGAAAGATATTGCGATTATTGCGATAATTATAAGCAGGATTAAAATTGTAATTGTTTTTTTCATCTTGTTACTCCTGATTCTTTTTGAGTTCATGCTTTAATTTTATTAATGCGGCTTGCTCTGATGTAATATAATTAGCAGTAATACCCAGGATGGGTAAAGAAGTTTGTCGCCTTAGTGCCACTTCCATAATGCAGTAATTAGCCAGGTCAAGCAGTGTGTCCTCTATTGATTCGTCTACCCTGGTATCAAGAATAATATTGTTTTGCAGTGCATTTTTTTCTTTTAACAAAAGTGTCTTTGCCCGGTTATATTTGTCTTTAACTCTTACCAGCACTACCGGGAAATCTGCCTTGAATTCATTCCTGACCTCTTCGAAGGAATTACCGTAATCTTCATTCTTTTCGCAAAATGTTTTATACAGGCCATCCAGGATTTTTTTTATTTGTTCTTTCATACCATCAGCTCCAGTTGTTTAGGTTTGCTTTTATGTTTTAATTTCTTATCAAGCCTTATAACCAATTTTATGTATATTACTATTTCTTCCTCAGTAATTTTTATAGCATACTTATCTTCCGGATAATTTTTGACTTGCCAGTCCAAGTTTCTTTTCAGCGCTTCAAGAGTTGCCTTGACGTCTTCCTTTCTGATATCTTCCATTAAAACATTACTTCCTGATACGGTTTAACTTCCTGTTTTGACTTTTGATAACCGATTCGTAGCCCTTTAATGCGCCTGGATAACTTCTTGATTCGGCTCATAAGCTCATTACGTGCATGGTCAAATTCTTCCTGGCTGTTTATAAAGTAGTACCCTGCCTCCGATGAGCTTGCTATCGGCTGCTGATAACAGGTTACAAGCGCTGCAACTGATGACCTGACTTCACGCTCATTGATGCCGGTTCTGCGTGCAAGGTCCTTATAGGTAATAGCCTGATCTTTACCCTTATGGAAGTTTTTAAGTTTGTTTAAAATTGTAATTTCGTTTTGGTTCATTTTGTTTTTTAGGTTCGGCAGCACCTTACATTGGTAATACACAAGATATTTAATTTTCCCATACTGCTCTTTTACCGTCCTCCAACTAAGTTTTTAATATTTATTTGTTTTTAAAATTAAGGTGCTGCCTTGAAAAATTTTAAAATGGGATGTCTTCATCCGTGGGCGGCGCCTGTTCGTCCGCCTTATCCGGCTGTTTTGCGTTTTTTGTAATTTTACAGATTGCATAAGAAAGTTCTGGACCAATGGCCATGACCCTTATTTTAGTAGCTTGTTTTTTCTCATTGTCTTTTTCCCATCTTTCAATGGTTAACTTCCCGGTAAGAATTACTCTGCTGCCCTTGTTTAAACTCTTTGCTACGTTTTCTGCAGCGGTTCCCCAGATGACACAATTAAAAAAATCCGATATCCATTCATCCTTATCAACTGCTTTCATTTTGGTTACTGCAATACCGAATTCTGCTACAGGGTTGCCATTAGGAGTAAACCTAAGCTCCGGATCCCGTGTTAAATTACCTACTAAAGTTATTTGATTCATGTTTTTCCTTTACTAAAATTATGGTCCATAAAATAGATCCAGCCCCAATTAGGAGTATGCCGATTAGCATAATCCCATTGGAGCTTAAGAGAGTTAGAATAAGCCCTGCTGCTGTTATGATTGTTGCGCTTAAGATTTTTATAATGTATTTTACTTTTTGCATTGGTATGCTATCCTTTAAATAGTTAATTTTTCTTTAGGCCGCTTTCAATGGTGTTGATTGCGGTCTATTATTTTGCCTAAACAATCTCAGTTGCCCCGTTATCTGTATATTTGCCTGCCTGCCGTATTCCAGGGACTTCTCGATATCCTGCAGAGCAACCATCAGCGTTACTACTGATACTTTGATTTTGCCCCTACAGTCCATTTGACAGGCCATACTGTCCATAACTGTATTCTGGAATGCAATTTCTTTGACGTTCATTTTTTCACCTCCTTATTTCCTTTAAACTGTCTCAAAAATAAATCTTCATGCTGTGTCTGGTAGAGTTCATCAAGCCCAGCCCTAAGCAGATTTCTTAGACTTTCGATTATTTTTTTTAGAATTCTTTTCAACTTCAATCTCCTTATACCAGTTATTGATTATGTCCTGATTAGGATGTGCCATCTTATCAAATGCTTTCATGTAGTTTCTCTTTCCCTCATAAGATTTAATTCCGCTTCACTGTAAAGGTATCCAACTGTAACTGTTAAAAGTTCTGCTATCCTATATGCCAGGTTAAGCGAAGGATAAAGTTTTTTGTTTTCTATAAATGACAAATCTGTGACTGTGATCTCCAAAATATCAGCGAGTTCCTGTTGTTTAAGCTTTGCCATTTTACGGTGGTGTTTTATTGTTGTGTCTGTGAATACTGGCTTCATGCTATTACCTCGCTTTAAAGTGCTTTAAAATGCGTTTCTGATATAAAACAACTTGATATTATTTCTCAGTCTTTAATGAATAATTAAAATTCTTCTTTTTTGCTATTATAGTTTTTATCGTATCTAATCCTGCCCTTTACGTTATTAATGTAAAAGTAATAAATATCTATTGGATCATAACCAAGCAAATAAAAGAGTTCATCCAGATTTGCGGTTTTCTTTTCTGATTTCTGGAGTTCTTCTGCAAGCTTTTTTAAGTTATATTTTCGCCTATAAATATTCATATCTTTTAGTTATTGTTATTTATCTACTTGTCAACATTATATTTATTTTCAGTAAAAAAAATATCCTCTATTTTACAATTTAGGATATTGGCAAGTTTTTCTTTAGTTTTGGATTTTGGATTGCGTCTTCCGGTAATATAAGCCGTCAAGGTTGAGTAAGGGATACCTGTTTTGTTTGAGATATGAGATTGTTTAAACCCTGATTTAATAATATATTTTTTTAAACTATTCACCACTTTTATTAACCTCAATTGCGACAAGTATGTGTTTGTCAATTAAAAGGTGGTAAGAGTATATATTATGTTAACCTCATTGAAAGTAATAGTATCAACATAATTGTTTACCACCATGCCGTTATTATACTACCCTGTTTTTATATGTCAAGATAAATTTTTACAAATAATATTAATTTTATGTTATGCTATTGTTCTGTCAATGATGTGTTTGTCAACTTGTAGAATGGAAGTATCAAATGATTAAAAAAACATATAAGGATTTTGGAGAAGCTATTGAAGAATTAAGGCAAAATGCCAGGATAAGTTATGATACTATTGCTTTCGGAATCAGGAGAGCGCAGAGCTATGTATATGGAATATGCACCAGAAGAAAAAGACAAATTCCCACTTACGACCAGTTTAAAGAATTTGCTGATTTTTTCCATGTTACAGAAGATTATTTTTATGAGTACCGTTTAAAGCGTATGCTTGAATTCCTTGACAAAAACCGTGAATTTCTTGATCACTGTGAAAAAGAATCAAGGAAGTATAAAAAGGGGCTATCCCCTACCGAATCAGAACATGAAGAACAGACCGCATAAAACGGGTGAATTGATAGATTTTAATTATTATAGGCAAAAACGTGGTAAACTTTAAATAATATTAAATATTAATAGGAGTTTGCAAGTGAATAATAAATTAACTAATGTAAATTATGACTTACAATTATCGTCTGGCATACCTGCAGACAAGATTAAGTTTGTGGAAGAAAAACCGCCAGAGGAAGTATATTGCCGATATTGTTCTAAGCCGATTTTACTGACTGCTGTGGTATGCCCTTTTTGCGGCTCACAGGTCCAGGAGTTAAAAACTACATCCGGTTATCAGGTTGCAGTTAAAAGTAAATCTGTAGCTGTGGTAATGGCAGTATTTTTATCATTCTGGTCATGGCTTTATACTTATGGCAAAAGTTCAGTTAAATTTTGGATATCGCTTATACTAACTATTATAGTTCCGATTACTGCCTCTGGTTTAATAAACGGCTCATATAACTGGCTTGGATTTTTTGCGTACCCAGTAGTATATTTAGGCGCATGGATATGGGCAATTGCAGACAATGCTACCAAGTCTTATAAGTATTTTATTAATTACCCAAATGAAACTAAATAAGGGAGCCTGCCAGTGCCCTGCTTAGCAAGTTTCTGACAGGCAACTATTTGTTAAGTTGTGGATCCCTTATATACTTTACAGACCCAAAATTTAAACCTTTTTTATCTCTATTCCTAAAGTCTTAAAATTGTCGAATATTGATTTAATAAGCCTGCCTACTATAAGCAACCATACTAAAGCAATCCCACCCTCAAGCGGTACCACTACATCATTTGAAAGTTCAACATATTTTAACAATATTGGTACAGCTCCCAGGGTTCCCCATATAAGTATGTAAGGCGCAATACTTGACTTTAAAAAATCCAGTAAGAGCTTCCAGTCATAAGTCTTATTTTTCAAAGCCAATGCAACTGCAGAAATCAAATCAATAATTATTAAAAACAATATCGATGTAATTCCAACAACTAAATATTTTACTTCTGGTATCATAATATCACCTCCTGCTTTTGATATTCTTTTAGTAATTCAACCTGTGCTTTATTTAAAAAAGTTATATGAGATATCTCGCCATTAAAATACGTTGCGCTTATTGGCACATCGCCTTTGGATACTCTAAATTTTATAATTGCATCCCAATCTATTTTAAATTCCGTCATTTGAGCTATTGGCACTATGCCACCCATTTGCAAATTCTTTTCCATCAGTAATAAGCCTTCCATTTATGTTTATTTACCATGTGCTGATAAAATAAAAATGATGCCAAATAAATTGACATCAAGATAATTGCCGAAAATATGACTGTTAAAAAAATAATCAATAATACCAAATCCTTTTAACATCATTCCTGGCATCTATATGCAGATATGCCCTGCCGACACCAATGCCGGTAGCCTCTGTTGTATCGACATAACCGAAGAACTGCTGCATGGTCCAGGTTTTAGGTTTTGCACAATCAGCAGCTAATCCAACCAAATGCTGTGAATCCCCTACTCCGCCAAGATAAGCATTATATTCAGGTATGGAAAACCAACGATTTATTTTTAATGGTGAATTGGCAGCGCTTCTGATATCCTGAAGCAAATGTGCAAGTTTAAATACCTTATCCCATAGGTTAGGGTAAGGCTCTATAATTCTATAATAAGTTTTACCTTTAAACCTGACAGATGAATATGTTTCATCCCATGTAAAATCAGTTTCAATGCTATCTTTTGGTTTATGATACCAGTCATACTGATATAGTTTGTTTGACAGTATGTCAGTTCTTAAACTATCAGTATATACAGGACTTGAAGCATACCCATTTAAGCGTACATAATTTGTACTATCCCAAAAGTCTTTGGAATTTAAAGTTTGCTTATATCGGGGGAGTAGTAATATCTTGGCATACCTGTCCATGCAGTCCTCTAGGCTTGCATAGTTCATAAACCAGCGCTGTACTTTCTCCCACTTACCACTAATATATTCGGTAGTCCATAAAAGTTGTATTCTGTCTTTTGGAATGTTTGGGAGTACATTGCCGTATTTGTCTACCGGTGCCTTAATGCCTAAAAAGTTATTTCCCGGTGCATGCTGCAGCCATCCTGATTCCCTTACTATCTGGGCAAGTGTCATTGAGACATGCAAACCGAAAGTCCTTTTAAGCTCCTGCGCTTTTGGCAGCAATCTATTAATTACTTCTTGTTTTGTCATTTAATATTTCCTTCGTGCAACACGATTCTGCACATAGTTAAACCATTTCTGCCCTTCTTCAGTGAGCATTAAGGCATCAATTGTATTGTCCCCAACCTTACCATCAGCAGTAAGCCCCTTAGTGATCTGAAAAGCTGTTACTGCATTTTCCAGAGCACTATCAAAAATTGCTGAATCTGAAAGTCCAAATGTAAGTCTTAGCCACCTAACTGCAATTTTCTTAGGATCATAAATATATTTTGTATCTGCCCTGCCACGATAATATAAATTATCAAATTGCATATCTTCACTCTCCAATGGTAATTTTTTGTTATAATATTTTTCATTAAACTTTTTCAAAGCTAAATGCTTCTTCTGGCTATATCCATTCGGTAGCCAACCTCCAGGCTTTATGTCTAAGTCTGCTCTGCCTTCTCTTGTAAATACTCTTATCTCGTCAAAGACATCCCCAAAAAAATCACGCCTTACGGTAAACAATATATTGTAAAGTTCAATCCCATTATCCCGAAGTTCGTTAAATGCTCCCCAGTCATTATCAACCCCATATTTGCCCCAGTCTCCGTTAGGGCTAAACTCTGTTACTGCCTGCTTTATTCCGGTCCCGGCCAGAAGTTCATTAACTTTTCTTATGTAACCCTGATTGTGCTGTTTTCCCCAAAGTACATGGGTCCCATACCAGCAGCCTTGAAGCATTTTAACCAGTTCCTTGTCGGCAACTATTGCCTGTACGTATCCATCTAAATCCTGCTCAATATCATTGTTTCCTACCACGACCGTAAAATTAACATACTGCCTAAAACCCTTAGTTAATGCTTTGCATATTCTTATATATGATTCAGTGGATATGATTTTTTTAGGCTCATTTATAAGAACAAGTATGGCCTGTGTAAAGTTCCATTTATTCCTCAAATAGAAAGCAAAATATTTGGCAAACTGCTCAATAAAATCAAGATTATTTATAGGATTTCTGCCTAACCAGAATGGCGGATCATTAGGTGAACCACTATCTCCAAAGCATATCATCGGTATGGCATTGATATCTTTGCACATGGTCAAACTATCTTTAAATTTAGCATCAAGATTTCCAGACCAGTCGCCATTTTCCCACCTTAACAATCCATCCGGAATATTCTCCATAAGGTTATTCATATAATCAGGCCACGACTCGCTACTCTTTTGTTTTATATCCGCTGTATGCAGTAAGAATAATTCAGCACCTTCCGGATACTGGCTTTTGAGCTGCTCCTGATGCAGTGGATTTAAACTTTGTGTCGTATTCCAGCATTGTCCTGATGGGCTCATTTTATCACCTCAAATTCTTCTGTGTCTTTTACATATACTACTTCTCTTAAGAAATTAACTTTGTATCTTATTGTGCTCTTAACATAATAAATTCCTGGCTCAACATACTCAGGGATTACCAATGTTATCAACCTTTTGTTATAGCCTGTGGGATTGTTTGCCGGGACTGCTGAATAATAATAAATATTGCTGTTTATCAGCTGTCTTTCTACCATAGCCCCTAAATCAGTGTTTTTATAAAACTCACTTTCGAATATGACTTCACTGCCGGCTTTGACAACTGGGGTAATAATTTTAAATTTATCGTAGTTATAATCTACTAATTTATAAGGATATAACATTATGATCACAAGCAGGAAAACAATACAGAAAGAGAAAACAAGTCCAAGTGTTGCTGATAAATTAACCATTTTGTTTTTTAAATTAATTCCCATCACCTTTTCACCACCAATGCAATGACCGCACCAATTACCGCCAGTAGTATTACACCTACCGCCCCGTATACTAATCTTTTAATAGGGTCAAACTCCACTTTGGTAACATAGCATTCCTTTACGTCATCTTTCATACTTTTTACGTCACCTTTTATCTCTGCTAACCCCTCATTAATGAATTTTAAAGTTGTCAGTATACCTGCGAGTTCCACATCATTGCTCCGCCTTCTTTCATCTGCCATTTTATTTAATCTTTCTGCCATAAACTGCCAGTAAAATAAAAAATCCTCCGATTATGCAGAGGATTAAATTTAGATTGTAGATATTCATTACTTTATTGCCACAGGTTTAATGCTGTCTACCTTAACGGTCAATGCAGTTAATTTAGATTGTAAATCTTTTATAGTTAAATTAGCTTTTGCCAATTCAGTTTCAAGTATGCTTATTTTGATATTTGCTGTGGTATCTATCTTCAATTCATTAACATTGTCCATTAGTTTTTTAAATTTTGTCTGGCTATACATTTACATTGCTCCCGAAGTATCCAGTTTGTATCGCGTTTGCCTCAACAATCTTAGTGTTATCCTGATAGGGCATAGAATAAGCCAGCTGCTTAGCTTGCTTGGCTTGTATGTCAATAAGGCTGTATGCTTTGTTGCCGAGCTCCAGGGTTATATTCTCTGAATGAATTAAATCCTTAGTAATTTTAACCACACGGACATCAACATTAATTCCTAAATCTTTATCATAAATCCTTAAAGTATCTCCCAAGTTTATTGTTTCGTCCTCCCAAGTATTGGCCATAGCTTTAGACAAATCAGCCACTTTGACTTTATATTTTAATATCGGTTCGTCATGATCAGCCAGGTATTGCCTTGCTGCTGCCTCGATAACAGGAGATGGATTAGTTGTAGTAGTATATGTTATTGTCAGATAAGGTTTGTTTGTAATTTCTTTAGTGCTTATCTGGACATAGTTTGCATCCGCACTTGGATTAGTTACCATAGCAAATCCATAGTTTGCAGTACCGCCCCACCAGCCGTCTATCAAAGCTGTCTTAATATCGCAGGTTTTCCAACCTATGGATGTTATATCTATATGTGCAACTTCCGCACCGTAGGCAGGCTTATTATTATAGGTCAAAGTTTCCTCAACCCAGTCTGCGCCTGTAACAGAATGTAGTTGAACGTCTGAGTTTCCTGCGCCATAAATATACGGACAGTAAACACTTAAAACTGCTGATACTATAGCTGCACCTGTTGGAATTTGCGACAGGCTAAACTTCATAAAGCACTGGTTTAAATCTGTCCCACCCTGATCATATATAAAACTATAAGTTGCACTGCCAAAATTAGTGGTGGCTTGGTTACTTCTTACCTGTGCATCATCGGTCGGATTTAATATTAACTCATAGCTTGTCTTTTCAGGTTTTGCTGAATGGATGTAAGTGTATTCCTTGTTAACTTTGTATAATGTTCTATTCGGACTGTCGATATAAGTCAGTCCACTAAATGCCCTTATGGTATCAACTACCACCACGGCAGCCCCATTGGTTAAGTTTTTAAATCCAATGTAGCGGATAGCATTCTTACTTGCATCAGCTACACCCGATAAGTCCAACGCTATCGTATGCCAGCAGCCGGCACCTAATGCCCCTGTATTTACAGTAGTCTCGGTATAAGCACTCTCCCCTATTCCGAATGTAATGCCGCTTGCATTTGCCGTGTCAGAGTATATAAAGAGTGTCAGTGAATTGTGCCCGGTTAAATTTACAACACCGCCTGCCCCTAAATCTCTTATTGCTGTTTCGTTTAAAGCGGTGAAAGTAAACTGTATTCCCTGAGTCAGGTTTTGTTTTAGAGTCGATGCCGCTTTAGTAGCACCACCGCTCATTGCATATAATGTTTCATCTTCACAGTCATCTAAAACTGTGGTATTCAAAACATAGTTATCCGGCCCCATAGGATATATTCTTGTAACTAACTGGCTTGAATCTTCTTCTTTTTCGATATGATCACAATTTTTGTCATACCGCAGTTGCAGTCCCGTAACAGTCCCTATTGTTCGCTTTAAATCTACTATCCTTGTCTTTGAATAAAAGTACAACTCCCCACCGCAACGCTCGGCCAATAGGTTCAATACCTCCAGCACTGTAGCACGTCTATCGCTGACTAATGATATGGTTTCGTTAATATCTGTTGTACCGGCTGTCCAACCTGTACCTGCTAAAATTAAAGTCAACAGTTGCGTAACAGTCTTTAAGTAACTAAACCTGTCAATTGTCAAATCCCCAAGTTCGGCCATATTGTGGTCAAGCGAAACATCATAATAATGCTTGCCAGCAGACTTAATTTTCTTTAGGTTCTTAACAATATATTCTTCTGAATCTAAATCGATATAGCTTTCAGTACCGACATACTCATCAGGCTGAACTTGTAGTTTTGCACCCCATGCACCGTTAATCGCTTTAGTTGTCGATATGCTTAGAGGTTTGGCTATTGATACAATATTTGTTGATGTCATACTTTCGCCCTCACTAAAACTATCTCTGGACGTAAATGTTTTGCTGTTACTTGGTTTATTCTTGTACCGATTAATGCTACAGCAGAGGTAAATGTTAGCCGTCCGCAATTCAATGTTCCCTGCCCTGTGGAGAATGTAACTTTATCGGTGTAGTATATACCAGCGTATTTTTGGAATTGTGTTTTTGCTTTTGTTTCTGCCATGATTAAATTAAGTTATGTAAGAATAAACCGCCAAGTGTTTTGCCTACAACATTAAATGTTCCACTTGAAGTAAATACATGCATGGTTTCACTTCCAATTACGCTTTTAGTTCCGCCTATGCAATTTCCAAAATCAGCAGTTGCATATCTAACTATTACTACACCGCTGCCCCCAGCTTTTCCACCAGAAGTATTTTCATAAGTTCCGCCGCCACCTCCACCACCTGTATTAGCAGTACCAGCAACAGCATTACCATTATCAGCAGCACCTCTGCCGCCTCCACCTAGTCCTCCTGCACCACCGCTTGAAGTAGCACCATTCTTCCAACAACCACCACCGCCACCGCCGCCAAATAATCCAGAAGCTCCTACTGTTGTCCCAAAAGTTGCACTGTAATCAGTGCCTACACCTCCTACACCTCCTACAGGGTCAGTAACGGACTGCCAGTTTCCACCATTTGCATTGTCTCCACCACCACCGCCACCGCCTGTTCTTGTACCTGGTACATCTCCGCCAGTTCCTCCAGTATGAGCATCGCCAGAAGCTCCACCAGAAGCTCCTGAAGTAGGAGACTTTTTCCCACCAGTAGCAGATATAGCTCCAAAGGATGAATTCCCTCCATCAGTTCCTACTGCACCCTCTCCTATCGTTACTGTTATATTATCACCTGGTGTTACTGATACACTTGCTTGGTAGTTACACTCACCGCCACCTCCACCACCCATTTCTATAACTTGTCCAGCTTTCCCACCGCCGCCAGCTCCTACAACTAAAACTTTAATAGTTGCCATATTATCTCCTTAAATATTTTGTCCTACGACATAACCATCATAAGTATCTGCACCGGTAACTCTAAACCCAAATACATCACGCTTTGAAGCTGTTGTCGTTAATGTTGGTGCTGAACCGCCTGCCCATTTTATTGTAGTAAACCAGGTAACAGTTCTTGAACCGCCACCATCCTGGGTTATCTCAATTAAAAAACACTGCCCTGCTACCTCATTTGATATTGCTATAGTAATATTGCCAGCAGGCATTGTAATCGAATGTATATTACCAGTAGTCAAATCAAGCGTAGCTGTAGCAGCACCAGCAGGAGTGTATCCTGTAACAGTTTGCACTGTAGACTTAACGGTAAGTTTATTATCTAAAGCAATACCATGTGAGGCAGTTATCTCGGCTAAATGGTCAACACTAACGGTTACATCTTTTGCCAGTATACCTCCATCGTCTAAAGCCACTCCATGAGCTCCTGTAATCTCTGCTATATGGTCAGTAGATATAGTAGTATCTTTAGCAAGTATTCCCCCTGCATCAAGAGCAACTCCATGAGCCGCTGTCTTTTCTGCTATATGGTCGACTTCTAAAGCAGGAGCTGTAACCTGAATATTGCTACCGTTTAATTGAATATATGGGTCTGTCATAATAACTCCTAATAGAAGTAAACTTTGTCAAAACTAATATTAACTGTAACGTTTATTGTTGCGTCTGTAGTTCCTGTAGTAATCGAATTGTTCCCAGCCGCCAGCATAAGCCACTCAGCTAACCCCTCGCCACCGTCACCAAAACCGCTGTAATCGGCAATGCCATTTAGCTTTATAGTTTTATTTTTACAATCGATTATAAGCACATCGCTTATATTGAATGCCTTTGATATGTCAAAGCGGTTGTCTGCAATGTTATCGTTTTCAATATATATGTGTGTCTGAGTCTGAACGAATGTAATAGTCACTATAGGAAAAGCGTAATACTGCCCAGCATTGGCAATCACTTTAGTGGTAGAATTTACTGTGATAGTCTGGTTATCACTTGTTGCTGTGGTATCATAGGCAAATGGATCATTGCAGGTAAAGACTAAATCGATATAGTAAAGATTGCAATTTCTCTTCCCTATAACAGTGTTAATATGCTGTGCATTATAATACCTGTCTGATTCATCATCGAAGGATAAGACTTTATCATCATCGGAATATAAGTAAGCTGATAATGCTTTTAGTTTAGTCAGAAGATCCGAATATGATGATGCAGCTATAAGACAATTGACAGTTATGTTATTATCTATAAATTTCTTTGAGCTTCTCACCGAACCCGGGTATCCAGGGATATCAATAGAAATATCTTTTTGAGGTGATAATATAGGCTTTGCTACATCCAGTAAAACAAGCCCCATTGTAGTAGAGGTTACAGAATTGAATGTAAATGTTCCACTCATCTTATCCCTGTCCCCCTAAGTGCAGATTGCTGTAAACTATATAATTGTTGTGCTATCCGCTCAATATCGGCTTCTTCTCTTACCACAAGTTCACTAATATTAAAATAGTTTGAAATTGAACCACCATCATTGCCTACATTAAGGCCAGCAAAACTACCTCTATTTTCCTTTATTGCTCTTGTTAATGAAGCAGGCAGTATAGCCTCTCCCCTGACTACCGGAATGTCTAAGTCATTAATCCACCTGGAATCTAATTGCATTCCACCTGATTGCTGTGATCCTGAAAGATGTCCGCCATTGTTTGAAGTACCATTATAATAAGCCTCTCGGCTTAAATACATTGTGGTTATAGTTATTGTTTTACTTTCCAGAGCTGCTATAGCATCTTTTAGTCTTATAGCCTGCCCCACCGATTCCATTGTTACATCAGCCATCTGTTTTAAAACTTTTTTTAATTGTTCAGTTTTATCTTCTGCAGTTACTTCAGCAGGAGTTAAAACATACAACGTATCTTTTAGTTTATAGGCAGCCTCGTTTGCTGCGATAGTTATTTCTGATAATTCTCCAACCTTACCACTTAAATTACCTGTAGATGGTGTTGCTGTATCCTGAGCGCTTATAGCACCTATAAGGCCTTCCGAATACTTGACTATTGATTCAGTGGCTTTATCATACCCATTAATTAATAAATCAGTTTCGCTTATCCCCTGATGGAATGTATCCATCCACGATTCCCAGTCGGCTTTTAAGTTATCAACAAATCCAGGCCCGAAGTCATTACCAAATAACTGAAATGATTTCCAACTTAAGATTGCTGCCTCAGCCAATAGTTTCATTCCAACTGCTAACCTTGCAACAAGCTCAACAACACCAGCTAATGTGTCGGCGAAGTTTTGGGCCTTTTCTTCAGCCGTGGTGAAACTCGAGTCTCCTGTAATTAATATACCTAGTGTTCCGCCTAAATCCTTGACTGCCCCTATTACAGATGACCAGTCAGCACCCATTAAAGCGTCTAAAAATTCTTTTATTTTAGCAGCTGCCTTGCCTGCCCATTCCTGTAATTTTTCAAATCCGCCACCCGCAGTAAACTTATCCATCATTTCTTTCAAAACAGGTAAGAATGCGCCACCGATTGTTTCTTTTAAATTACCGATATTGTTTTTCATACGCTCTAACATACCAGAGTATGTTTCACCCTTTGCCAATGCCTGCCCACCAAATTCAACATTAATTTCATCGATTACGGCTTTCCAGCCTTGAGTTGCAAGTTTATTTTCATCAACCATAATACCGTAACGCTTGAGTGTACCTGTTTCACCAACCATTGCCTTACCCATAAGGATAGCAGCAGATTGTAAGTCTTGCCCAGTGGCAGTGGCCAAATCCAATACAGCCTGTGTTGCAACTTCTATTTCATCTTTGCTAAGTTTAAATGTTGCAAGCATAGCCTCCACACCGACAATGGCATCATCTTCAAAGGCTGTCATTGTCTGTAAACTTTCAGCATATTTAACAAGCCCGTCAGATGTCTCCTGAGTAAAATTACCCGTTGATTTTAAAGCAGTATTTAATTTTGTAAGCTGTATTTCAGCATTGCCGGTTTCAGTAGTGCAATTCTTAAAAAAAGCAATGGTGTCCTTTATACCATTTTCAAGCATCTGAAAACCTTTTTGTGCAAGTACCAAAGCCCCGCCGCCGATGGCAATATTTTTAATAGTGTTGCCTAAATTATCAAAAGCAGTACCGGCACTTTTTACAGCATCATTAACACTTTTCGAATCACCCTCTAATATAATTTTTAATTTTTCTTGAGCCATTAAAATTCCTCTAAGGTTTTAAGTTCTTCAACTTTTTTTTGATGTGGTGTTTTGTTGTGCTCTTCTAATGGTTTGTTGAGCCATTCTACATACCCAAAAAAACGGGAAATAGGCATAGTCCATTTATATGTGTCATAAAGCACTTTAAAATAAGAATCAAAACCAGCTACAACATCCATCCACTTTAATATCTGATTTTTACTTCCCTTTGGTCTGCCTACTTTTCCATGTCCTTTTGGAGCTTTTCGGTTTTTTTTTGACCGCCACCTTTAACAGCGGCTAAGAGTTGGTTATACTGAGTAATAAAAAGTGACACTGCATTAAAGGTAAGACTTTGTTTAAACTCTGTTTTATCAACATCTTTATTGTTTAAACTGATAATTGTGGCTATGAATTCCTTTGCATTATTTATTGTCTCTTCTTTGTCAAATTTTTGCCCTGCAAGTTCCAAAAACATACGGTATGCTTCTATAGGAGGATCCAGCATTATCTCGTATGTTTTGCCTGCAAACTCAACTTCTATAATATCGTTTTTAAATCCACCCATATCTATTTTTTGCATATGTTCTCCTATACCATATCGTCTGCAAGTTCATTTTTGCAGGTAACTGTTATAATCTCAGATGCTGATTTTACTGCTCTAGCAATAACATCCAGATATAAAACATTCGGGTTTGGGTCCAGTGCTTTTTTAGATGATATAATTTTTAAAGCAGGTATCTCGAATTTAAGCTCTTTTAACCCAGCTGTCGCTCCATAAGTCAGGTCAATAGTTAATGCATCATCATCCAGGGCAGGCACCGTTGCGGTACTAGCGCCATAAAGATTTGCAAGATACATTGTATCCGCTTCAACTTTTAACCTTAATGCACACTCAACATTAAATTTTGTCTCATCAAGCTCATACTGGGTAATTTCTGTTGTCTTTGAAGCGATTAAATTCCTGCTTATTGTTATGACAAATGAACTTATTAAGGATGTAGCACCCCCGCCAAAAGTATATGCCCCATTAAAAAACATGTAAGGCACATTGGTTTCATAAGTGGGTGTTGCTGCAGATTCTATTGCTGCATCTTTACCCAAATAGCTTGCGGTAAGAATAACCGGCTGGCCTGCTTCACCTGAGATAACCAGTTGATTTATTTTGCAATCCTTTATACGCTCTGCTGATATAAGCTTGCGCTCAACTGTAATGTAAGGTATTGCATCAGCCCTTGTCAGTACATGCTGATACGGTGAGCTTGCTCCAGTCACAGCATCAGCACCCAGTACGTATGCCAATAAATACCCAGCTATAACGGGTCGTGCAAAGCAAGAAAAAGTTCCCTGTGGCGCCGTGCCTGTTTTAAGTATAAAATCTGTCAGCTGGTTTGAGTTTAACGTATTGAATTCGGCAACTTCCTGTACAATTTCAGTTGATTCAGCAGCGTTAAGCCTGGCAAATACTGTTGGCACAATAGCAGTGCCTTTAGAAACCTGCTTTAAAAATCCTAAATAGCCGTTTGAAGTTAATATTCCAGCCATTATATAGCCCCTTTCTCAATTACTTCAAAGTCTGCTCTTGTCTTGGCTTCATCTACTGAGATTTCAGGCACTATCTCACCCTTATTAATTTTCTTTCCATTAAGGGATACCTGGTAATCACCAATATATTTAGCAACAAGAAGCTTTTTGACTTCTTTTATTTCTTTATCTTCCACTTTATAAATCCTCCTCTTTTCTAACGGTTATGGCTATTAAAACAATGCCATATATATTGCCGTTTGCAGCTTTTACATAGTCATTTTTAAGCTCGTCTATAGTATATCCCTGGCAAGTATCACTAAGTGAAGGTTTTGCCCTTAGTGCATCCATCACCGAATCGCCATAAGTTACCTGATCAGCCTGCATTGTCTTTTCATTATGCATAGGAATATAGATAATTATTTCAAACTTATAAAAGGCCCAGTGTGAGTTGACTTCAGCAGGTTCAAACCGAGCCGAATCATAATATATTGATGCAGTTACATTGGTATCAGGAGTCCGGGGCAGGTATTTATAAATCGTTTTTATTGCTGCTACCGTATCAATGATGATTGCCAGCTGATCTATTATATTTCCAACTGATGTGCTCATACACTCTCCAACAATTTCTTATAAGCTTTGTCATAAATATCTAAGGCATCAAGCCTTGCCCTGTCTGCGGCCAGAAAGAAGTAAGGATGTTTTCTTGTCCTGGTAAACTTAATAAATACATCTTTCCCACCATCTACAAAGTGCAGAAATTTTCCTCTTGGCTCTGCATAATGGCCCATTTCTACTGCTCTGCCATAAACTGACTTGGTAAATACTTTATTGCCGGTTTCAGATTCTTCTATACTGTTTGATAAATTTCCGCTTCTTTTTGGCGCAGCCTCAGATATCTTTTTCTTTAAAAGCTGCCGTACATCTTTATTGGCTTCTTTCATTGTGCCCTGAATAAATGGATCAGGGCTGTCAAGAAACTTTTTAAGCTTGGCAGGCATTATCATCTTTATTTTAAATGGAGCATTTGTAGCCATTTAACGACCCCACCTTCTGCATGTGTAAGGCTCAAGCATTTGTTTTACATCCCAGGGCATCATCTGAGATTTAATATTTGCAAGGCTTGATTCATCAAAGCGCTGTGAAAAATCTACTATCTCAGCTTTATATACTCTTGCAACCCATGTTTTTAATGCAAGTTTTAACACGTTTGAAACATTTGTCCTTGCTGCCCCATGCCCAGCAACATAAGTAATTGATATGTTCTGGTAATCTTTTGTAAAGATTCCGTTATCGTAGCGAATAAACCCTTTATCAGCATATATAAGGTAATCTGCTGCAGCCATTACAGCAGCATCAAGTGTAAGTGATGTTACAGATACAATAGGATAACGTTTCAAAAATAATGTGTCTGTTCCGTCACCATCATATTTTTCGGCTGTGTATGTGGAATTTATGCAGGGCACTCCAAGATAATCTTCAATCATATCATTGTATGCATCAAGCAGGCTTTCTATAAGAGTATCCTTATCAGTCATTGTTGAATCGGTTATATTTAAGAACGCTCTCATTTCTGCAAGTTCTACTATTGTTGAAGCATGTACTGTCATATTGACCTTCTTTAAGCTACGATGATTATAAATGTACCCGTCTTTTTATCTCCGCCCTGCGCTATAACTATTTTTACCCTGTCATTTTCACATACGATATCATCTTCTACTGGTTCCCCTCCAGCTGCATATAAAGAAGCCGCTCCGGCAGTATCATGTGTTGCCTGCCTGGGAGCTACCACTTCAGATGCATTTATATTGGTATCTGCCCAAAGTGTTTGGCCAGTGGCCTCAAGCGTAATAGTAAAATCAACACCATCTGCAAAATCAGTTTTCACATAGATTATATTTGCAATTTTCCCTGTGATCACTGGACTGTAAACTGTAGCGCTGCCATCGGCAATTGTAGTGACTGCTATACTATGTCTTTCTACATGCATTATCTACCGCCTTTCTTTTTAATTTGCGGTTTATGTTTCATGGCATTTTCAGCAGGCTTAAAAGAAGCTGTTTCAATTACAGTGATTACAGGTTCTATGCTAACTTCCTTTACTGCAATAGGTTTTTCGATCCACTCAGCAAATCCGCCATTAACAAGGACAGCATTTTCTTCACTGCCGAAATCCGCAATCTCGCCTATATTTTTGCTACCTTTAGGCCCCGCATATATTGTTGTTAGTTTTATCATCTTTAAACCGCCTTTAAGAACTTAAGTTTATTCCAAAAGCCTCGAGTGCTGCGAGTATTGCGTTTATAGCAGTTCTTGCTTCTGCATCCGCAGTTGCACCACCTGTGGGGTCAGTAACGTGGACGTGCGCTGTTCCACTTGCAACAATTGCGCCAGAACTGGCAAGTTTGTTTATTTCTGCTGCTGTTGCCGTTACTGATGTTCCTGCTCCCGCACCAAGCTTAAGATCTGCAACTGCTAAGACATCAAGATTTTTGTTTGCACCAACTACTAAAGCTTTACTTGCAGTAACAGTCCCTGCGGTCACTCCGGCTGTTTTGTTGACTTCTGCTGCTGTAGCTGTAATTGCAGTTCCCGCAAGCTTTAAAGAACCGCCGGATTCAACGTCCACCACTCCACCGGATGCAATAACTTGTTTATCTCCATTTTCAGTCATATAAACTTTTGGCTGATATGTTGCATCTACCATTTTAACCCTCCTTAAAATTCGAGAGGACAAGCATTAAAGCCTGCCCTCTCTAAAAATTACTATAATTTAATCCTATATTTTGGTTTATTTCGTCCCTTCGATGGGGCTGATATGAGTTTCAACAGTAACCAAATCTGCTACAGTATTTACCTGCGGTTTATTACCCGGACCATACTGAATATAAATAGCACTTTCAGCCTGGGCATTTGCGCCATTCTTTGTAACTACTACCCTGACATACCTCTCAAGCGGCTTACAAATATCAAGTACAAATATCTGATCATCGTCATCATCTGCAATTGCAATAGCTGTCCCTAATAAGTCTGCCATTGTGCCGCCGCCAACAGCCGAATCCTGTTCAGCGTGGATATCACCTACTGCGCTTGATGCAAGAGTTGCGCATGTAACAATCATCAGCACACCCTCATACCCGCTCATGTCCAGTATTGCTCCTTCACGGGTAGCAGTGCCTGAAGCATATGCAAGAGCCTTTGTAATCTTTAAATCTTTTAACAAATCCATTTTAAACCTCCAAAATATTTAAGTTTTCAAGCGGGTTTTTTAGGCCCGCTTTATTTTAAAAAGTCAGTAATAGTTAATAAAATTTATGCAAAACTTATGCAAGCTTTACTCTTGAGAAAGCAGCCTCGAGTACAGGCATTGCGTCGTTTTCAGCTCTTGCAATAAAGTCAACCTGATTTGTCCTTGCATACAATTCAAACAATACCTGGATTTCAACATTGAGTACATCAACAATCCAGTAATAATTGAAATCTCCAAGAATCCCAACATACAATCCGGTAGTAAATGTATTCGGTGCATACTCAGATTCATGAGCAGGGAAACCAAGTATCATATCAGGCTGGCCGACCTGTACTGATGCCTGCCAAATATACTGGCCCTCACCGTTTTTGAGTTTTGCAATCTGTTTAACACCATCTCTATGGAATATCCAGCGAGCTTTTGGCCTGTATTGTGAGGCAAGTTTGTACTTTGCTTCAAGCAGTCCATCAAATGTTATACTTGTTGTAGTATTCCCTGTTGAAACATCTCTTGCAGTTGAAATACCGTCAGCCGATGCTGTAAAAACTCCAAGAGCTTCACCTGCTCCTGTACCTGTGCAGAATTCAGTCTCTTCAGTTACACCAAATGCATAAGCAAGTTCCTGCCTTACCAAAACTTCAGGATCAACTGCTGCATTTCTAAGCAGTGGCTTTGAAAGCAAGATTTCTGCAGTCAAATACTTGGGAATAAATTCCCTTTTACCAAATGCAAGAGTGCTGTCGGCAGTCGGAGCGCCGATTTCAGAGCCTCGAGCAGCTTTTGCCATTCTTGCAGTCATTTTTGGAAAGCCCAGGGATGCAGCTTTAACCAGGGGAAATTTTCTTGCGAAACTTCTTATAAAGAAAATATTATCTATTTCCTTTATAAGCTCAGTTGAAAACTGCTGAGGAGCTATAAGATACCCGGCCTGTGTTGCATTATCTGCCTGCAGTGCCCTATATTCACTTTCGCCATAACCGGCAAGAGCCTTGTTAAATGCAGCCCTTACTTCAGCAGACTTATCATCTGCCCTGGAATCAAGACCAGCGTCAATTGGCTTGTTAAATATTTCTTTTCCGGCTTTCTCCCTTTCCTGCTGTCTCTGCTCAAGATCGATTTCTTTTGATACTTTGTCAAAATCAGCTTCAAGCTTCGCAATTTTTTCATTATCTTCTACTGACAGTTCTCTTTTTTCTGTTTCAGCCACATCAACAACTGACCTTATGTCAGCAGTTATTTTCGCTCTTGACTGTAACATTTCAACAATGTTCTTCATCTTAATTCCCTTTCACTATCATTTCTTTTATTTTTAGTTTTGCGGCAATTAGTGATTGTCTCGTCTGATTACTCACTTCATCACCAGCAGTTGAGTTATCCCCCGGGAGCTCCTCAACGCTTTTTATATAATCGCTGTAAACTTCTTCAGCGCTTCTGATTTCTTCACTTCTTACACTTGCAGATGTCTTCCCATAGGCAGGATACGTAACAACAGATACATCAAATAGATCCGCGTCAAAAATTTCTCTTAAAGTTTTGCCATCAACAGTTGACCATTTCTCTCCACCCTTTGGGACAGTAAAACTAAAACTCATTTCATCTATGTAGCCTTCTCTAACTTCTTCTATGGTATCCCTTGCAGTTTGTGTATTAGGCGGGCTTGCTATCATTAGCAAACCTTTGTCATCTTCGGCTAAATCCAAAGTTTTGTTCTTGGTGCGTCCTAATAGCAGATTTACGTCATGATTTTTTAAAGCCCTAACATCCTGCTTTTCTTTTATAGCTCTTGAGAATGCCTTACTCCTAAAGATTTCAGTAAAACTACCTATTACAGCGGGGTTATCGAATAGTGAAACCCTACCAACTAAAGTTGGTTTTTCGTCTCCTTCTGCCCTCAATTCAAAATTTTCACAATTTATAAATCGTCTTTCTTTTTTCACTTTTAACCTCCAATAAAAAAGGACCTGTTAAGGTCCTTAAATAATTATTAACTCTTGTTTTCTTTTACCCCGCTGCCAAACTGCAAATACAAGTATCATGTAGGGGCGGCTGCCTTACATCAAAACCCAAATCAAGAGGTTTTTCAGCACCCTCCGGGTTATGTACATCGCCCTTATGAAAGAATGGCTCAGATATACTTACTGTTTTTCCGTCCATATTTTCACAGAATGGACATGATCTGCTGCCGGTGTTTACCCATATTAACTTGCTCATTCCGCCTAACTGAAATGTAAGCAACGATGCAGCCCCTGCAATCATTATAGATTCTCTTTTAGCTTCACTGTCTGGCCGGGACTCTTCCCACTTGTCAAACTGTGCATTTAAAACTTCCAGCGGATCCGTTTCGTTCATAGTAGCCTGCTCTACTGCTTTTCTTAGAGTTGCTTTTGAAATAGTTGAATACCCTTTAGCAAATAGCTCATTATGAGAATCCATAAACCTTTGTAAATTTGCCGAGATATCTCCGTCAAACTTTATTTCCTTGGCAGCTGCAGCACTTATCAACTCGCCTAAGGACTGCATAACAGGCCTTGTGCGTTTTCTTATATA